>JBKPNY010000250.1:0-24440 GCA_046732835.1 Gemmatimonadota bacterium | reverse complement strand
AGACGCAATGGCAACGCCTCGCTGCAATTGGCGTCGATGGTATCTGTACTGATCACGTCGACGCATATGTCGAGTGGAGGAACACACCTGTCGCTTGACGCTTGTCCTGCTATGTTATCCCGCGTCCAAAGGACAACCCGCCCAACGTGCCCTTAAGGAGGAGCACTCATCAAGATGAAAAGTCATTTGCTCATAGCCGCTGCGTTAGTTGCCGCGACGGCATGTAAGCCAGCGAAACCAGCAACTGCACCGACTCCCGCAAAAGACACAACTGCTGCGGCGACGGGTCCGGGAGGCGTTTCAGTTCCGAACTCCGATCCGTTCCCGAGTACCTACACTCGCATCGCTGCACCACCACTCGTAATTCGCAACGTCAACATCATGACTGCTGCAGGTCCCACTATCAAGAACGGGATGATCGCAGTCGCTGATGGAAAGATTGTCGCTGTTGGACCGAGCGTCACCGTTCCGGCGGGCGCTGTCGTGATCGACGGAAACGGCAAGTACGTCACTCCCGGAATCATCGACACACACTCACACCTCGGCGTGTATGCAGCACCCGGCGTTCAGGCGCTGAGTGATGGAAACGAAGCGACGAATCCTGTAACTGCATACGTCTGGGCAGAGCATTCAGTGTGGCCGCAGGATCCGCAGTTCCCTCGCAATCTTGCTGGCGGCGTAACTACTCTGCAGGTGCTTCCAGGTTCTGCGAACCTGATCGGCGGGCGCAGTGTTGTCCTCAAGGTCGTTCCTGCGCGCACAGTCCAGGCAATGAAATTCCCCGGCGCGAAGTACGGACTGAAGATGGCTTGCGGTGAAAACCCCAAGCGCGTCTATCAGAATCGTGGTCCGTCAACACGCATGGGCAACGTTGCCGGATATCGCACTGCCTGGATCAATGCGGAAGCGTATCGTCGTCGCTGGGACAAGTGGAACAAGGATCACAAGGGAGATCCGCCGGCACGCGATCTTGGAAACGAGACGCTCGCAGAAGTTCTGCGCGGAAATATCCTTGTCCACAATCACTGTTATCGCTCCGATGAAATGGCGCAGATGATGGATATCGCCAAGGAATTCGGCTACAAGGTCCGCGCCTTCCACCACGGCGTCGAAGCGTACAAGATCGCCGACATGCTCGCGCGCGATTCGATTGGCGCGTCACTCTGGGCTGACTGGGGCGGATTCAAGATGGAAGCGATCGACGGCATCAAGGCCAACATCGCATTGACGAGCAAAGCAGGCGCAATCGTCGCAGTGCACTCTGACGATCCATCCGGGTCTCAGCGCCTGAATCAGGAAGCTGCAAAGGCAATAGCCGCTGGTGAGGACGCCGGCATTCACACTACTGAAGACGAAGCCATCAAGTGGATCACGATCAATCCCGCGTGGCAGCTTGGTCTTCAGGACAAGATCGGATCGCTCGTTGCGGGAAAGAACGCAGACATCATTCTGTGGTCAGGAGATCCCTTCAGCGTGTACTCAAAGCCGGAGAAAGTGTGGATCGACGGAGCGCTCATGTTCGATCGCAATGATCCGCGACAGCAGTGGAAGACTGACTTCGAGCTTGGATTCGTACGCACGCCGGGGATGAACCGATGACATACATAAAAATCAATTACGCACTGCGCAAACTTGTTTCACTGCGAGCAATCGCACTTGCGTCACTGACGGCGGGAGTCGCCGGCGCGCAGACAATTGCAATCACGGGCGCGAAAGTCTACCCGGTCTCGAGCGAGCCAATCGAGAACGGCACGGTTCTCATTCGCGACGGGAAAATCGTCGCAGTTGGATCGAACGTCACGATTCCTTCCGGAGCACAGCGCATCGATGCTGCCGGAAAATGGGTCACGCCTGGACTCATCAACGCCGGGACTCAGCTCGGTCTCGTTGAGATCGGGCAAGTTTCGGACACTCGCCAGGCTTCAGCGCGTGGCCACGACAATGTCGCTGCTTCATTCGATGTGTGGGAAGGACTCAACACGCAGTCGGTGCTGATCGCGCCTGCACGTCGTGAAGGCGTAACAAATGTTGTGATCATTCCGGGTGGCGGTGGAAAGCTCATCGCGGGCCAGGCAGCGTTCCTTCAGCTCAACGAAGGAATGCCAACCGACATGCTCCTCAAATCTCCGATAGCGATGGTTGGCCAGGTGTCGGACAATGAGTCCGCAGGAACAGGAGCCAGAGGAGAACTTCTGAACCGCCTTCGCGAGCTCATCGAAGACACGAAAGCGTACATGCGCAACCGCGCAGCGTATGAGCGCGCCGAGACGCGCGATTTTTCAGCGAGCCGCCTGGATCTTCAGGCGATGATACCGGTTGTCGAGGGACGTCTTCCACTGCTTCTCGGTGCGGACAAGGCAACTGACATCGACGCCGCATTGAGGATCGCCAAGGAGAATGATCTCAAGATCATCATCGGTGGCGGAGCCGAAGCGTGGATGGTTGCCGATAAGCTTGCGGCGGCGCATGTGCCGGTTCTGACGGGAGCGATGAACAACATCCCCGGAAGCTTTGCAACGCTCGGCTCGAATCAGGAGAACGCAGGGCTGCTTCGTCGCGCGGGTGTGCAGGTGGTGATCACCGGCAACGGTCCCGGTGATGAAGAGTCGTTCAACGTGCGCAACATCAAGCAGGAAGCAGGAAACGCGGTCGCGTACGGAATGTCGTGGAACGATGCATTGCGCGCGATCACTCTCACACCTGCAGAAGTATTCGGCGTTTCTGACAGAATCGGATCACTCCAAGCCGGACGTGATGCTAACGTCGTGATATGGAGCGGCGATCCGTTCGAGTTCACGTCGGTTCCCGAGCATGTGTATGTGAAGGGACGAGAGTATCTGCAGCCGGATCGTCAGCAGATGCTCACTGACCGCTACAAGAATCTTCCACCTGCTTACGGAACTCCGCAGCATAACAAGTAACTGCGAACGGAATAAAAAAACCCGGCCACATCGGCCGGGTTTTTTTTATTTGCTGATAAAAGCTCAGCCTGAAACGTCCTGCGTTGCTGAAGTCGCAGCGTCAGCGGCCGCAGAAGAAGCCGATGATGCGTCGGCGGTTGCCTTGTCGCCGCGATATTCCGCGCGCTTCGCATCGAGCTCTGCTTCGTACTTCGATGCTTCAGCATCGTGCGTTGCGAGCGTCGCCGCGAGACGCGAGTAAGTATCTGCGTCGATCTCCCCGCCATTCTGTTTTGCGCGGAAGACTGCGTAGCCAAGAGCCTGCGCCGCTTTGTCGGCAAGCTGGCGAGTGCGGAACGCCTCCAGCCGCGTCTTTCCTTCGTCGAGCGCACCTTGCGCCGCGCGTCCAGCGCGATCGAGCTCTTCCTTGAGCTTGTCGATAAAAGCCATTGTCATCTCGTGAGTAAGGGACCTAGGCGACTTACGTCTTGCCGTTGCTGCAAGTTTCGTGAAGAACCTGCTAACAGCAGTCAGAAGACGTCAGAAGCGTAGTGACTAGTAACTGCAGTCGACTACGCTTCTTGTGACTTCGGACTGTTTTTTTCTGGTCCAACCGAGACGAATTACGCGGCTGAAGTCTCTTGAGGATAGACGCTGACCTTAAACCGCGTGCGGTTCTTGTGCTCGAACTTCACGACGCCGTCGATGAGCGCGTAAATGGTGAAGTCGCTGCCCAGGCCGACATTGCGTCCCGGGTGCCACTTAGTCCCGCACTGACGGACGATGATGTTGCCGGCAATCACTTTCTCGCCGCCGAACTTCTTCACGCCGCGGTACTGTGGATTGCTGTCGCGTCCGTTTCTCGATGAGCCGACGCCCTTTTTATGTGCCATCTGAAATGCCTCTTATCCGAGCGTGATGTCGCCGATCTTGACTTCGGTGAAGCCTTGACGGTGACCCTGCTTCTTAGCGTAGTTCTTACGTCTCTTCATCTTGAAGACGACGATCTTCTTGTCCCTGCCGTGCTTGACGATCTCGCCCGCGACGGACGCATTCTTGAGCGAAGGAACGCCGACGAAAGTCTTGTCGCCATTCGAGCCGAGGATCACGTCGTTGAATGTGACCTTGGATCCCGCTTCGCCAGGAAGGCTTGGAACTCTAATTGTCTTGCCCGACTCGGCGCGATACTGCTTGCCACCGGTGCGGATGATTGCGTAAGCCATTGATGAACAACCGATTGGTGAAATTCCGTAACAGCCTTGAATAATAAAGGGTTACGGCCTCGACTTCAACTGTGGTTTCGCTACGCCACGTGGTACTGGTGTGTGACGTCCCGACCCTGCCCCTTCACCACAAGCTTGAATTCGTCCGGCTTGAGAAGCGGATCGTCTCTGACCTCCAGAGAAAACGACGCGGTCTTCTGAAGCTTCTGGACCAGCTCGCGCTCCTGCTCGAGCACGTACATCGCTACATCCGGATGGAGTTTCACCAGGAGATTGTCGCGACGGCCTTCTACGACCATGCGCCGCACGGACCTCTCCATCCGCCGGACGATCGTCTCCGGAGTGAACACTCGGCCGGTTCCTTCGCAGATCGGGCAGGGTTCCGTCATACTCTGATAATGACTCTGTCTTACACGCTGCCGCGTCATCTCGATCAGGCCGAGATCGCTCACCGCAAATGCCTTAGTGCGCGCGCGATCGCGGCCGAGATGCGTGCGCAACTCCTGCAGGACCTTGTCGCGCGATGCGCGCGTTTCCATGTCGATGAAGTCGCAGACAATGATTCCGCCAACATCGCGCAGGCGCAGCTGACGCGCGATTTCCGCTGCCGCTTCCATGTTCGTTCGGAGGACTGTTTTTTCCGGGTCCTTTCGGCCGGTGTAGCGGCCTGAATTGACGTCGATCGAAACGAGCGCTTCAGTCGGCTCAATGATGATGTATCCGCCAGACGGTAGATCGCATCTCCGCTTGAACGCGTCGCGGATCTCTGCTTCGATGCCCGCTGTGTCGAAAAGTGGAACGCGCTCTTCGTAAAGCTTCACGCGACCGATCAAATCCGGAGCGACAGTCTTGAGGTATTCATTGACTTCATTGAATACCGGCTTCGAGTCGATGGTAAGGCTGTCGACTTTCGCGCTGAAGAGATCCCGGACAAGCCCTCGTGTCAGACCTGTTTCGCGATGCAGAAGAGCTGGAGCACGAGTGAACTGACTCTTCCGCTTGATCTTCTTCCACTGCGCCATGAGCATGTCGAGGTCTCGCTTGAGAGCCTCGGGAGTCACATCCTCGCTCACGGTTCGAACAATGACACCGCCCGATCTGTCCGGGAGAATTGCTCCCACCTGCTCTTTCAGTCTCTGGCGCTCAGCGCCGCCCGAAATCTTGCGACTGACCCCGACTCTCGATGAGTCCGGGATGTAGACCAGGAATCGTCCGGCAAGTGAAATCTGTGCGGTAACTCGGGGGCCCTTGGTGGAGATCGGCTCCTTCGAGACCTGAACCATGATCTCCTGCCCGCGCTTCAGGGCGTCCTGAATCGGGGGCGCGGCTGCCTTTCGCGGCCGGCGACCATTGGATCTCGACCCGTTGGACTTTGCACCTTTGGTGGCTTGCTCGGCCGCCTCGGCCCCCTCTACTTCCTCGTCGTCATCCTCGTCATCCTCGTCCTCTTCTTCTGCCTCTTCGGCACTCTCACGGACAAGGTCTGATGCGTGAAGGAAGGCACTTTTCTCAGTGCCGATGTCGACGAACGCCGCTTGAATCCCGGGAAGCACCGCTTCCACTCGTCCAAGGTATATGTCGCCGACCATACGTCGGTTGTCTGGACGGTCTACGAGGAGCTCTACGAGCTTCTCGTCCTCCAGAATCGCCACCCGCGTCTCGCGCGAGCCGGCGTTTATGAGGATCTCTCTTTTCATCGTAATCCGCCGGGCATCACTGACGGCGACTCGGCGTCAGAGGTGGCGGCGGATGTTCCCTATGTGTGGGCGCGCAATTACGCGACGCCTTTTCTGTACGTACAGCTAATGGTAGTACGCCTTCCGGTCATGGTGGTGAATGGCGCGAGTCGCACGCACATCCCCATGCCGGACTGGCTGAATTCGCTTTGCCAGAATGTACTGATATAGACGAGCTTTTTGCAACAGTGGCAACGACTTACAGTCCCCGTTTAACCCTGAATGCGAGCCAGGCCATCACTAAAACGTATGTGATTCCAGCCTTCCACTCGCCGTGCTTCATGTAAAGCCCCATGTCGAAGGCGCCGTCATCGGAATCGTTATCACGCCACGGCGTTACCCGCGGGACGAAAGCCGGCACGTTGGCTGAATAGGCATCGTAGGCGTCGGGGAATCGTTCGCGGATGTTGGCTTTCTCGCGCTCCATGGTTGGAGCGTAGACCAGCGCCCAGAAGGCGATCACCAGCAGGAGCAGCGCCCAATGTGCGGCGATGGCAAATCCCGCCCCGATCAGGAAACTCCCGAAGTACAGCGGATTTCGTGTATGAGCATATGGACCGGACACCGCGAGCTTTCGATTCTTCGATATGTGCCCTGAGGCCCAGGCGCGGATCATCACTCCCACAAACGCAATGATTCCTCCGACTGCCAGCGTCAGGTTCGACGGCCGCGCCCAGATCAGATAGGCAATGCCAAGTACGAACCCGAGCGGGAGCCTGAGTTTTTTTGCCGCTTCAGAGTAGGTCAATCGAGAACCCCTCTCAGGAGATGGCGCGCGATCACAACACGCTGAATCTCCGAAGTGCCCTCGCCGATCTCGCAGATCTTGGCGTCGCGCATCATTCGCTCGACCGGATAATCCTTGGTGTACCCGTATCCGCCGTGGATCTGAATTGCTTTGAGAGTAGATCGCATCGCGAGCTCCGAACAGAAAAGCTTCGCAATCGCGGCTTCCTTCCCGAATGGCTTCTTGTGCATCGCGAGCCACGCAGCGTGATACATGAGATGCTTTCCCGCTTCGATTTCAGTCGCCATGTCCGAAAGCTGGAACTGAATTCCCTGGAAGTTCGCGATCGTGCGGCCGAATTGCTTGCGCTGTGCAGCGTAATGAAGCGCCTGTTCGAAGGCGCCTTCAGCAATACCGATGGACAGTGCTGCGATTCCGACTCGTCCCGCATCCAGCGTCTGCATGAAGTTGACGAACCCCATGCCCTCGTCACCGAGCCTGTTTTCTTCGGGAACTTCGACGTCTTCGAAGACGAGCTCACGCGTATCTGATGCGCGCCATCCGAGCTTGTTCTCTTTCTTCCCCGCCTTGAACCCGGCCATCGGCTTGAGGGAGCTGTCGTGCCCCATCGTTACACCCTCCGGCCGATGAGACAGATCAGCTTCCTTCGTAAGAATGAACGACGTGATTCCCCTGGTTCCCGCACTGGGATCGGTGACCGCAGTAGCGACAAAGATTTCACCGACGCCACCATGGGTGATGAAGACTTTCGATCCATTGAGCAGGTAGTAGCCGTTCTTTCTGACGGCAGTGCTTCGAGTCCCCGCAGCGTCACTTCCAGCAGTTGGCTCGGTAAGTCCAAAGCCTCCGAGAACTTTTCCTGCCGCGAGCGGTCGCACGAACTTCTCTTTCTGCTCGTCCGTTCCGAAGTTGACGATTGGCGACGTGCCGAGTGTAGTGTGCGCCGAGATTGTGATTCCGTGCGACGCATCGACTTTCGCCATCTCGTGGATGGCGATCATGTAGCTGAGCGTATCGAGCCCTGCTCCGCCAAGTGATTCGGGCCATGGAATCCCAAGCAGCCCGAGCTCGCCCATTTTCTGGACGTTCGCCCATGGGAATTCCTGCGAGGCGTCGAATTGTGCGGCTACAGGCGCAACTTCTTCGCGCGCGAATTCGCGCACCATGTCGCGGACTGCGATGTGCTGTTCGCTGAAGTAGAGCGAGTCGTCCATTTAGTCAGGCTGCTTCGGTTTCGTCGGCGTTCTTTATGACCGAGAGAAATTCTTCGCCATATCGCGCGAGTTTCATCTCCCCAACGCCGCTCACGTTTGCCATCGCTGCGAGTGTCGCCGGCCTTCTCAGCGCCATCTCAGCGAGCGTGCGATCGGAGAATACAATATACGCGGGGACGGCATCCTTACGGGCAATCTCACGTCGTTTCTCTCGAAGTGCATTCATAAGATCGATCTCGCTTCGCGTCAACGAAACGTCGTCGTTCTCTGACACCGCTGACACGGTCGCCGGTCGTCGGTCGCGAGTTTTTCTGGCCCTCGGCTCTTTTTTAGTTCGGGCAGGTGCGGTTTCCCTTGGGCGTGCGATTCCGAGACAGTTGTCGCATCCGTCGCATCGGGGACGCCACGCGGGATCGCCGAAATACTTGAGAACGAATGCGCGCCGGCAGGTCTTTGCGTATGCGTATCGCTGCACTGCTTCCAGCTTCGAAAGGTCCGCAGCCCGCCGGCGATCGATTGATACCCAGTCGATACGGAATTTCGAAAGCGGAGCACCCGGACTCGTGAGACGCATTCCACCGCCGAGTCTCTGCCAGATGAGGAATTGCCGCGATTGCAGCGAGTCGAGCAACGTCGTTCCGCCGCTGCGCCGGCCAAGTCCGGGAGGAAGTGCGTCGAGATCGATCGTTGCACCGGTGTGAATCGCGTCACCGCCGATCTTCCACAAAGCGCGCAGCAGACCGAGCTCAGGATTGTCCTCTCCGGTGATTTCGCTCCGAATTCTTTGCGGTGTTGCGAGCAGTCGTACTGACACCATCGACGTGGAGCTTTCGCTTCCGACAATCGCCTGCGCGTGTGACAGAATCCGAAGGGAGCTCTCCACTTCGCGAGGACTGATTTTCCCTTTCACCAAAGGAACGATGTCGTCGACAGCTTCGGGTAGAGTGTCTGAAGTTCTCGAAGCACGAACAAGCCCTGCGTAAACCTCTTCGACGACAGAGCGCTCCGGGTACGACCCCTTGATGAAAAACTCGTGCGTAAATCGATCGGGAAAAGAATGGAGGAGAAAAACTTCGGACTGGTTTCCATCGCGACCGGCACGTCCGGCTTCCTGGTAGTACGCTTCGAGTGTGCCGGGCATCGAATGATGAATCACGAGACGCACGTTGGGCTTGTCGATTCCCATTCCGAACGCATTGGTTGCGATGATCGCTCGAATGCGCTCCGACATGAATGCTTCCTGCACCTCGCGCCGGTGTGAATCATCGAGCCCCGCGTGATACCCTGCCGATGGAATTCCCTGCTGTTCGAGTAGAAAGCTCAGACGATCGACTGACTTGCGTGTGGCTGCGTACACTACAGCGAGTCCATCGTGCTTTCGAAGCGTTTCCACAAGCAGTGTGTCCTTCTCAGCATCGTTGCGTGCGGGAAGTACATGATAGGTCAGATTCGTCCGGTCGAATCCAGTGATAATCGTGCGAGGATCCTTGAGCGCGAGCTGTCGGCAGATGTCGTCCCGGACTTCAGGGGTTGCTGTTGCAGTGAGTGCGACTGTTGGCGGAGAGCCAAGCTTCTCACGTGCTTCTGCTACTCTCAGATAGCTGGGCCTGAAATCATGTCCCCACTGGCTTATGCAGTGGGCTTCATCGACTGCAAGAAGGCTTACACCGATGTCTCGCAGTCTTGCTGCAACGTTTCCAAAATCGAAGCGCTCAGGGGCGAGATACAGAAGCCGAACTTCGCCGCGAGCTGCGCGAGCAAGCCGATCAGCAACCTGACCTGATTTGAGTGTGCTGTTGATGAACGCTGCGGGAAGATTTCTCGCTTCGAGCGCATCGACCTGATCTTTCATCAGTGAGATGAGCGGCGAAACGACCACCGTCAATCCGGGAAGAACCAGTGCCGGAATCTGATAACACACGGATTTCCCACCGCCAGTGGGAAGTACGACAAGTGTGTCCCGGCCCGAAAGAACAGACTCGATTGCCATTTCCTGGCCTGCCCGGAACTGGTCGTAGCCGAACGCTGCCTTGAGTGCTGCACGCGCGTCGTCCATCGTTGGATGTTTCGGCATGCTACGACGCGGCACCATACTCTGAGACTGAGCGCGTCACACGATCGAGAACTTCGTCGACGGTGATGGCAGGCATGCGCTCCCATTTCGGACGGCGGTCCGACACATCGGGCTCATGGCCTTCGTCCGTGTAATGATCGATCCATAAATCCTGATACGCTTTCCATGGACCAACTCTCCATGGATTAGTGTGACCGTAGAGTCCGATGACAGGGACGTTCAATGCCCGCGCGATGTGCACCGGACCGGTATCAGGTGCGAGAACGAGATTGCTGCCACCCAAAGTCCAGGCAAGTCGACGAACGGAATCGGTCATGCCCCACCTCACTTTGGCCGATGACTTCGCAACAATCTCCTGCGCAGCTGCCTGCTCACGCTCGCCCGGGCCACCGGCAACCAGAACCACGAATCCAAAATCGCGCTCGAGCGCGGTAGCGACGTGCGCCCAACGCTCTGGCAGCCAGTCTTTTTTTATCGTTGCAGATGAAGGGATAATGGCGGCAACAGGCCGACCCTCGAACTTCTGGAAGAACTCCTGCTGCTCGCGCAATTCGTCTGGAGAAAAGGTGATTCTCCATTCGGGATTACCAACAGGAATGTTCAGATGCTTTGCGAACTCGAGAAACATGTCTGCCGTGTGAACGCGTGGCGACGGCTTCAGTCTCTCGTTCGATGCGAGCCAGACGCCCTCGAACGACCTTCCCCTGTCGAATCCGATTCGTCTTGGTGCGCCGGACAATAAAGTCGGCCAGATGCTCTTCAGATACACGTTCAGATTGAGAGTCAGATCGACCGGCTCTCCCGCTTTGAGATCCTGTCTGAGCTGCCTCACGCCATTGAATCCATCGCTTCGACGATAGACCACCAGCCTGTCGATTGAAGGATGACCAGCGAGAAAGCTCGCGGGCATTGGCTCCGCCACCCATGTGATGCGCGCCTGCGGCTTTGCACTGCGAATGGCGTTGACGAGAGGAAGGCCGTGCACTACGTCGCCCAGTCCACTGAGCAGCACAATGCAGATGTGCGGGGAATCTTTCTCGATGAGGTCGCTCACGAGAAAAGAATTTGCTCCGTTTGGTCGAGCATGCGATCCATGGTGAACCAGTTCTGGATGCGATAAGTCGCTTCACGCACGCGTTCGTTGACAACTTCGACATTTCGTCTCAGGTGACCAGCGACTTCGCTCAACCTCCCTGCAAGAGAGTCGACATTACCGGGACTGAAGATCCAGCCTGCGACTGATCTTTCAGTGCTTCCGCCAATCGCCGTGCGAACGCCGCTGATGTCAGACGCGATCACAGGAACTGCTGCGCTCATTGCCTCGAGCATCACATTCGCCATGCCTTCGTTGTGGCTGCTCAAAACGAACACATCGAGCCCCGCGATCGTCATTGCAGCATTCTCTCTGGATCCCAGAAAATGGACGCGTTCAGCGATGTTCAATTCTCGCGCGAGCTCCTGCAGTTTCTCCATAAAGGGCCCGTCACCGATGATTGCCACCTGCGTCCGTTCCAGATTTGCCTGACTGAAAGCGCGGAGAAGCAGATCGAATCCCTTTCGTTCCGCGATTATTCCAGCTGCGCCTATAAGCAACGTCGCTTCATCAACTTGAAGCTCTGACCTCAACTGCTTTCTCAGCTGTTCCCTGTCAACGGATTGTTGTGCGATTCCGTTGAGGACCACGTGAACTCTATCGGCTGGAAAATTCCGCGACGTGCGGATCCATTCCTCCCGAATCTCGGGAGCGTTGACGATCACGTCAGTGACCCAGCGATGCACTGCAAAGCCGCGAATTCCTTTCGTTGGCGCCGAGCGTACGATTCCCTGGCGCATCACGATTTTCGGGACGGCGTTCATGCGCCCTCCAAACGAGCTCCATGAAATCGAATGCCATGACGTGAGGAGCAACGCATCGGGCCGCTGCGTAGCCAGCCAGGCCGCAAAGGAAAGTCCGCTCACAGGATCGACCGCACCGCGCGGGCGAAAGTGCGACACGCGGACACCCGACTCTCGCAGTCGCCTGGAAACAACGCCTCCGGGACATGACACGACAACGTCATGGCCTCGCTCCATCATTCCCCTGGCAACCGTCGAAAGCATCTTCTCGTTTCCGCCCCAGACGTGCGCGGAGTTTTGAATCACAAGGTTCATTTCCGTTCTGAAGGAGTCGAGAGAAACTCCTCCCACGATGTAAGCATCTGCTCACGCGAGAATTGATTGATGGCCCTCCGCCTGGCGATGCGTGTCATGGTGCCGCGAAGCTCCGGCTGGTCCCTGAGCGACGCAATTGCTTCAGCGATTGCCTTCGGCTCGAATGTCGTCACAATTCCCGCGCTCAAGCCTTCTGAATCCGGAGCGAGCGCATCCTCTGCCCCGCTCACGTTAGTGCTTACTACAGGGACGCCGTATGACATCGCCTCGAGCATGGCGTTCGACAAGCCTTCCGATTCTGACGTCACAACAAAAACATCGAGCGCTGCGAGCACATCTCCAACATCATCCCGGTGTCCGAGAAAACGAACGCGCTCCGAAACACCGAGTGATACGGCTTTTTGCGTGAGCTCGTCTTTTCTGGTTCCATCACCCGCAATGATACACGTCACATCTGGTAGAAAGGCTGCCACTTCGAGCAAACGATCGAGCCGCTTCTGTAACGCCAGCCGTGCAACCGTGCCGATGAGAAACTGATTCGCGGGAATATCGAGTTCCTGGCGAACCTTCATTGGATCTGCTGGAGAGTGCCGCGCGTCGACGCCGTTCCAGATCACCCGAATTTTCGACTCGTGAAAACCATCGAGTGATGCAAATGATCCCGCCATTCGCTGAGCATTCACAACCACTCCATCAACCCATCGTCGCAGGGCAATCCGGTATTTTGCGCTGCGAGGCGTGTCTGACTCGAGACCCACGCGCGCAATGATCCGAGGAACACGAGCCAATCGAGCACCCAGGGCCGCAAGGAAAACTTTCTTGTAGGTCCCGACGATGAACGCGTCTGGACGATTCCGCCTCAGGGCTCGTGAGAGCCGGAACGCATGCGGAAGCGCAATGTCCCCTCCCACAACGCAAAGCTCAGCGGGAACGCCATGCTCATTCGACTTCGACATCACCAGCGGATCGTTGCAGAGGAGAAGTACCTCGTGGCCCCTCTCCTTCAAACCATGAAGCAGCGAAACCGTCGCGCGCTCGGCACCACCCCATATTCGCGCACCGTTATGGGCAACTATGCGCATCAGTCCGCCGGCTGCGCACGCAGCCATTCCGCGAACCGGTGGATGCCCTCCTCCATTGTGGTTCGAGGATCGTAGCCGAGTATTTCCTTCGCTCGCGTGATATCGGCGTAAGTGCGCTGAACATCACCAGGCTGAGCAGGAAGCGCGTGGATCTTTGGCGTGACCTCGAGCTCAGTCGCGATGAGCTGGACGAGTGAAGCAAGCGATGTCGTCGCACTTTCGCCGATGTTGATAATCTCGAACGCACCGGCGGCGGACTCATTGCACCAGTCCAGCGCGCGAACAATTCCGTCGACGGCATCTGCGACATAGGTGTAGTCGCGCTCTGTGCTGCCATCACCGAAAACCGGGATCTCCGCGCCTTGAAGCATCAGCCGCGCGAACTTGTGAATTGCAAGATCAGGTCGCTGTCGCGGCCCATAGACAGTGAACAATCTGAGGCAGACGATGCTCGTTCCGTAGAGGCATGCGTGCGCGCGACATATGAGCTCGGCCGATCTCTTGGTTGCGGCGTAAGGTGAAATGGGCTCATCGGCTCGCTCCAGTTCACTGAATGGCACCGGCGTTGTATCGCCGTACACACTCGAGCTCGATCCGAATACGAAGGGACGGATCCTGCGGCGGCGTGCAATATCGAGCAGCGACTGAGTTCCTTCGACATTGGTGCGGATGTAGTCAGACGGTCGTTCGAGCGAAGGGCGCACGCCTGCGCGTGCAGCGAGGTGAATGATCGCAGCGATCTCACGTTCGCCGAGCAGCTCGTCCAGGTGCGCGCCGTCACAGATGTCAGCTTCGATCAGCTCCGCACTTCCTGACTGCATGAGCTGCTCGATATTGCGCCGCTTCACTTTCGGATCGTAGAAGGGATCGAACGAATCGACGATCACAACCTGGTCGCCGCGTGAAACGAGCTTCTCTGCAACATGACTTCCGATGAACCCGGCTCCGCCGGTGACGAGAACGTTCACTCTTCAGACCGCACGCGCGAAGTGGCCCCGCGTGAACGCCGTTCCTACATGCTCGCGAGGACTTATGGAACCGGAGCGACCGGATTGAAGCGAGTCGAGAATGCTTCGATATGCTGCGGTGATCTCAGCGACGCGATCGCCGTGAACGTTGAACAAAAGCCGATAGTTGCGAAGTCCTGCATTCCACAATCGAGGAATAAACTCAGACGCTTCGATTGGTCTCGAGTGAAGCAGCCGGTTACGGCACGCGCTGTCTGTCGCGACAGGAAACGTGTAGCCCGCGGGATCTGTCAGCTCCACATTCGAGTGATCGCGGACGCAAAGATCGCGACACGTTGTTGGCTCACGATTGAAAGCTGCCGACAGAACACAGTGCTCGATGGTCATTCCCTCGGGACGGCCGTAAGCGACAACGTCGAACCCAGCACCGTTCCACGGAGCACTCACGGCGATCATCTCTTCTAAGGTGAGCTCGACCGAAAGCACAATTCGCTGCGCGCCCATCGCAAAAATTTCCGATGCGGTGTGCTGGTTGAAGCAATTCACCGAATAGTCAGCAACTAAATCGCGACCCTGCCCGCTCAGCTCTGCAACGAGACCAAGGTGGCCGGTGCTCAATGGCAGGCCGAGAGCAAGCCACTTGTCCAGCGTGCGTCGCTCCTCAGGGCGCACAATGCTGGGAAGCCTGAGGCGAAGGGAAATCCCGCGAGTCCCGAGGTTATCTGCGAGTGTGCGAACGCGGGCCGCAGGGAGCGCAGGATGTCGCAGGAATGGATCGAAAGTAATCTCGGTCGCACCTGCATCAGCAGCGGCGACTGCATCTGCGATCGAGAAAGTTTCTGCGCTGAGTGAGAATGGAGCTGATTGACTGGCGCCTTTTGTGATGCACACATCGGCGACAGCTGCGTGAATCTTTTCGGAACGTTCGTGCTTGATACCGTCGGTGCGCCACTCGAGTCTCATCGAGAGCTGCTCGATTGCTTCCTGTCGCAGATGATTCAGCTCGCTTACAGGAATGAACAATCCGTCGGCCAGCGCCGAGGTATCAACGTTGCCGAGCGCGAACTTCGTGTCACCCAGGCGGCCAAGCTGTTCGCGGAGCTGCTTGATATCGAGCGAACGTTTCTGTGCGGCAACGAGCGTGATGTTGCTGCGAACAGTTGCGCTGTCGTCGCCCGACGAAAACACAAGCTTTAGCGGACCGCCTGCATTTCCAAAAACGCGCACATCGAGCCTGACACGTCCTGCACTCGGCAGCTCCACGTTTGCGAAGCTTTGCTGCGCGGAGCGCATCAGTGTGGTGTCGAGGCTGCGAACTACGCGCCATCCATCAGGAATCGACATCGACGTTCGAATCGCCTGCTTGACCCGGTCGCGCGTAGAGATTGTGCGAATATCCTCGATGATGAATCCGACGCTCTTGTCGTGAGAACCCTCCGGTGGCTCGAATCCAACTCCATCGCCTGCGATTAACGGCGCGTCGACGTCTACGAACAGCTCACCTCCACTGCTTCGCTCGACGTGGCCAAGCTCCCGGCCTCGATTGTCCGGATGACTTCTTGTGATGTAGTCACGACCGGCTCTTCCCTGATACATGCCTGGAGTAAATCCGCGGCTGAATATCTGGACCAGCTCCTGAACGTTCTCTTCCGGAACCGGCGTCGTGTCGCCTTCAGAAAGATTGTCGAGCGTGTGGCGATAATTGCGCGTTACCACCGCGACATATTCAGGTTTTTTCTTTCGTCCTTCGATTTTGAGACAGACAATGCCGGCGTTTGTTATCTCCGGCAAACTTGCGTACGCAGCGAGATCTCTTGCCGAGATCAGATATCCTGTATCGAGAATCTCACTGCTCGCTGCATCGCGCAGCACGTAGTCCTTTCGACACGATTGAGCGCATGATCCGCGATTAGCGCTTCGCTCCGAGATCATTCCCGACATGTAGCACTGTCCGGAATACGAGATGCAAAGCGCGCCGTGAATGAACGATTCCAGTCCAAGATCTGGAACGGCATTTCTGATCGCAATGATGTCTTCGAGAGTATTCTCGCGCGCCAGCACGACTCGATCGACCCCGATGCGACTCATCACCGCTGCACCCGATGCATCGTGCACCGTCATCTGGGTCGAGCCGTGAATCTCAAATCCAGGATAGACTTTCTGAATCAGGCGGACGATTCCGATGTCCTGAACAATTGCCGCATCGATGCCCTTGTCGATCGCCTGTCCAAGAAAATCGAGCGCATCCTCGAGCTCGTGCGGCTTGATCAGAGTATTGAAAGTGAGATAGATCCTGCTGCCTCGTGAATGAGCCAGGCGACAGGCTATCTCGAGCTCGTCCAGGGTGAGCTGTGCCCCTTCGTCGCGGGCGTTATAACGCTCCGCGCCGAGATAAACGGCGTCTGCTCCGTTTGCGACGGCGGCTCGCACCGCATCGAGCGAGCCCGCCGGAGAAAGAAGTTCTGGAACCTTGATTGAGGCCACGCCTCAATCTAGCAAGGGCACCTATTTCTTGGTCGTCGTGTCGCCGCTCGAACGACCCTTGATCGTATCCCCACCGGACGCCGTTCCCATGGTGCCAGTCGCCGCCGTATCACTCATGGTCGGGCTCGGCGAAGTACCTGGCGGGCTGCCCATGGTTCCTACGCCTGCAGTGGTGTCCGTCATTGCTGCGGTGCCGGTGGTGTCGGTCGCGGCGGTGTCCTTTTTAGCGCATCCACCTGCAATCAGGAGGACGCCGAATGCTGTGACTGCTATGAGGCCCTTGTTTCTCATGTCATTGCCCGGTTGAGTTAACCGTCACTTCGGCAAACACCGCACCCGCCGGACGCAGAGGTACGAACTGCCCGGCTTACGCGATCCCTGCGTGGGCTCGATAAAGCTCCATTGTGCGCAGCGTAACCGGCCCGGGTTTTCCATCGCCCACCGGTTTTCCGTCGAGCTTCACAATCGGGACTACTTCGGTCGTCGTGCCCGTGATGAAGAGCTCATCCATCGATCCAAGATCGCTCGCTGAAATCGGTTCTTCTACGACTTCGATCCCTTCACGCAGAACAGCTTCGATTGCGAGCTCACGTGTTATTCCCGGCAGAATGAAGTTGGAAATTGGTGCTGTCCTTATCACGCCGTCCTTTACGGCGAAGAAGCTCGTGTGAGTTCCCTCGAGTGCGAATCCGTCGCGAATGAGAATCGCTTCGAATGCGCCCGCCTCCTTCGCTTCCTGGTTGGCGAGCACGTTCGCAATGAGCGAGATCACCTTGATGTCGCACCGGGACCAGCGCACATCAGGCCGCGTAATCGCGGCAGCGCCGGCTGCTAACTCGCCAAGTTCCGCTGGAACTGGTGCTGCGTACGCGTACACTGTGGGCCTCACCGCAACTTTGGGAAACGCGTGAGATCGCGGTGCAGCGCCCCGTGTGACCTGGAGATACACCATCGACTTTCCAGTTTCGTCGAAGCCGTTTCTTTCGAGAAGCTCCTGAAAGACAGTCTCCAACGGCTCCGCAACGCTTTCATCGATGCGTGATTCACGCAGGCTTCGACGCAGCCGGTCCATGTGTCGATCGAGCGCGACAAACCTTCCGTTGTAAGCAGCGGCTACTTCATAGATGCCATCGCCGAGAAGAAAGCCGCGATCGTCGGGCGAAACTCGAACTTCAGACTTGGGCACATATCGACCATCGAAATAGACGACGTCACTACTCGCCGCTTTTTCGACCACCTGCGGAATCGTTTCTGATCCGGATTGGACTGCAGTCATTGTCTGCTCCGCGTTTTGTCGAAGAATCTGAGCAATACCGCTGCGGCGAGAAAGGCGATGGCCGCCCATCTCAGCTGCGGGATGTCATTGCGTGCGCCGTATGCGAAGAGGATTGCTGCCATCAGAGCGAGCGCGAGCTTCGCAATTGTCATTGGTGTCATCGTCAGGCTCCCCGCGGAAGATTCGCCGCCTTTGCGTCATCGTCCGAAATATCGATCGACATTCTGAGAAGGGCTGTCGAATACACTTTGCCCTGCGCATCCGTCTTTAGCGATAGCGTCCCTCCCCCATCCAGCGCACCATGCAGCAGAAAATTCAATGCGTTGAGATTAGGAAGCTCATACCGTGTGACCGGTCCTTCGATCACGCCCTCAAAATGGCGAGCGACCGCATCTCTCGTGACATATCGATCGAGTAGCTGATACCACTCGGGACGCAGGGCGATGAGTCCCACGTTAGCTGTGTCACCCTTGTCACCAGACCGTGCGTGCGCGATGTCGAGCAGGCGAACTTTCATCAGACGATCTCGACTTTGGTGCTTACAACTTTCTTGTCGATCAACGCGGGCCAGTACGCAACAATCTCCTCGACCTTTGGCCGCCCACCGGCAAATCCCGTCACACTCGGCGGACCATTCAGCACAAGCGGCGCAATTTCACGGGTAAATCGCTCGACATCCTTGCGATCCTCCCCGCGCACCCCGACTCGCAGCTGAACTTCGTTTACTTCACTCGCATCGATCGGTGTGAGACGGCCGTGCGTCGATGAGACTCCAACGAATTCAGTGAGGATCTGCTCGAATTTGAGTCCAAGACGGTCAAGACGCTCACGAAGGATGCGATCTGCAGCCTGCGCTTTTTCGTACGCCTCCGGCCATGCATAGACCAGCGTGCCTACTGCCTTGAACCCGGATCGGTACGCAATGGAAACCTTGAGCTTGTCGGTTGCCGGCCGACCCTTGATTCCAAAAACCTTTACTCGATCGACTCCATCCGGCGCGAGCTGGATTGTGGTGAAGTCAGCGACAACATCAGGTGTGATGTATTCGTGCGGATCACCCATTTCGTACACCAGCTGCTCGGTAACCGACGGAACATTGATCCTGCCGCCAGTGCCCGGGTGCTTGGTGATCACGAAGGAACCGTCGGGCTTTGCCTCCGCGATGGGATACCCGACATTTGCCATGTCGGGAATCGATTTCCAATCGTACAGACAATTTCCGCCCGAGCACTGGGCGCCACATTCGATGATATGCCCGGCAATAATGCCTGCAGCAAGCTTGTCCCACTCGTTTTCTTTCCAGCCGAACTCGTATCTCAGTGGTGCCATCGTCAGCGCTGTGTCGGTAGACCGCCCCGTTATTACGACATTCGCTCCTCGAGTAAGTCCCTCGACGATCGGTACGGATCCGATGTAAGCATTAGCCGACAGCACACGATCGCGTATCGACGACAGCGGGTCTCCAGTCTCCATGTTGGAGAGCGGATGCCCCGAATCGATCAGCTCGTCCAGTCTGTCGAGCAGGTCATCGCCCGTCACTACTGCGATGCGAAGATTTTCTGATTTTGTCAGAGCTCGAATCGCTGCTGCGCATGCGGGCGGGTTCACCCCACCAGCATTTGCGATGACCTTCACACCTCGCTCGGTGATCCCAGACAGGACACTCTCGATTGCGCCGACGAAATCGCGTGCATAACCCATCGAAGGATCTCGTTCTTTCTGCTTCTGAAGAATCGACATCGTCACTTCGGCGAGATAGTCGAGCATCAGATAGTCGATCTGACCACCTTCGACCTGCTGTCGTGGTGCGTCAAGCGAGTCGCCCCAGAAACCCTGTCCGCTCGCGACGCGAACCAGATCCTTCATGGATTCTCGCCCAGGTGTGGAGGAAGAACGAACGCACCAAGATGGGGACCGGCGTTTTGCATCGAGGTCCTTAACGCCATTCCAAGAACTTCTCGAGTCTCTTCCGGATACACAATTGCATCGATGAACCCGCGTGCGCCCGCGTATCGCGCATCGAGCTGGTGCTCGTAGTCGGCGCGCATTGCTTCCACCTGCGAGCTCACTTCGTCTGACGGCTTCTCGCCTTTTTTCTTCGCGGCGTCGAGCGCAGGTCCGTGTACCGCCTGCACCGCCGACTCTCCTTCCATCACTGCCATTCTTCCCGTAGGCCAGCTGAAGATGAAATCCGGATCGAAGCCCTGTCCGGCCATCGCGTAGTATCCCGCGCCCGAAGCGTGATTCACAGTCAGCACAATCTTCGGAACTCTTGTTGTTGCCATTGCTTCAACAAAGCGCGCGCCTGCGCGAATGATTCCTTCCTGTTCCGCTTCCGGACCCACCATGAATCCGGACACATCCTGCACGAATAAGAGAGGAATGCCCTGCCTGTCGCATCGATCGATGAAGTAAGCAACCTTTTCTGCGCTTTCCGCGTAAACGATCCCGCCAAACCGCGGCTTCTCTCCTTTGCGACCCTTGATGAGGCCGCGCTCGTTCGCGATCACGCCGATTCCAACTCCTTCGATCGACGCGTCCCCGCAAATCATCTCTTTTGCGAGTTCGGCCTGAAATTCATCCAGCTTTCCATTGTCGAGAATCGCAGTGAGGATCTCGCGGATGTCGTATGACATCCGATGATCTGAAGGAAGCAGATCGTAAAGTGCTTCTGTCTGATTCTTGTCCGGCTTTTCGACCGGTTGTTGTGAATGCCATCGATCACTCGAAAACCGGAAGCGCGCCGCATATGCGTCGACCGGGGCATTCGACGCGTTCTGCATCGGCAGTCGCTCTACCAGATCGCGAATCTTTTCGAGGCACTGTTCATCAGTGTCGGTTGCGTAATGCGCCACTCCGCTGATAGTGGTGTGCATCGCAGCGCCGCCGAGCGTTTCCGAATCGACAGTCTCGCCGGTCGCACCTTTGACGAGGTTCGGTCCGCCAAGTCCCATGAAAGACGTGCCCTTCACCATGAGAATCACATCTGACAGCGCAGGGAGATAGGCGCCTCCCGCAACGCATTGACCCATCACTGCAGCAATCTGCGGAATGCGCAGATACCGTCGCATGATCGAGTTGTAATAGAAGATTCTCGCTGCGCCGTATTGACCGGGAAACACACCACCCTGATACGGCAGATTCACTCCCGCGGAATCGACCAGATAAATGATCGGCACACGGCAGCGCATCGCGATTTCCTGCGCACGCAGAATCTTCTTGATTGTCTCAGGCCACCATGAACCCGCTTTCACAGTCGCATCGTTCGCGACAATCACTGCTTCGCGGCCATGAATGATCCCGACGCCGGTAATTACACCTGCTGCCGGCGCTTGTCCTTCATACTGATCGTAGGCAACGAGAAGTCCAATCTCGATGAAGCGGGAGCCGGGATCGCACAGCTTCCCGACGCGCTCACGCGCCGAAAGTTTTCCCTGCTTGTGAAGTTTTGCGATCCGCTCCGCACCGCCACCTTCGCGCAGTTTTTTCTCGAGCTCGCGGACTTCCGCGCTCAGCTCTCTCAAGCGCGACGTCACATCAGCCGCCCGATGTCGCTGCGTCCTGCGTCTCGCGGGTGGCGAACCAGTCCTTGATGTAATCGACGAGCTCCGATGTCGGAGTTCCCGGACCAAAGAGTTTTCCGATTCCCTGTTCATGCAGCGAATCCATGTCCTCTCTGGGAATGATTCCACCACCGGTGATCAGGATGTCATCGCGGCCCTGCTCGCGAACCAATTGCAGGACACGGGGAATGAGCGTCATGTGTGCGCCGCTCAGTATCGACAATCCGATCACGTCGGCGTCCTCCTGGACTGCGGCGCTCGCGATCATCTCCGGAGTCTGGTGAAGCCCGGTGTAGATCACTTCCATTCCGGCATCCCGAAGAGCGGCGGCGACGACTTTTGCGCCCCGGTCGTGGCCGTCGAGGCCCGGCTTTGCAACAAGTACTCGAATTGGTCTCATACGGTGGTCAAAGTTAGCGAGATCACGACTTTCGCGCCTTGAGCATCATCTCCCCTGAAGTGCGCGACAGCGGGCGATCCATGAATCCGTCCCACGCTTCTTCAACTATCAGTCCTGCATCTCTGCAAAGCTCAGCAAGGCGCGTCGCCGTGTAGAGTCGAATGCGATGAGTGCGTTTTCCCGGGCGCTTTGCAGCGCCGCGCCACGAGGAGTCGATCGTGAGCACACCTGAGAGCGAATCGAACGATCTCTCGTGTGCGATCATCGTCCCATCGGTCGTCTGCCACCAGTCGCGCGATAGAAACTTCGCCATCACACCATCTCTGCTTCCGCCGTGCCAGATGAGAATTCCACCCGGCTTCAACACGCGTGAAAACTCTTCGATGACTTTGACATCGTCTGCGGGATCGGTAAAGAAGCCGAAGGATGTGAAGAGATTCACTACCGCATCGAACCGGCGCGTCCAGCGCGACGGAAGCTTTCGCATATCCCCGCGCGTATAGCGAAGCGATTTGCCCGTTCCGCGCCGGCGTGCAATTCTCAGCAGATGTTCGGAGTAATCCAGACCATCGACATCGTACCCTGCCTCAGCCAGCAGATGCGAATGCCGGCCTTGTCCGCATGGCACATCCAGAATCTTCGAGCCGGCTGCGAGCTCCAGAACATCGAGAAGTCGCGAGACCTCCTGGCGGTCACGCTCCAGCTTGAAGATCGGCTCGTATTCGAGAAGATAGTGAGAGTCGAAATACGTCTCCCACCATTGGGGTTTCTTCTTCAGAAAAACACGGGCTCGCGGTAAGCGCCGAAGACATCCTCCATCGCACGCCTGACCTCGTAGAGCGTGCAGTACGCGCGCGCCGCGTCGAGAATGTGCGGCATCATGTTCTCGTTGTTCTTCGCCGCGTCTCTCAATTCCTGAAGCCGCTTCTCGACAAGATTGTTGTCGCGCGTCTTTCGAAGATCGGCGAGACGCTCGCGCTGCTCTTCGTCAGTATTGCCTATCTTGAGAAGCGGAATTGTCAGCTCTGGCTCATCTGTGACGAACTCATTCACTCCGACAATCACGCGACGGTGCTGCTCGATCTCCCACTGCTGTCTCGCCGCTGACTCCGCAATTTTTCGCTGGAGCCATCCTGTCTCGAGTCCGCGAACCACTCCGCCCACTTCTTCGATCTGAGTGAAGAGAGATTCCGCCTCTTCCTCGAGCTGCGTAGTGAGCGCTTCGACGTAGTACGATCCGCCAAGCGGATCCATCACGTTCGATACGCCGGTCTCGTATGCGAGAACCTGCTGCGTTCTTAAAGCGACCTGCACGGACTCCTCGGTGGGAAGAGCTAGTGTCTCGTCCATCGAGTTCGTATGAAGCGACTGAGTGCCGCCGAGTACCGCGGCCATCGCCTGATATGCAACGCGCACCAC
This sequence comes from Gemmatimonadota bacterium, assembly GCA_046732835.1. Lineage (GTDB taxonomy): Bacteria > Gemmatimonadota > Gemmatimonadetes > Gemmatimonadales > Gemmatimonadaceae > UBA4720. The sequence continues at coordinate 1,202 of JBKPNY010000250.1, read as the reverse complement.
GTTGTTCATGGGTTGCTGCGCCGTGAGCGTGACGCCTGCGGTCTGCGAGTGGAATCGCATCACGAGAGATCGCGGATCTTTTGCACCGTATCGCTCCTTCATGTGGCGCGCCCAGATTCTCCGCGCTGCACGAAGCTTGGCGATCTCCTCGAAGAAGTCGTTGTGAATATCCCAGAAGAATGACAACCGAGGCGCGAACGAATCGACATCGAGACCGCGTGCAATTCCGCGCTCGACGTAAGTGAATCCATCAGCGAGAGTGAATGCCAGCTCCTGCGCTGCCGTCGCGCCAGCTTCGCGGATGTGATAGCCTGAAATCGAGATCGTATTCCACTGGGGCACATGCTGTGACGACCACTCGAAGCAGTCGACAATCAGTCGGAGCGCAGGCTCGATGGGATAGACCCACGCGTGCTGCGCCATGTATTCCTTGAGGATGTCGTTTTGAATGGTCCCGCGAAGCTGCTCGAGCTCAACTCCCTGTTTTTCTGCGGCAGCGAGATAGAAGCAATACAGAATTACAGCGGGACCATTGATGGTCATTGACGTGGAGACTTTGTCGAGCGGAATCCCGTCGAACAGCATCTCCATGTCTGCGAGACTCGAGATCGCAACGCCGCACTTCCCCACTTCTCCCTCGGATCGCGGGTGATCGGAGTCGTAACCCATGAGTGTCGGAAAATCGAATGCGACTGAGAGTCCGGTCTGCCCGTGCGCGAGAAGGAACTTGTATCGCTCATTCGTGTCGCGCGCGCTGCCGAAACCTGCGAACTGGCGCATTGTCCACAGCTTTCCGCGATATCCCGTCGGGTGAATCCCGCGCGTGTACGGATACGATCCGGGAAGGCCAAGGTCGGCTTCATGAAGACCGGCGCTGTCGATACTCGTGTACAGCGCCTGGACTTCCTTCTCTGAATTTGTGAACGCGATGTCCCGCTTCTTCGCGGCTTCGTACTTCCTTTTCCACTCTTCGAGCTCGGCTTTGAGCCGCTCGTTCTCGCGTTCTTTCTGGTCGAGCTCGGTAATGAATGAAGTCACTGTGTCGCTCCCTTCACGAGATCTCCGTACTTGCCAAGCAGCTCATCCGCTACCGCGTACGGGGTGATGGCACCTGACTCGAGCTCATCAACGCGAGCATCGAGCCATTTCATTGTCGCTGCATCGTCCCACAACCTTCTTTTCATGCGACGCTCCGCGACCTC
>JBKPNY010000249.1:0-1426 GCA_046732835.1 Gemmatimonadota bacterium | reverse complement strand
AAAGATGGCCCACACGTAGTCTGCTCTGTTCGTCCTCACCGCCGTAACAGCTCTTGAGCGGATCAGTTTGGTCGCTCAAACCAACCCCACAATTTCTGCCTGACGATGCCAGAGCGCACGATGTGCGCGCCGTCTGCGCTGGCGCAGTAGCGCCAGATGTGCGCGCCGTCTGCGCTGGCGCAGTAGCGCCAGATGTGCGCGCCGTCTGCGCCGGGGCAGTAGCCCGACAGTCATGGAGGGCTACGCTGGGCTCAACACTCGTGGATCAAGGGCTGTATAGCGATGAACAACCAGCAAGCTTGAGTGGCAGCGTAGCCCTCCATCACTGTCGGGCTACTGCCCCGGCGCGGACGACGCGTACATCTGCCACTAGTCGCCAAAATAGACTTTCATTAGTGGCCGTGCGTATATTGTTGCCCTCTCGATAAATCGTAATCGGCGCAGTCTTCGCAGCGTTTCGGGGTGTAGTACTGCGTTAACCGGCAAAGGATTTGTGCATTTATGAAAGTTTTGGTGACCGGCGGCGCAGGCTACATCGGTAGCGTAGTAACGGAAGAATTGATCCAGGACGGCCATGAGGTTGTCGTTTACGACAGCCTTTACAAGGGTCACCGCGAAGCGATCGTCGCCGGCGCGGATTTTGTTCACGCCGATCTCGCGGACGCAGACACTTTGAGAGCGACGCTCGAAAACAAAAAAATAGAAGCCGTGGTTCACATGGCCGCCGATTCATTGGTTGGCGAGTCGTGCGTCGAACCCGCGAAGTACTATCGAAACAATTTCGTTAATGGCTTAATCCTGCTTGACGCGATGCGTGCTGCCGGAGTCGACCGCATTGTTTTTTCTTCAACCGCGGCAACTTACGGCCAGCCGGAAAAAGTGCCCATTGAAGAAACCGCGCCCAACGATCCCACCAACCCTTATGGCGAATCGAAGCTCGCCTTTGAACACGCGATGCGTTGGTACTCGGAAGCGTATCCGCTTCGTTTCGTTTCGTTGCGCTACTTCAATGCGGCGGGCGCGAGCGAAAAGTGTGGAGAGGATCACTCACCCGAGTCGCACATCATTCCGATTGCGCTGCAGGCGGCGGCAGGCACGCGTGAGTTTGTCGAAGTTTATGGTGACGACTATCCGACTCCAGACGGCACTTGTCTGCGCGATTACATTCACGTCATCGACCTCGCGCGCGCACACATTCTCGCGTTGAAGTCGATGGCAACCGAAGGCGGGGGCCGTATCTACAACCTCGGTTGTGGGGGCAACGGCTACAGTGTGAATCAGGTGTTGGAGACAGCGCGCGAGGTGACGGGAAAAGCCATTCCGGCACGCATGGGACCACGTCGCGCGGGCGATCCGGCGATATTGATTGCCAGCTCGGAAAAGATTCAGCGCGAGCTCGGCTGGAACCCTGAGTTTCAGGATTTGA
>JBKPNY010000248.1:0-2304 GCA_046732835.1 Gemmatimonadota bacterium | reverse complement strand
GGCCGGGGCAGATCTTCAGTTCGCCGTTCATGCCGGGGGCGCCGCCGCCGTGGCCGAAGCAGCGAAAGCCGTTAGCTTCCTCCTCCTGGAATCCAAACGCGTACTTATCGCCACTCGGAGTGTCGACTCTTCCCGTCGTCAGCAGTGCCGTATGCTTCGCGTCGAGCAGTTTGTTTGCTTGCAGCGCGGTCGCAAACTTCAATAAATCTTCCACCGTGGAGTAACCACCGCCGGCCGAAGTTCCGCGGTAGGGGAGGGTGTCAGTGTTGGGATGCAAGACCCTGCCACCATCGGCGCCGAAGTTCGTGTAGCCAACACTTCGATCCGCCACGAGTTGATCTTCAGGTTCGGAAGCAGTGCTGGTCATGCCTGCAGGCTTGAAGATGTGATCACCAACGTAGTCGTAGTAACTTTGACCGCTGATTTTTTCTATTAACACGCCGAGCAGAAGAAAACCGTAGTTGCTGTACTGCCAGCGACTGCCGGCGGGGTACTCCGGCCCGCGATTGCCGTATAGCTTCACATAGTCCTGCAAGGTTTTTAATTCAAGACGATGCTCGGTGAACTGTGGGCCAAAGATGTCGCCCGTGCCGCCGGTGTGCGACAGCAATTGTTCGATCGTGACTTTTGACGCAACGTCTTTATTCGGATAGTCGGTCAGGTAGTTGCCGAAGGGAGCTTTCAGATCGAGTTTGCCACTTTGAACCAGTTGCAGGGTGGCGACCGCGGTGAACATCTTGTTCATCGAACCGACTCGAAAGCGCGTCTTCAAAGTGTTCGGAGTCTTCTTTTCGCGATCCGCTAGACCATACGCGTTTGCAAAAACGGCTTTGCCATTCTTTGCGATGAGGGCCGCGCCCGAAAAACGATCCGCCGCCGTCTCATCGTCCAGCTTCTTTCGCGCCGCACTAATCAGTTCGCTCTCGCTCAGCTTAGGAAGCGGGAACTCCGCCGGGCGCTCAATTCCCTGCAAGTCGAGTCGGGTCATCTGGTGTTGTTCGGTCGCATCGACCTCAATAGACACCCGGGCAAACCGATCAGAAAGACGTTCCTGAAGCAGAGCAACGATCTTTGTTGGGGTTGACTCTTCGATCTTCTTTAGTTCGAAGCCGCCGTTCTGCTGACGCAGTTGCATTGCTGATGCTGCACGCTCCACACGCGCAGGGAAATTCTTGCGATAGAACTCCCGGTAGTTCTCGATGTCGCCGGCATTGAAAGCCTCCATCCAGGCCTTCGTCTGATTGCCGGCAGGTGTATCGGGAAACTGTATTTGGGCCAGGCAGGCTGGAGCGACGAATAAAAGAAGTGCGGCGGCTAGTAGTGGATAGTTACTGTGCTTCATGAATCTACTCTCGGGGTTCTGTGATGAGGAAGAATAGCATCGGGCGGTGGGCAGTGAGCAGTGGTCAGTGGTCTGCCCAGCGCGCGGAGCGCGCGACGGCGTAAAGCCTGGGGCGTAAGCCCCAGGATCAGAGGTCGGTAAGGATTAGCGAGCCCGCGGAGTGGGCGATAGCTGATACGGAAGGACTGTCGCCCGCTCCGCGGGCTTGGTTCGTTCTTAACTTCTGATCCTGGGGCTTACGCCCCAGGCTTTACGCTGACGTGCGCTCCGCGCACTTTACGCCCCATGCTCTCGCCCGCTTCGCGGGCTGTCAGCGCGTGGCTAGCTAGCGTGCTCCCCACGCACTCATTCATAATTGGCCAAATCAATCCGGAGGAAAAAGAAGATGACGCTGCGAGATTTCTATCTGAAACGTGCCAAGGCAGAGTTTCCTGTTTTTCTAAAGGTGCTGAGGGCGTTGCCTGAAGACCTTAGCTACAAGCCACACGACCGTTCGCCCTCGGCCGAGCAACTTGCCTGGACCATCACAAATGAAATGAAAGCATTAAACGATGTCTGCGACACCGGGAAGTCTGAATGGGAGAACACGAAGGCACCGAGCCGGGATGAGATGATCGGAATGTTTGAAAAGTGGTCGACCGAGTTACTCGACAAGGTTGCCGCGCTTGATGAGGCTGCCCAGGAGAGAAACGCACAGTTTCTTTATCAGGGACAGGTGGTAATGGAGAGACCGACAGTGGAATTTCTTTGGGACTTCATGTTCGACGCGATCCATCATCGTGGGCAGTTGAGCGCGTATCTCCGGCCCATGGGCGCAAAGGTTCCTTCGATTTATGGGCCGTCGGCGGATGACACGGGTCAGTGAGCGGTGGGCAGCGGGCGGTGAGCAGTGGTCAGTGGCCAGTGGTCAGTGGGCAGTGCCGAAGCGCTACATCACCACGCGATGGCGCTGCTCAGCGCGC
>JBKPNY010000247.1:0-2456 GCA_046732835.1 Gemmatimonadota bacterium | reverse complement strand
AACGAAATAAAAAAGCCCGGCCGCTGGGGAGCGTAGATATCGCTGAGCGCACGCATATCCAGATTCAGCTTCGCCTGATCGCGTAGGAATGTTTGGATTTCGCGAAAGGCGTCACGCGCATGTGCCGATTGACTGCCGCCCGCACTCATCTTGACCGCCGGCGACTGCTTAACCTCCGCGAACGTCTGGTCAGTGAAACGCATCACCATGCGATTGAAGTGTTGCGGCAAATCTGCGTCCCAGGAAAACCGCGCGAGGCTGCGCTTTTCCGTGTCCGTTGGCGGAACCAATGACATTTCCAGATCGCCGAGGAACACGGCTCCTATTACCCGACCGCCGATCGGCGCAAGAAAATAGATTTCGCCTTTGTTGAACTTGAACGTTGCCGCGTCACGACGCAGGACTAGCCCGTCCACCGTGGCCACGGCGCCGTTGTAGTCGTCTGGGCTATCTCCCTGGTGTCTTATTTGTTGATAGACGGGATCAGAATTAGCGGCAGGCGCTGCGGCTGGTTTCGCATCCTGAGTGGCCGAACGAACCGGACTCGGACGTCCCAACAAGAAAAAGGTTAGAACTACAACGATTAGAAGCTTGGTATGGAAAGTCATAAAAGGCACCTTTGAGTAAGATATCGACACGGTAAAACTCTGAACTTTGAGCTTTGAACTTTCGACGTTGCACTTTGGGTTTATTCAATCACACCTTGATATAGATCTTGCGCACGTAAAGAATCCACATCAACCCTAACCAGAGTAGGATGAATGTGACGGCGTAGGCCAGCGACGCGTGGATTGGCGTCGCCCAGGCAAGAAACAGCTTTTGAAAAATCCAGCCTTGTAGTGAAATTGTCCGTTCACCCCACGGCAGTTTTATCAGTCCCATTACGCGCGCCATGATGCCCGTCCCGACAAACAAAGCAATCGCGTTCACGCCAAACACGATAAACGGCTTGGCCCAGCGCCGATATTGTTTGATGTCGATTACCCAGTAACACAACGCGAGGAATTGCAGCGCCAAACCGCCAGTAAAGAAAACGTAAGAGCTCGTCCACAGCGATTTGTTGATTGGGAAGAATGCGTTCCAACACCAGCCGATAATTACGCAGGCGGCGCCGGCAACAAACATTCCGGCCGCCTTTTCAAATTGCGATCGCTCCAGGCGCAGCCATTGCCCGGTCAACACGCCAAACATCGCCGTCGCTACAGCCGGAATAGTGCTGAGCAATCCTTCCGGATCGTAGACTTTTCCCTGTCGCCAAATGTGCGGGCCAAAGACTGTTCGATCCACGAATGAAGCCAGACTTCCTTCTTTGGACAAGTCTCCATTCACGAATCCGGGTGCATGCAGCCGCGTCATGAGCAACCAGTAAACAATCAGCAGCGCGAGTGTAATCAGAATTTGAGTGCGTACCTTTGTGTTCAGAAAGATGACGGAGGCAAACAGGTAGCAGAGTGCCAGCCGTTGTAAGACGCCGGGAATGCGGATGATTGAAAAGTTTACGTATGGCGAGCGGTCAGGGGTAATCGGAATTGCGAGAAACATTCCCAGGGCGAAGAGGATCAAAGTGCGGCGAATGATCTTGAGATAAAGATCGCGTTTGCTGCCATCGCGCTCGAGTCGTTTACCAAACGCCAGGGGGATGGCGACGCCGACAATGAAAACGAAAAACGGAAAGATGAGATCGGTGGGAGTCCAGCCGTGCCACTCTGCGTGCTCGAGCGGCCAATAGATGGCGCCCCATGTGCCGGGATTGTTCACGAGCACCATGCCGGCGATGGTGATGCCGCGGAAGACGTCTAGCGATATCAGACGTTGATCAGTCCTTAGCGGCGAGACATTTTCCATTCATCATTTTCCATTCATCATTTTCCATTTGTCTTCGTTATTCAATCTGCTCTCTCTCTGTGCAAACTCAGTGTTCCTCTGTGTCTCTGTGGTGTAAGTGCGAATCCGTCACCACAGAGGCACAGAGAACACAGAGGTGGCACAGAGGGAAATGTTAAGCAGAATTCAACTCCCTCCAGCCGGCCTCTTCCGCGGCTGGCTGACGATGACACTTGATCCTGGCTGGCGATGACACTTGATCAATGTCAAATGACACATGGAAAATTTCCTTGTTAGGGTCGCGGCTGCGCGGCCGTGGGCTCCGGTCGTGGTCCTAAGCCAAACTGTTCCGGGTCGGGCAGTATCGAAGTCGAGTTGTACAACCGCACTGCTTCCGCGAGAGCTTTGCTCTTCGTCAACCACATGGCCGCCGCTTGATCGTATCTGGCGAGCACGCTGTCCAACCAGTACGGACGGTTCTCAGCCAGCCATTGGCGGCGATAGCTTTCACGCAGGATGGTTAACTCTTCTGTCATCTCCCGCAGGTTGTTGTAAATGTTTCCCCAGTAATTACGTAGACGGCCAACGCGACGCCGATCGCCGAGATTAAGGTACGCGTCCCAGTAGTCTTT
>JBKPNY010000246.1:0-1887 GCA_046732835.1 Gemmatimonadota bacterium | reverse complement strand
ACAGTCAAGAGATGATCCATTCTTGCGACTCTTACCCTTCTCGTAGTTCCCGTATCAGAACCGAATTAAGATAGAGAGTGCTTTAATGCGGTTTTGTCTTTCAGTGAAAATAGGACCCTCATGATCTTTCGCGGACCGTTCGCCGATGTAACCATCCCTGACGTCTCCATCACGCAGTTTGTGTTGGACGCCATGGCCAAACATGGCGACAAGCCGGCACTGATCGACGGACCAACCGGCCGCACCATTACCTACCCTGAGCTCGCCGATTCAATCGCGCGAGTAGCTGCCAGTTTCTGGCAACGCGGGTTCAGGAAAGGTGATGTTTTAGCAATACTCAGCCCGAACGCGCCTGAGTTCGCAATTGCGTTTCATGCTGTGGCGGCGCTCGGCGGCATCACCAGTCCCATCAATCCGCTTTACATCGAAAAGGAAATCGCGCATCAACTGAAGGATTCCGGCGCGCGTCTACTGTTGACCGCGCCGTCGTGCTTTGACAAAGCAATGGCGGCCGCACGGCTCGCGGGCATTGAAGAAATATTTGTCTTTGACAGCGCCGGCGAGGCTACCCAAGGAGCGACGGCGTTCTCAACGTTACTGGATAGCGACGGAAAGTTTCCGCCGGTTTCGATCAATCCTCGTGAGGATCTGGTCGCTCTCCCTTATTCAAGCGGCACCACGGGATTGCCGAAAGGCGTGATGCTCACTCACCGCAATCTCGTCGCCAACATGTGCCAGATGGATGGTCTCGACTATTTCACTGGCAACGACACGCTCATCTGTGTGCTCCCTTTGTTTCATATTTACGGTCTCGTCGTCGTCATGAACATGGGGCTTTACCAGGGTGCGACGGTTGTCATGATGCCCCGATTCGATCTCGAACTCTTTCTGCAACTGGTTCAGGATTACGAGGTCACGCTTGCGCACCTCGTGCCGCCCATCGTCCTCGCGCTCAGCAAACACCCAATTGTCGACAACTATAATCTGCCGAAGTTGAAAACAATCTTCTGCGGCGCTGCTCCGCTTGATGAAAATCTAACGCGCGCCTGCATGGAACGTTTGCAATGCGACGTGCGCCAGGGATACGGCATGACGGAAACCAGTCCGGTGACACACTCGTCGCCGGCCGACGCGTCGCAGGTCAGATTTGGATCAGTTGGTGTGCCCGCGCCTAACACCGAATGCAAAGTCCTTCATCTGGAAACCGGCCTGGCCTTGGGAGCGAACGAGGAAGGCGAAATTTGCGTTCGCGGTCCGCAAATAATGAAAGGCTACCTCAACAAACCGGAAGCGACTGCGGCGACGGTTGACCCTGAAGGCTGGCTGCACACCGGCGACATTGGCTACGTCGACGACGGGGGACATTTTTTCATCGTCGATCGCGCGAAAGAGCTAATCAAGTACAAAGGGTTTCAGGTACCGCCGGCGGAGCTTGAAGCGTTGTTGTTAACGCATCCGAGCGTCGCCGACGCAGCAGTGATTCCCTATCCTGACGACGAAGCCGGCGAAGTGCCGAAAGCTTTCGTCGTATTAAAAGGAGCGGCGACCGAAAAGGAATTGCTCGCTTTTGTCGCGGAGCGTGTGGCACCGCATAAGAAAATCCGCCTGCTCGAGTTCATCGACCAAATTCCGAAGTCAGCGTCGGGAAAGATTCTCAGACGCGTGCTCGTCCAACAAGAACGCGAAAGGAAAAACGACTAAATGTTTCCAGAGGTGATTTCGAAAACCATCAAGGACTACTTCGCCGCTCTGCGCGCAATGGATCAAAAAGCCTGGGTTGATACATTCGCGGTCGACGCAGTCAGCGAGGATCCGGTCGGCGCGCCGCCACTCGAGGGCCACGAGAAACTCGGCGCGTTTTTTCAATCGGTTACTGGCGCATTTCGC
>JBKPNY010000245.1:0-12948 GCA_046732835.1 Gemmatimonadota bacterium | reverse complement strand
TTGAGAGACACCGGCCGACGATAGATGTAGAAGCTCGTCGGTCCTGCCGACTCGAGATCCTTTGCAACGCTCGCGTTGATTCCATGTACTGCCGCTGAAAGCGTAACAACCACGAATACGCCCACTGCCACGCCAAGAATTGTGAGCGCAGCTCGCACCTTGTTCTGACGAATCGCATCGAACGCGATTCCGATTCCCTCGGTGATGTTGAAGAACCACGAGGAGATGTTCATTACTCCTGCCTCAGCGCTGCGATGGGATCGAGTCGTGACGCGCGGCTTGCCGGATAAATTCCGGAAACAATTCCTACTCCTGCGCCGATGATCACTCCAGCCACTATGGACCAGGGCGCAACTGTCGCCGGCAGGGGCGATACGGCAGCGATCACCTGAGCGAGCAATATTCCGACTGCAATTCCAACCGCTGCTCCAACTGTGCTCAGCGTTGCGGCTTCAACGAGGAACTGCGACATGATGTCGCGTCGACGTGCGCCAAGAGCTTTGCGGATTCCGATCTCGCGTGTGCGCTCTGCAACTGCGACGAGCATGATGTTCATGATTACGATCGCACCGACAACGAGTCCTATCGCAGGAAGAACAACACCCGCGATTACGAGCTTCGACTTGATGTTGGCCCAGAAGCTCAACGCCGATTCCGAAGTCTCGAGAGCAAAGTTGTCAGGCTGTGACGCACGCAGATGGTGGCGTCCGCGCATAACCTGTCGCATCGTCTCGATGATCTCGGGCATGTCGGCATCTCCGGAGACCTTGACCTTGAGAGCATCGATTACAAGCGGACGATTAACTGCGTGACGCAATGGTGATCGATATGGAGCGATGACAAATCGATCAAGGGAGATTCCAAAAATGGAACCCTGCGACTCCGCAACTCCCACGACTGTGTAGGGAAGGCCTGCAACCTTTAGCTGCCGACCGAGCGGATCGAGCTTGGGGAAGAATCGATTCGCGATTTCTTCACCGATTACGGCAACCGGGGAGCCGAGCGCCAGCTCCTGCGGCGTGAGCACGCGGCCTCTCGCCATCTTCATCTCGCGAATGCCGAAATAATCTCCATCAACAGCGCTTGCTTCGAGCATTGTCGGCCGCGCCCACTGCGACGACATGGCAACGTTGTCATAGCCTTCCGCTGACCACTTGGTGCCGGGTGGAAGCGCATCCACAACGGGCTTCACATCGGTAATCAGAATTCGCGGACGACGAAGCATTGCACGCCATTCAGCTTCGCTCATGTCACCGCCAATCTCCGGAATGTGCCGAAGCGTGACGGTGTTCACTCCAATGAGCTTTCCTACAAAATCGTGCTCCATGTAGGAGCTCATCCCTTCTACGATCGACACGACCGCAATCAGGAACATCACTCCGATCGTCACACCCAGCAACGTGAAGAAGCTCTTGAGCTTCTGCACGCGAATCTGAGCGAGCGCCAGGCGTATCGCCTCGAAGAAGGGCATCTGTTGTTATTTGTGAATTGAAGATGCGCCGGCTGTTGCAATTCTTTCCGCAAAGCGCTCGCGTCTGTCGTCACTCTCGATCATTCCGTCACGGAGCACGATGACACGCCGCGCATGCGCAGCAATATCGGGCTCGTGCGTGACCATGATCACTGTTTGTCCACCGCTCGCCAGATCCTCGAACACACGCATGATCTCCTCGGACGTTGTCGAGTCGAGGTTTCCTGTCGGCTCGTCAGCGAGAAGAATGGAAGGCTCGTTCACCAGCGCACGCGCAATCGCAACGCGCTGCCTCTGACCGCCCGATAGCTCGTTCGGCCTGTGAGTCATTCGGTTGCTGAGCTGCACTCTGTCGAGTGCCGCCTGCGCGCGCTTGCGGCGCTCGTCGGCCGGAACTCCTGCGTACACGAGTGGAAGCTCAACGTTGTGAAGCGCCGTAGCTCGCGGAAGAAGATTAAAAGTCTGAAAAACAAAACCAATTTCTCGATTGCGAACTCGAGCGAGCTCGTCATCCTCCATCGACGAAACGAGATTCCCGCTCAGCCAGTATTCACCGGCATCCGGAGTGTCGAGGCATCCGATGAGATTCATCAGAGTCGACTTGCCTGATCCTGACGGGCCCATGATGGCGACGTACTCGTTGCGGCGGATGGCAACATCGACACCGCGCAGCGCGCGTACGATTTCGCCACCCATGTCATACTCGCGCTTGATGCCGCGAGTGACGATTACCCAGTCCTTGTCCGGCGCCTGTCCCGACTGCCCGGTGACGATCTGCCTTTCGGCAGTTACGCTCATCGGGACTTCGTCAGTTGTCTGCATTACGATTTCTTTGCCTCGCCCTTTTTCTTGTCGTCGGCCACTGGCGTCGATTTCACGCGAGATCCGTCCTTGAGATCACGAATGGCCTGGTAGGTTCCGCCGACGATCTTCTCCTTGTCTGCGAGTCCGGAGACGACCTCGAAGTACTTCTCGCCGGCTATACCTACTTTTACGGGCTTGAACTTCACTTTGTTGTCTTTCTCGACAACGAACACTCCTTCGATGTCACGCTTTCCGACCTGCTTCGCGGGCGCGCCCTTGGCGAGCGTCACCGCGCCTGAGTCGCGCTTCTCGGTCGAATCTTCGCGGACGGTGAGTGCGATGATCGGGATCGAAAGAACATTCTTGCGCGTATCCGTGACGATCTTCGCTGTCGCGGAGAAATCGGGACGCGTCGTCGGCGGTGCGTTGATGAGCTGAATCGTCACTTCGTAATCGATCGCCTGATCGGCAGGATTGCCGGTTGCGGCCTGCGCCTTGATCGAGCTGTTGGAGATCTCCGATACACGACCGACGAAAGTCGTATCGGGGAACGCATCGATCTGCACGACGGTCGAGTCGCCAATCGAGATGCGCGATACGTCAGTCTCGTCAACCTTGACCTTGGTCTCGAGAACGCTCATGTCGGAAATCGTGAGCAGTGTTGCGGCATCCTTGTTGAGCGTGCCCATGATCGCCGTCTCGCCTTCTTCGACGTTCAGGCGAGTAACGCGACCGGACATCGGTGCGAAGATCGTGGTCTTGGCGAGAAGGCTCTGTGCGTCGCGCAACGACGCCTGCGCCTGCGCAATGCCATTGTCCGCCGCTTCAAGCTGTGCCTGTGCTACTTCCATCTGAGTCTTGAGCTGCTCGACCTGCTCGTCAGAGACGAGAGTCGGGTTGGCTTTCTTGAGCTCGAGAAGACGATTGTAATTGCGGCGGGCCTGGAGCAGGCTGGGTCGTGCTGTCGCCGACTGTGATCGCGACGATGCAACGGCCGCCTGGGCTCTTTCCGCTGCAGCACGATACTGCGACGGATCGATCTCGAGGAGGAACTGGCCCTTCGTCACCAGATCGCCTTCCTTCACGGCCAGCCGCGTGATGCGCCCCGTAATGTCGGATGCGAGATCGACTTTATTGTGCGGCTGAATCTGTCCGCTCGCAGTGACCGACGCGACGAGATCGCGGCGCTCCACCTGCTCGATGCGAACTTCAGTCGCCTTGTTGCGGCCCTTGGCGGCGCTCAGCACTCCTACGAGTACAATCGCTAGAACGATTCCGCCGCCAACACCCCATTTGGTCTTCTTGGACATTTCTGGTTTCCGTTATCTGAGTGGACGGCCAACCGCGCTCTCGAGCGCAGCGAACGCCTTGTGGTAATCGAAGACAGCATTGATGCGGTCACTTTCTGCGCGCTCGAATGCAGCGCGCGCATCGGTGACGTCGACCAGGCTTACTGCGCCGCTGCGATAGCGGTCCTGCGTAAACTTCAGCTCCAGCCGGGCTTTCGCCGCGTTCTGCGCCTGCAACGCCGCGGTCTTCGCCGCGGTTGTCAGCGTCAGATAAGCTGCGGTTACATCGGCTGTAAGAGCGAGCTCGCGTGCACGAACGTTGAAGCGTGAATCATCGCTTGCCGCCTGCGCTTCCTGCACGCGCTGCTCGCGCGCAAAGCCATCGAACAGGGGAAGCGAGAGCGTCGCTGAAATGGAGCGCGGCGAATTCTGGAAATTGAAAGGGAATTGCCGGTTGTCGCTGCGAAGCTTGGAAATCTGGGCATCAGTCAGAGCAATCGCCGAGCACTGCGCCAGATTGTTCGAAAGGTTCAAGGCTGCGCGAACTTCTTCAGTGCGCACGCAGGATGACTGGGCTTCGATGGCCGATGCAGTCGCCTGCTGAACGAGGAAGCCACTGTTCGCATAAGAATAGGTATATCCCGAGATGCCCGTCTGAATGCTGAGCGTCGGTGAGTACTCGCTCTTTGCACGCTTCACGTTGAGATCTGCGACCCGCTCGCGTGAGCGGAGGGCGAGCACAACCGGATTCTGCTTTCGCGCCATTGCAAGGATATCTGCAAGAGGGGGCGGATCAGTCAGAGTAGTGAACTGAGTTGTGAGCGTTACATCGGCGGGCTGCTCGACTCCCATCTGCTGGAAGAGCCGCAGCTTCTCGATCTCGATTTGATTTCGCGCCTGAATGACTCCCACCTGCTGCTGCCCCACGGTCACTTCGGCTCGCGAGACATCGAGCTGTGTTCCCGAGCCAACGAGCGCACGCGCCTGAGCGAGAACGAGCTGTACCTGTGCCTGACTGAGCAGGGTATCCTGCAGCGAAGCGCGTTCCTGGGCCTGAAGCACTGCCAGATACTGCTGGGTCACACCGGATCGCAGAATTTCTGCGCTGCCGGTGATGTCGGCTTCGACAGCATCACGGCTCGCCCGCTCGACCTTCGGCGCGAGAAGTGTCGCCCGGTTGAGACGATATCCGATACCGATCTGATACTGCGACTGATTGATGTCCGAACTCGCGCCGAGGCTCGTGCCGCCGAAAATCTGCCGACCGCCCTGCTGCCGCTGGGCAAAGAAGCTCGCATCCGCACTCGGCAGAAGCTGCCCTTTAGCGGCGCGCACGGCTGCATCGGCTGTACGGCGATTGTTGATGGTGGCGAGGTGCACCGGATTGTTCCGGCGCGCGAGATTGATCGCGTCGTCTAACGAGAGGGTGGCTGCCTGAGCCGGAGCGGGGGCCGCAGTCTGTGCGCGGACACCAGCCGGAAGCAGCAGGGCCATTATGAGATACAAACGCTTTTGCATTTTGATGGACGGTGGATTCAGGTCAACGTACGGTTGATGGTTTGAGCGGGTTTCATAGTGATTCTTCATTCGGCGAGAGCAGGCGCAAGGAAAATCCGGTCACTGATTCGCGAGCGGATTCTTTCGTACAGCACTCTGCCTTTTTCGGCGGTCGCCAGGGAAGGGAGGCCGATGTTGCCCGCGCTGTTGCTCGGGACCTTCAGAGTTCCCCGGCGGTAACGCCTGAGCTGTTCGCGCGACATCATATAGTCCTTTGCCAGCTCGAGGTGTACGAGGTCGGGGCAGAGATGAAGCATTATCGACGTGTCGACTTCGTCGCCGTGCATCGCTTCTGTCTGTCCTTCCAGCAGCTCCGATAGATTCACGGCGAATATGTCGACGACGCGCACCCGGGCACCTGCGGTGATCACCGTCGCGAGTGCTTCCTGATGAGGATCGTGTCCGTGAGCGGTGAGAAGAATGAATTCCTTGAATCCTGTCGCTTCCCATGAATCGAGAAGATCGTTCAGAGTCCGATGCAGAGTTTTCTTTCTCACCGACGCGTTCCCGATGAATCCGCGCTCGGTGTCGACGTTCACGCCGTATTCGATTGCGGGCGCGCGGAGAACGCCGTATTCCGCTGAGAGATCATCAGCGAGGCGCTCGGCGATTATTGTCGCTGTTCCCAGCGGGAGATGCGGTCCCCGCTGCTCACACGTCCCAACGGGGATGATGAGCCTCGGATCGCCGGCGATCACCGCCTCGATCTGCATCGGCAGAAGCTCCTTGATCCTCAAGGGAGCATTCTGTGGCAGTGGGACAAGAGGCGCGTGCGGTGCCGGCGGTGGGGCCGATTCCTCGACTGCGCGGGATGGTAACGGCGATATGCGATGCATGCGCTGGGAGCGGCTATCAGACTCGTGAATGGGGGCTGGTCCAGGCGTGCAGCAATCGCCGCGCTGGGCGGCGCTATCCTGCTTCTTTCCTGGTGGGTCCGGGACCCATCAATACCTTATGGTGCGCAAACGTCGGGCGCTAGCGGAAATGAGGCTGAAAACAGAACTGCGGTCGCTCTTAATGCCCTCGCGCATCGTATTTCCGGCGAACACAGAGCACTCGCGCGACTCGCCGCATCGGCGCTTTCTGCACCTGCTGATGCAGAATTGGCGTTCGACTATCTCAAAGCACTCGGGGCGGGTGACGAAAGCGGAGTAATCCTGGCCGACGCGAGCGGCGCCCAGGCGTGGAGCGGCCAGTTCCGCAACACACCTGTCGTTACGGCACCCGGTACGTCGATTCTCGTTTCGCCATTCTACGTCACCCTGCAGGTGGTGAATGTCAGGAATGGCCGCACGGCAATCGCTTCGACGGTGCTGCACGCCGAGCCTCCCGCAGATCGAATTGCCGCTGCACTCGACGAACAGATTCCCGAGAGAAATCTCGTGCAGTCATTCCGGTTTGCCACTCTTTCCGACACCACGGCGCACCGCGTGATCAACAGCGGGGATGGGCATCCGCTGCTCCGTGTGGACGCGGTCCCCATGCCGGGCGAAATGGTTCGCTTCGGAGAGACTGCGACCTCGCGGGCGCGCGGCGCGATGCTGCTGGCCGCCCTGATTGCGATTCTCATCGCGATCGGATGGTCTGACCGTCGCGCGCTGGGACTCAGGCTGTTCACGCTGCTGATTGCGCTCGCTGCGATCGCACTGGTGCCGTGGAACAACTTCTCGAATTTCTCGAGAGCGTTCGATCCAGCGTACTTCTATTCGTCAGCAGCAGGCCCGTACACAGCGAGCGCAGGTCCGTTCGCGATGTTCTCAGTGATTCTGCTGCTCGCCGTAGTCGCTCTCATTCGATCGAGACCACACGGATTGCCTCGTGTTGCGGCAGGTGTCGTCGGCGTGCTGCTCGTCGTGGCGGGCATCCTGGCAACTGAGCGAATTGCGCGCGGCATCGTTCTTCCCCCGTGGGGCGCGACCGCATCGTTGTGGATCACCTGGGAAGTTCCGCTCTTCATTTTCCTTTTTGCATTCTTCCTTGCTGCAGTGTGGATGCTGCGCATGGCACTCGGCCGGCGTCCGATGGTCGAGCTGGGAACAGCGACGGCGATCGCATTTTTCTGCGGTGCGATCTCAACGTTTGTCGTGTGGACCAAGACGACAGAGCAAAGGCTTCAGCTCGCCATGCGCGATGTTGCGGGTCTCGAGCGTGCGGATACTGATGCGGCTCAGCTCCTCACTCGTTTCGGGTCACAGCTCGCGCTTTTCGATTCTGCCGGAGCGCGGGCCGATATTCTCCGTCGATATGCTGCGTCTGATCTCGCGGCCGCCGGACTTCAGGTTTCTCTTGGAAGCTCGACAAAGACAGGCAACCAGAACATTCGCCTCGATCTGGCGCAGCTCACGTATGATTCTGCGGAGCTTGCATCGGTTGTGAGTGAAGCTGAAGCGAAAGGCGAGCCGGTGGTTCGCCCCACGCTCGGACCTACCGGCCGACAATTGATACTTGCCGTTCCTCATCGCCTGGGTGGCGTTTCGACAGTAGTTGCATCGCCGCACACCCGGCTCGTTGCGGTGAATCCTTACACTGCGCTCCTCGGCTTCGATCAGCCCGACAAAACAGAGCCGCCGTACGATCTGACGCTCGCCGACGTTACGCCAGGTGGGGGCGCGCGGTCCGGTGCAATGACCTGGCGGCGCGTCGCCAGTGAATGGCACGGTGACGAGATCATCGACACGTCGAATGGTCCCGCCAGAGCTCACGTTGAAATAGATCTCAGGTCGTGGCCAACGCGTCTCGTACGCGCTGCGCTGATTGTGATCCTCGATGTCGCCATTGCTGGAATCCTGTGGGCACTGGGAACCATGAGCGAAGGCGGATTCTTCCGCTGGATTCGTGGAAGGAGCTCGCGATGGATTCGCAGTTATCGAGGTCGGCTTACACTTGCACTCTTCGGATTCTTCGTTGGCCCCGCAGTTGGATTTGGTCTGTGGTCTTATCAGAGATTGCAGCGCGATGATCGCGGAGTTCGCGAGCTGCTCGTGAGAGAAATTCTCAGCGCTGCAGCAACCGGTGCCTCGCCCGAGGAAATCGCGCGCGAGGGAGTAGCCGGCGCGCCGCTGTTCGTTTTCTCGAGTGGTGTGCTCACCTCGAGCAGCGATTCACTCTACGAGATGCTCGCTCCCTCAGGCAGGATGATTCCGCGGCGCGTGCACGTGAACATCGCGCTTCACGGCGAGCTTTCGGCAACATCGCGGGAACAGATCGCTGGCTCGACAATGTACTGGGGATATCGCGCGGTTTCGTCGAGCGAGCCGGAGAACGTCGTCGTGTCAGCGCCTGCGCGCAGCGATGACCTCGTGCTCGATCGGCGACGAAGGGATCTGACGCTTCTCGTTCTTTTCGCAACCGCCGTTGGTGCAATCGCTGCATTCTGGCTAAGCGGATTTGCAGCGAGAATTCTCGCTCGCGATCTCGAGCTCGCGCGAATCGAGGTAAGGCGCGCTGAGCGAGTGATCGCGTGGGGCGAGATGGCGCGACAGGTCGCGCATGAGATCAAGAACCCGCTGACTCCGATTCGTCTTGGAGTCCAGCATCTTCGTCGCGCGCGCACCGACCCGCGAGTGGATTTCGATCGTGTGCTCGATGATAACGTTTCTCGTATCCTCTCCGAGATAGACCGTCTCGACAAGATTGCACAGACCTTCACGCGCTATGGCACTGCACCGGAAGAGCTTCCGCCGGCAGTAGATGTTGACGTCGCTGCCATATTACGCGACGTGGTTGCACTGGAGAAAATGGGAATTGGCGGAGTCGACTGGATGCTCGAGGGCGCTGATCGCCCTGTGCTCGCGAGAGCGAGAAAGGACGAGCTGCGTGATGTGCTGCTCAACCTCTTCGAGAATGCGCGGCTCGCGCGAGCGCATAGAGTGAGCGTAAGTCTGTCGAAGGCGGAGAAAACCGCGCGCATCGAAATTCGCGATGACGGGTCCGGCATCGCACAGGAAGCATTGCGTAGAGTATTCGAGCCGCATTTCTCCACCCGCACAACGGGAAGCGGACTGGGACTCGCGATCAGTCGTCGCCTGATCGAATCATGGGGTGGATCTATCGATCTCGAGAGTGAAGAAGGGAAGGGCGCCCGGGTTTCGATCACCCTTCACTCTTTCGTTGCATGAGCGGGCAACGGCGCACTCCTGCAGAAGGTCTCAAGACGCTGCACCTGCCGCCGCACATCGCGGGGTGGAATCTTCCGCCCGGATGGTCGTGGGGACGCAGTGGACTTTACGGTGACGAGCGACACTATCAGCAGGTGAACGACGGACTCGGCCGATCACTCGCGCTCGTAACAGCTCCGAATCCTTCGCATCACGCGTGGCTTTATTCGGAAGCGAGACGACTTGCGCACAGAAGTCATCCGTCGATTCCAACCACGTATCACTACTGGGTCGCTGAGCGTGAGCCGAAGCGAGGTCCTGGTTACCTGAGGCGATGGGTAACCGGAGAAACAGTGCGGGCGCACATGCAGCGTCTGGGAAAAGTTGAAATTCCGTACGTCATGCAGGTGATGCGCAGTGCCGGCTCGACTGTCTCCTATCTGCACGACAGCGGCACCACGCACGGTGCTCTCACCGTCGACACAGTGTGGCTGACTGCAACCGGAAGGCTCTGGCTTCTCGAGTGGCAATGGGCTGTGCCGCGCGAAGACATCCCCGAGGGAATGCGTCCTCGAAGATCGGGTGGAATGGCGGAGGAAAATCGTCCACCGACGACGCTTCCTCCCGAATGGAGTGACAACCAGTGGAAGCCAACTCATGCGAGCGATCAATGGCAGCTTGCTTCGATCTGCTTCACTGCGCTCACTGGTGAAGATCCGCCAACGCACGATGTGCCGCCTGTCGGTTTGTTAAGGCCGGAAACTCCTGCCACGCTTGCAAGTGCAATCGATCGCGCGCTTTCTCCTGATCCTGCCGAACGATTTCCCTCCGTCGCTGCATTTCTTCGTGTTGCCGACGCCGCGTATTTCACGCGCGGTGGCGTAGTACCTGTTGCAGATCCGGAAAACTTCTCCGCGAATCAAAGCGTGGAAGCGCGAATTCGTTACGCACTCGGCGATGACTATGAAGTTCTTTCTCCAATCGGCGCGGGAAGTTTTGGGAATGTCTGGCGTGCGAGAGATCTCACACTCGAGCGCGAAGTTGCGTTGAAGGTTCTTCATCCTCATGTCGCAGAGGATGCGAGAGCGGTTGCCGCTTTCTGGACCGAGGCAAAGCTCGCGGCGCAGCTAGCGCATCCCGCAATCGTTCCGATCTACGACTGGGACAGCAAAGGCGATCTATCCTGGTACACGATGGAGCTTGCTGATGAAGGATCAGTCGCGAGTCTCGTCGAACGGAATGGCCCGCGCACTCTGGATGAAATCGCGCCTCAGATCGATTCGCTTCTCGAGGGACTGACTGCCGCTCACGCGATCGGAATCGTGCATCGCGATCTCAAGCCTGAGAACATTCTCATCGATCGTTATGGCCGATGGCGAATGACCGACTTCGGAATTGCGAATGCAACGGGCGAAGATGTTACAGGGACGACCGGCACTCCGGCATTTGCAGCGCCGGAGCAATTGCTTGGAGAACCTCAGGGTGCGTCGGTGGATCTCTATGCTCTCGCGGCAATCGTAGTCTTTGCGTTATGCGGCCAGCCCCCGTTCGGCGATGGTGATGCATCCACGATTCTCTCTCGTCAGCTCGCAAGCGGTCCTGATCTTTCGCGCTTTGCTCCTCCGCTTGCGGAATGGATTGGCAAGGCGCTCATGCAATCACCGGAAGATCGGTTTCTCGATGCAGCAGAGATGAAAGCGGCATGGCAGAGCACTGTGAAGCGGATGCGTCGTCGCGAACGCGCTGCATGGTGGAGACGAAATGCTGTGACTCGTTCGTGATTTCCAGGAGTCCAAATTTGAGGATCGCAGGTCTTTCGAAGTCGGCGACATTTAAAGAAGTGTGGCGCCGATTTTGCAAGCCGTGCGGGCGCTACCAGGCTTGAACGTAGCGGGCTTTTAACTCCTTGGTGCTCATATGTTTGCAACGCGGAAAAACGGTATGTGCCTATCGTGATTCATGCGACGCGAGCGCTGGCGAGTGATTCAAAGTTCGCTAAGTTTTGCGGCGGAAACGACGCCCCTTCGGGCCGAAGGTCCACCGGCATACATCCTGCCTGACGGCAATCGCGATAACGATGGTCCCGGTTGTAAGTAGCTGTATCCACCATTCGAAAGAGGTAATTCACATGTTGAGAAGACGTTGGACCGTCTGCGCAATGACGGCCTTGCTCTTCGGCGGAACGGCCGCGGCACAGCAGCCGGGTACGCTGTTGTTGGGCGGCTTTGGGCAGTACACAAAGTTCGACGACGCGTTGAAACTCGAAAACGTGTTCGGCGCGGGCGGACGGGTCGGCGCCTACTTTGCTCCGAACTGGAATCTCGAATACGAGAATTCCTGGAACCGCCCCAAGCAGGAAGGTGCTGGCCAGACTGGCAAGATCTGGTACGGTCCTGTTTCAGGCCGCATTCGCTACAGCTTCCCCTTCGCAGGGCTGGCTGCCTTCCACATCGGCGCTGGCGGCGTCATTACGTCGTACGCCGGATATGAGCCCGATGAACCGACTGGAGACGAGCTGCGCGACATTCGCTCGAACTCCCGTGGTTACAACTACGGCGTCGAAGGCGACCTCGGCTTCACCATCGGACTCGGCGTTTTCGGACTGAGAGTCGATGGTATCGTCGACTACATGCCTAACGGCGGACGCATCGGCGGAACCAGTGGTGCCACATATGACGGACACACCAACCTGCGTGCACAGGCTGGTCTCGAGCTTCGTCCTGACATCAGGTCTTTGTTCTCGGGAAACTCATCGAACATGAGTCTCGCCCCATGGCGCCCATACATGTTCTGGGACGAGCTCGGCGATGACTGGGCACTTCCAGGCATGCTCGAGATTGGACCGTTCGTTCAGTACACACACTTCGACGACAACGCTCCCGGCAATCCGAAGGATGGTATCGGATACGGCGGACGCGTTGGCGTATTCCTCAGTGACGTTCACTGGGAGCTCGAAGCTGATGGACAGACGACGCCTGATCGCGATCGTGATCCGCCAGCACCGACCGGATTCAACAACAATCCGATCACGTACACCACGTTCGCAGTCCGCATGCTTTACAACATTCCAGTTGCGAAGCGCGTGCAGTTCATCATCGGTGCCGGTGGAGTTCGCTCCAACTACAGCACTGAAGCGGCGAACACCGAACGCCAGTTCACCTACAACTACGGTGTGAGCGGCGACGTCGGACTTCGCTTTGGTCTCGCTAATCGTGTCGCCCTTCGTATCGACGGTCTCGCCGATTACATGAAGGACACCAAGAACCTGAACCTGATCGGCCGCGGTGGACTTTCGCTCCTCCTCGGTGGTGCACGTCGTGAAGCAATGTGCACGTACGCTGGACTCGAGAACATTCCGGCTTCATCGCCGCAGTGCGTCGCTCCGCCGCCGCCTGCTCCGCCGCCGGCAATGTGCCCGTATCCGGGACTTGGTGGAATCCTGCAGACTGACCCTGCCTGCGTAGCACCGGCAGTAGCGCCGCAAGCAGCCGTGGTTGACACTGCAGCCATCACAGCACCGATCTACTTCGACTTCGACAAGGATGACATTCGTCCGGACGCAGCAGCGACCCTCGATCGCAAGATCCCGTGGCTCAATGCGAACCCCGGCATGAGAATCCGAATCGAAGGCAACGCCGACGAGCGCGGCTCGGATGAGTACAACCTGGCCCTCGGTCAGCGTCGTGCCGCCGCAGCGAAGCGCTACCTCGTGGAGCGTGGCATCGATGCC
>JBKPNY010000244.1:0-1333 GCA_046732835.1 Gemmatimonadota bacterium | reverse complement strand
TTAATCCCTGTTCGAGAAAAGCTGAACCGGTAAACGGAATGATCGCGGCCTGATCCTTTTCGGAGTGAATCACGCCTTCGATGAACGTTCGTGCCGCGGCTTTTTCCTGCGGCAGAGTGCGTTCTTCCGAAGCGCTGATGTCGATCAAAAATGCAATTGAAAGCGGCCGATCCGTTTCGCGTTGGAACGTAATGATCTTTTGCGGCAACCCGTCTTCAGTTAAGCGCAAATCTTCTTCACGCAGAGTGGTGACAAAACCCTTTTCCTTGTTGGTTGCGGTGAAGAAGAGGGTGGTGAGATCAGTCTCGACCCGTATTACGTCGTCTGTTGGATCCTGAGGTTGGCGGGAAGCGAAAGTATTGAAGACTACGCTGAACGAAATGAGCGTCACCAGTGCTGCGCTGACACACGATTTCATAAGAACGTCGAGAAAGCTCTACTTCAGGCCCTTAATGGTCGCCGGCTTCGCGAACAACGAATCGGCGAGCGGAGTATTGTATTCGACTGACTCATACGCGATTCGGCTCGTTTGCACGCCGTCGGTGAAGTGGTCGATCACCCAGGGCGCCGTGATACCGGAGATGGTGATCGGCTTGGCCAACCGGTCCTCTTCTTTCACATCAACTTTTACCGCGACCTCGGCTGTGCTCCTGCTGGTTTTGAAGAGTATTTTTTCGGGCAAGCCTTCCTTCGCCGCAAACTCATATTCGACCCAGAAGCCATCGGGATAGGTGATACGGACTGTTTCGTTGCGCCGGCCCAGCCCCGCTTCGCGACGGCCCACGTAGCTGAGCGTTGCGTTCTCTTTTCTCCACCAACCGCGCAGCAGGTTTTCCAGGCTGGTGCGCATGCTCTGTTTGAAGCTGTCAATCTGTCCGGCCTTCATGTCACTAAGCGTTTTGGTCGCGCCGTCGAAAAGCCAGCCAGCGTCTCCGGTATTCGTTTGAATTGTCCGCAAGCCCTCAGCCGTAAACTCAGTCCGTTCGCGGTCGGGATACGCCAAATAATCGACGAAGCGGGCGGGGTCCTGCGAAATGCCTTCATGAAAACTGGTGTAGAAGCCCCGACCCACCATCGTCTTGACGTTTAAATAAGCCTGGCCTCCCAGCACTTCTATGCCGCGACTAATAATCGTCTCGGCCTTCGCCACATTCTCAGGCGAGGGTTTGTCAGCTGGCGGCTGTTGACTGAAGACGACAGACGTTGTGACGACCAAAAATAAGGTCGCGGTAAAGCGGCGAGGGATTTGGTATCTCATTTTTGAGTTGAAAGCAGTTGTAATGAGAAAGGGCTTCAATGTACAACTGAAGCCCTCACGGACTCGAAATAAGTC
>JBKPNY010000243.1:0-1502 GCA_046732835.1 Gemmatimonadota bacterium | reverse complement strand
AAATTTCGAAACGACATGAGCGCTACGCAAGCATTAGTTAGAACTACGGCCACCTTGCCAAACGGTAACGGTCACGGCGCACTACCGTCCTCGCCACGCACGACGTCGCCTGACGCAGGCCCTGCGGCGCTCACCGATGAGTTGGTGAAGGACATTCTCAAAGGACGTGGTCTGCGCGGCTGGTGGCGCCTCGCGCGCGTCGCCCGCGTGCTCGGACTGTTTACGCTGTACCTCTATCTGGACACGTATGACGTCCGCGCCGATTTCATTCGGCGCATGTCGGAACGCCGGCTCGAGGAAGCTCGCACCCAGGGGGTTCTCGCTCGCGTCAAAGCGCATGGTGGCAACTGGCTGCGAATAGGTCGCGACGGATTCATTCGAGCGTTGCGGTTGTTCATCTTTCGCGGGTTTGAAGGTTCGAGCGGGAAAGCAGCGCGACTCGAAAAACAAGCGGAATGGTTGAGTGCAAGCTTGATCGGATTGGGACCGACCTTCATCAAGATTGGTCAGTCACTCGGCACACGTGCCGACCTGCTGCCCCTGACCTACGTAACGAAGTTGTCCACACTGCAGGACGATGTTCCCGCGTTTCCGACTGCCGATGCGTTTGCGCGCATTGAGTCGGAGCTCGGTAAACCTTTACTCGAATGTTTTGCCGAAATCGATAGCGAGCCGGTTGCCTCAGCTTCGTTGGGTCAGGTTTATCGTGCCCGGCTGGCAACCGGCGAAGAGGTTGCGGTCAAGGTCCAGCGGCCCGATCTCGAGCAGATCATTTCGTTTGATATCGCTGTCCTCTACCGCCTGGTGAAGTTCATCAATCGTTACTTTCCGAAGGCGAATGAAAATGCCGACTGGGAGGGGATGCTGCGTGAGTTTCACACCACAGTTTTTGAAGAGATGGATTACGTGAAGGAAGGACGCAACGCCGATCGGTTCCGTTACAACTTCCGCAGCTGGCGCGTGATTCGAGTTCCCAAGATTTACTGGTCACATACAAGCCGGCGCGTGCTGACGCTCGAATTCATTCGCGGCACGAAGGTCACAGACATTGAACAGCTTCGGGCGCGGCGCATTTCAGCAGTCAAAGTTAATCGTCTGCTAGTGCGCACCTATTTGAAGCAGCTGCTTGAGGATGGGTTCTTTCATGCGGATCCCCATCCAGGTAATCTGCTGGTGCTCGATTCAGGTCACCTCGCATTCTTCGATTTCGGCATGGTGGGACGAATCACGCCGAAGTTGCAGTCGCAAATGATCGACGCGTTCTTCCATGTGGTCGGCCGCGACGTGCAGGGCCTGGGCCAGGACATTATCAATCTGAACTTCCTTAAGCCAGGCGTCGATCCGGAGACAGTGCGCCCGGTGGTCGAAAAGTTGTTTAAGGTTTACCTGAACCTCAAACTCGGCGAAGTTAAGTTTAAGGAATTGACTTACGATCTCGCGGAAGTGATGTACGAATATCCGTTCCGCCTGCCGGCGAACTTCACCTACATCATGCGTGCGCT
>JBKPNY010000242.1:0-33579 GCA_046732835.1 Gemmatimonadota bacterium | reverse complement strand
CTCTTCATACGTGGCGAGGTTACGAAGGTCAGCCTTCATCGACGCAACGTATGCCTTCTCCTTGGTGTTTGCGAACTTCGGAATCGCAATCGCGGCCAAAATGCCGATGATGACGACAACGATGAGAAGCTCGATCAGCGTAAAGCCCTTCTTCTTGCTCTGTACCATTATCATGCTCCTGAGAGTGTGGTGGGCGATGGGTGGAAATCCAACGCTTTTCGGGCGGGGTTAAGGCACCTGTCGGGCCAGTCACTGCCGGTTCACGTAAGGTGCTTGACGGCAATGACTTAAGCGCCTGGTATCAGATGAATTAACAGCTATTTGTAAAGGCATTCTGCGAACTCTCTTGCATTCCGCGAGACCGCAGTTTGTTCACGCTGGCCACCACCAGCGACATTGTTTCGCTGCCCGAAGTATTTTCCTGTCGCAGCGATTTGACGAAAACCAGAACGGCGGTACCGGGTACCGGTTCTAAACCACACCGATTCGAAAATGCGTCTTGCCGTACCTAAGGAAATTGTTCCGGGAGAGAAGCGCGTCGCGCTCGTCCCTGAAGTCATTCCACAACTATTGAAGATCGGGCATACCGTCGCGGTCGAGACGGGTGCCGGCATGCGTGCCGGATTTACAGACGACGCCTACTCTGCAGCTGGAGCGTCGATTGTTCCTGACGCGGCGTCGGCGTATGCCGGTGCGGATATGATTCTCAAAGTTCTGCGCCCGGCTCCAGGTGAGATCGATGTCATGTCTCCGAATGCAGTTCTTGTCGGACTTCTTCAGCCGTCCGGAGACCCTTCTTTCTTTCAGACAGCTGCCGAGCGTGGGATCACGGCAATCAGCATGGAGCTGGTTCCGCGAACAACTCGGGCGCAGATGATGGACGCGCTGTCATCGCAAAGCACGGTGGCGGGCTACAAAGCAGTACTGCTCGCTGCGAATGCACTTCAGAAATTCTTTCCGATGCTGATGACCGCAGCGGGAACAGTCAGGCCGGCGCGCGTTCTCGTGATCGGCGCCGGCGTCGCAGGACTTCAGGCGATTGCAACTGCGCGACGCATCGGCGCCGTCGTCGAAGCGTTCGACACGCGACCCGTCGTGAAGGAGCAGGTGAAGAGCCTCGGCGCAACGTTCATCGAGCTCGATGTCGACACGCACGACGCAGAAGACACTGGCGGCTATGCGAAAGAGCTTGCAGAAGAACACATTCGCCGCGAGAAGGAGCTGATCCACGAGCGCGCGAAAATGGCCGACGTTGTGATCACAACTGCACTGGTTCCGGGAAAGCGCGCTCCTCTTCTGATCGAGAAAGAGACCATCGAAGCCATGAAGCCAGGTTCTGTGATCGTCGATCTCGCCGGCGAGCAGGGCGGAAACTGTGAGCTTACGGAACCAGGTCAGACGGTCGAGAAGCATGGCGTCACGATCATCGCGCCTCTCAACATCTCGAGTGAGCTCGCATATCACTCCAGTCAGATGTACGCAAAGAACGTCGCAGCACTGATTGTTTTGCTGACAAAGGATGGAAGCCTGAACCTCGACATGAACGACGACATCATTTCCGCGGTCACGGTGACGTCGGGCACTGAGATCAGGAATCAAAGTATTCGTTCACGCCTCGCCGGAGCTGCAGCATGAGCGTTGAAGTCGTTCTCGGTATCTACGTGTTCATTCTCGCAATCTTCGTCGGATTCGAGGTGATTTCGCGCGTTCCGTCAGTGCTGCACACTCCGCTCATGTCAGCCACCAACGCGATTCACGGAATTGTGGTGCTCGGCGCAATGCTCGTTGCAGGTTCCGCAGATACGATGCTCCTCAAGATTCTCGGATTCATCGCAGTCGTCTTCGGTGCAGCGAACGTGTTCGGTGGATTCGTTGTGACCGACAGAATGCTCGAGATGTTCAAGCGTCGCGAGGGAGACAAACCGAATGCTTGATGCGCGCGAATCGATAATCGCCGGCGCGTACATAGTGTCGGCGGTTCTTTTTATTTTCGGCTTGAAGCGCTTGAGCTCACCCGCTACTGCGAGATCAGGAAACCAGCTCGCTGCATTTGGAATGGTGCTGGCGCTCGCTGCAACGCTTCTCGACCGTCAGATCCTTTCATTCGGAACAATCGCGATCGGGATGGTCATCGGCGCAGTCGTCGGCAGTTATTTCGCGCGAACGGTCCAGATGACGGCGATGCCGCAGATGGTCGCGCTCTTCAATGGAATGGGTGGAGCGACGGCCGCGCTTGTCTCAGTCGCTGAATACATCCGCCTCGCGAGCGTGAGCGACACAATCGCCGCTGGAGAGACAACGTCGATTGTTCTCGGTACGATCATTGGCGCAGTGTCCTTTACGGGAAGTCTCATTGCGTTCGGTAAGCTGCAGGAGATTCTTCCCGGCAGGCCTGTGCAGTTTCCGCTGCAGAAGCTGCTCAACGGTCTCCTTCTCCTTGCTATCGTTGCGCTTGGAGTGGCCATCGTTATAGGCAACCCCAATACAACGTCATTGTGGGAGCTGTTCGCGCTCGCACTTGCGCTCGGCGTGATGTTCGTGCTGCCGATCGGTGGCGGTGACATGCCCGTTGTGATTTCAATTCTCAACTCGCTCACGGGTCTCGCGGCAGCCTTGACTGGTCTTGTTCTCCACAATCAGATGCTCGTCGTTGCCGGAGTTCTTGTTGGAGCATCGGGCACACTGCTCACGCTGCTAATGAGCACGGCAATGAATCGCTCAGTCGCGAACGTGCTCTTCGGCGCGTTCGGCGCCACCCCTTCAGCTGAGTCTGTCGGCGGAGCCGCTCTCCAGAAATCGATTCGACAGACTACCGCTGACGACACCGCGATTGCGCTTGCGTACGCGCGCAGCGTTGTAATCGTTCCCGGGTACGGTTTGGCCGTCGCAGAAGCTCAGCACACGGTGCGTGAGCTGGCAACGGATCTCGAGAAGCGCGGGGTCGATGTGAAGTATGCGATTCATCCCGTCGCCGGCCGCATGCCGGGACACATGAACGTTCTCCTGGCAGAAGCCAACGTGCCATACGACCAGCTGCTCGAGATGGATCAGGTAAACGGCGAATTCGCGCAGACGGACGTTGTTCTCGTCGTTGGTGCAAACGACGTCGTCAATCCGGCAGCGCGGGATGATCCATCAAGTCCGATTTACGGAATGCCGATTCTCGACGTAGACAAAGCGCGGAACATCATAGTTCTCAAGCGAAGCATGGGTCACGGCTTTGCAGGAATCGAGAATGCCCTGTTTCACGACGATAAAACGCGGATGCTTTTTGGCGACGCCAGAAAATCCCTCACGCAGGTTGCGGAAGCTTTGAAGACCGCCTGACCTTTTTCGTGATGGGCTCGAGCTCCTCCGGGTACTCTGCAACGAGCTCTGGAGGAGCTTCGCTTTTCCTGCCGGTGATCATGCTCTTGAGCATCACCGCATTCGCAGCGGCTTTTCCCTTATAGTGATTGTTCGTCACGACGAAAGTTTCTTCGGCGTCCTTCGCGATTTCCTTTGAGCGCTCGGCCCACGGCTTGAGCTCCTCCTTGCTGTAGAGATAGTCGTATCGGGCTTCGACACCTGCGCCTTTGCGAAACCAGTCCTTGTAGTTGCGCCCGTGAACGCGCACGTACCCAACCGGCCCGGTTACGCTTGCACTGGGCTTGATGCTGTTGTGAAAGAGCGGCTGGTCGATATTGACGAAGCCAATTCCGCGGTCTGACAGCTCGTCATAGAACTCAGGCGTATTCCAGCTCGAGTGACGCACTTCGAGAACGAGCGGGAAGTCACGAAATGTTCTGGTGACGTCATCGAGCCACTCGCGATTCTCGTCGGTCCTTCGGAATGACCACGGAAACTGAATGAGCAATGCGCCGAGTTTGTCGGCTTTCATCATTCGGTCGAATGCAGCGCGGGCTTCTTTTACCTCGGCGCGTGTCCATGCGGTTTTTCGCTCGTGAGTAAAACGCTTCCACAACTTCGCGGTGAACTGAAACTCGGGATGATCGGAAACGCGAGCAATCCAGCTGTCCGCCGTCTTTGCAGTCGGGGGCCGATAGTAGGTCGAATTGATCTCGATGGTGGTGAAATAGCACGCTAGATACTCGAGGGGATCGAACTTCTTAGGCTTTGGAGATGGATAGACAATTCCCTCCCAATCCTTATAGAGCCAACCGGCGGTGCCAACGTGAATCATGCAATCATACAGGCGCAACTTTGCGGCCGAACGGACACCAGTCGCCGGACATTCGGCGCCGACGACTGGCGACCGTCGACCGGCGACCGTCGACCGGCGACCGGCGACCGGCGACTGTGGACCGGTGTCAGGCGTCCGTCTTATACGGCTCCATATGAACCAGGACGCCTTCAACATTTGGAACGCTCCGGCGGATCGCGCTTTTTACCGCACCGCTAAGCTCGTGCGCATCGTGCAGCGACATTGACGCATCAGCCTGAACGTGAATGTCGACGTAGTAGACAAGTCCCATCTTTCGCGCGGAAAGCTTTTCGATTGCACGCACGAGAGGCACGCTCTCCGCCGCCGTCCTTACTGCTCCGGTAATTTCTGCGCCCGGCATCCGGTCCATCAGATCGTTCAAAGCCGGACGCAGGAGCACGATTCCGTTGTAGAAGATCACCGCCGCGGCAAAAAGCGCAGCCCAGTCGTCTGCCTGCTCCCACCCTTCTCCGCCCCAGAGCGCGATCGATATGCCGACAAATGCAGCGGCCGATGTTATTGCATCGCTGAGATGATGCCAGGCGTCAACTTTGCCGGCGGTGCTGCCGGCGGCCTCACCAATCTTTAGCGTTCGTCGAAACAAAACCCACTTGATGAAGAGAACGCCAACGAGAACGAGAAGAGTCCACGGCGCAGGTGTCTTGTGAGGCGTTCGTATCTCACGGACTGCTTCGAACGCAATTCCAATCGCTGCCGCACAAAGCATCATCGCTACAGCCGCCGCCGCGACTGACTCAGCCTTGCCGTAACCGAACGGATACTGCTCATCCGGGTCACGCGTCGCGACGCGGAGACCGCTCCATACCACCAGCGATGCAACTATGTCTGCAGTGGACTCTACTGCGTCTGCGACAAGTGCGTACGTGTTGCCGACGATGCCCGCGACAAGCTTCACCAGCGCAAGCACGGCATTGACAAGCATTCCCAGCTGCACCGACCTGATTACCCGAGTGCCTTGATCGCTCACGCGATGAAGATATCGCACTTTCGTCGCGCGAGTCTCCGAATAGATTCAGGCGTTTCCCATCCCTGCGCTGTAAATCTGCTTAACCGCTCCTGATGACTCAGCAAGCAAAACCAACTTCTTCGCGCGTCACTCCGCTCGACAAAGCGGCAATTCAGGAAGTCCCTGACATACCTCGAAGAAGTAGAGTCACCGCATATGCCATTGCGGTCGGCCTGACTCTAGCCGCATTTGCGCTGACACTTATCGGTAAACCTTTCCTCACGCAAACGGTTTTTCTTCTGTTCTGGCCGGCGGTTGTTACAACCGCATGGCTGTCGGGACTGGGACCTGCGCTTTTTGCTTCAGTTGGCGCAGTGCTTCTCGTCGATTATTTCGTAATTCCCCCGAAGGGATTTCATTTGGGGTCGCCGGAAGAAATTGCGACGTTCGTTGCGTTTTTCGTGATGAGTGCCCTCACCAGCTGGGCTGTCTCCGTTGTCGACAAATCGCGCATCTCCGCGGCAGCGGCGGCCAAAGAGAATGCGGCTCTGGCTCGCCAGCTCGATCAACAGGGAATCGAGCTCAGCCACCAGCTCGAGGAATCGCAGGCGATGCAGGAAGAGCTCGAGCAATCATCGGAAGAGCTGGCTGAGCGGACTGCTCAAGCCGAAGCTGCAGAACGCTACTCACGCGGAATTCTCGAGAGCATCGCCGATCCGTTCGTCGTACAGGACAAGGAGTGGCGCTTTCGCTATGTAAATGAAGCGGCATCGCGCATTTTTTCCGAGTCAAACCACGGCAGCGCCGAAAGTCTCATCGGAAAATCTGTGTGGGAGGAATGGCCGGACATCGTCGGCACCAAGTTCGAGGCAGAAATGCGACGCGCCGCTGAAAAGCGCGAAGCAGTGTCATTCGAAGCTTTTTATCCAGGCGTGGGCAGATGGG
Organism: Gemmatimonadota bacterium; assembly: GCA_046732835.1. Lineage (GTDB taxonomy): Bacteria > Gemmatimonadota > Gemmatimonadetes > Gemmatimonadales > Gemmatimonadaceae > UBA4720. The sequence goes on along the minus strand of JBKPNY010000242.1, from coordinate 27,463 downwards.
CCGAGCTGTACTGCTATCCTCTTCCAGACGGTGGACTCGCTACACAGTGGAAGAACATTACTGCGAGGAAGAAAGCGGAAGAAGCAGCATCATACCTTGCGAGAGCCTCGGAGCTGCTTTCTTCATCTCTCGATTACGAGTCGACCCTGAGTGAAGTCACGAAGCTTTTTGTTCCGCACTTCGCGGACTGGGCATCCGTCACCATCATCGACGAAATCACGGGAGAGCCAAAGCAGCTTGCAGTTGCGCACATCGACCCAGCAAAGGTTCAGTGGGCAAACGAGCTGAATAAGCGATACCCGCCGGACATGAGCGCGCGCACCGGTGTGCCTGAAGTGATTCGCACCGGCAAGGTGGAGTTTTATCCCGAGATTCCTGACGAGATGCTCGTTGCGGGCGCGGTAGACGATGAGCATCTGCGCATCATTCGCGAAGTAGGATTGAGATCGGCAATTGTAGTTCCGCTTGCGACTCCGCAAAAAGTGTTCGGAGCAATCACCGTAGTCGCAGCTGAATCCGGACGCAGATACACTGAAGAAGACCTGGACTTTCTCGCCGAGCTCGCGCGTCGTGCAGCACTCGCAATGGAAAATTCGCGCCTTCATAAATCAGAGCATGAAGCGCGTCGAATCGCTGAAGCAGCGAATGAGGCGAAAACGCAGTTCCTCGCTGTGATGAGCCATGAGCTTCGCACTCCACTCAACGCCATCGGAGGATACGCCGAGCTGCTTCTCATGGGGATCCGCGGCAGTCTGACTGAGGACCAGAAGGCAGACCTCGAGCGAATACAGCGAAGCCAGCGAAATCTCCTGTCGCTCATCAATGACATTCTGAATTACGCCAAGCTCGAAGCAGGACACGTCGAGTTCCTCATGGGCCCGGTGTCACTGCATCCGCTGATGAGCGATCTCGAATCTCTGATCACGCCGCAGCTTCGCGCGCGCAATCTCACGTACGATTACGAGTCGTGCGATCCGAGTCTCACTGTCTGGGGTGATGCGGAAAAAGTCAGGCAGATTCTGCTGAACCTTCTCTCAAACTCGATCAAGTTCACCGAGCCTGGCGGCACGATTGCGATAAGGTGCACCGAAGAGGATGGCACCGTCTGCATCATAGTTCGCGACACTGGACTAGGCATTCCAGGTGACAGGCTCGCGAGCGTATTCGAGCCCTTTGTGCAGCTGGAGCGGCGCCTTACGAGCAATCACGAAGGAACTGGCCTCGGACTCGCTATCAGCCGCGATCTCGCACGCGGTCTTGGAGGCGAGCTTATTGCCCGTAGTGAAATCGGCAAAGGCTCGGAGTTCGAGCTGCGCCTCAAGAAAGTTCCCGCAACTGACGAGACAGCCGTAGCGAGCTGAGATACATTGCGAGGTAGATGAGCGAAGACATGGGGGTGTCTCCGCAGGAAGTGATCGGTGCTCGTTTCCGAGTTGAGCGCGAGCTCGGCCATGGCGGAATGGCGACGGTCTACCTGTGCACCGATACTGACTCTGGAGAGCAGGTCGCGGTCAAGGTTCTTCGCCCTGAGCTCAGCGGCGTAGTAACGAAGGAAAGATTCTTCCGCGAGATCTCGTTCACATCGGAGCTCGATCATCCATCAATCCCGCGCGTATTCGCGTCCGGATCCGCAGATGATCTTCCCTTTTACGCGATGGATTACGTCGCCGGCGAATCGCTGCGCGACCGCTTGATGCGGGAGCGAAAGCTTCAAATCCCCGACGTAATTCGAATTGCGGCAAAAATCGCGGACCCGCTGGCTTACGCGCACGGAAAAGGAATCGTGCACCGTGACCTCAAGCCCGAGAACATTCTTCTCAGTGGCGACGATGTTTTCGTACTCGACTTTGGTGTTGCGCGCGCGATCATCGGAGCGGCTGGCGAGCGACTGACAAAAACGGGAATCACGGTGGGAACTCCGGCATACATGAGTCCCGAGCAGGTGATTGCCGACAGGAATCTCGACTACCGAAGCGACATCTATTCGTTTGGATGCATCGTGTACGAGATGCTCGCGGGCGCGACACCGTTCAGAGGCTCGACTCCCCAGGTGTTGATGGCGAGCCGCATGAGCTCCCAGCCCAGGTCGATCAGAGAGGTGCGGGACGACGTTCCTGAAGCGATGGAAAGAGTCGTCGCAAGAGCGATGGGCCGCACGCCCAACAGCCGGTGGCAATCGGCAAAAGAGTTCGTCTCCGAGCTGGCCGCATCAGCTGGGGAAAAGGACCCTGAAGAGCTCGACGTCCTCGCAAAGCTCCGCGAATCTTTTGCTGACACATACAAGATTGAAGGAGAAATGAAAGGCGGCGGAATGGCGCGCCTGTTCATGGCGACTGACATCGCGCTGCAGCGGAAAGTCGTGATCAAGATCCTGCCGCCGGACATGGTGAGCCCCATGATGCTCGCGCGATTCAAGCGCGAGAGCGAAGTCACGGCCCGGCTCCAGCATCCACACATTCTTCCGGTGATTTCTGCGGGAGTGCGCGACAATCTTGTGCACTACATCATGCCGTTCATCGACGGCGAATCGCTGCGCATTCGACTCGAGCGTGAAAACCAGCTTCCCATTCCGGATGCAGTAAGAATTCTGCGCGAAGTGACTGATGCACTCGCGTACGCGCATCGCCAGGGAATCATTCATCGCGACATCAAGCCCGAGAACATCCTGATACAGGACGGGCATGCGGTTCTCGCAGACTTTGGAATTGCGGCTGCGCTCGCCGGCGGTGGTAGCACGGAAGGCGGCCAGCGACTGACAGGAACCGGAATGTCGCTCGGTACCGTCGGATACATGGCACCGGAACAAGCACTCGGCGAACGAAATGTCGATGCACGGGCCGATGTGTATGCGGTTGGAGTGGTGGGATATGAGATGTTCGCCGGTGATCCGCCGTTCTCGGGTGAAACCGATCAGGCAATTCTCGTCGCTCACCTGACCAAGGAAGCGCCGCGCGTGGATGCTGTCCGTGCGGACACGCCTCCTGATGTTGCTCAAGCAATTGGCCGCGCGATGGAGAAGGATCCGGCTGCGCGCTTTCAGACGGCGGCAGAGTTTCGCGATGCTCTCGATGGCGTTTTCGTTCCATCTGCAACGCGACCGTTGCCTGGAAAGACTGACACTCCTTCGCGCTCGCGCCGCAATATTCTCATTCCAGTTGCCGCAGTCGCACTCATTTGTGTCAGTTTGTTCGTGGCGGCAAAGATCAGAGGCGCGCGAGGAAGCAGTGAGGCCGTAACGATCGCAATCGCGCCATTCAATACGCCGACAAGCGAGCTCGCGCTATGGCGCGAAGGAATGGTCGATGTTCTCGCTCGCAATCTCGACGGTGCCGGTCCCTTGACGACTGTCTCGCCGACGCTGGCGATCAAGGGGTTTGCAGGGAACGCGGATCGCCAAACCGCGACAGCGCTCGCAAAAAGGACCAGAGCGCAGTACGCGATCTTTGGAACTCTGGTCGGAGCTGCGAACGATTCAGTGAGGGTGCGCGCTAGTCTCGTCGACGTTGCAAAAGATAAAGTCGAAGACTTCGAAGGTCGCGACTCAACCGTCGAAGCGGCCGCTGCCAAGGTGACTGTATGGGCCCTGGAAGTTCTCGGCAAAACGCATCGAATAGGAGCGACACGAAAGTCTTCGTTCGGATCCACATCGATCGAAGCAATGCGAGCATTTCTGCAAGGCGAGCAGTTCTTCCGTCGGACATCGTGGGATTCTGCGGCAGTTTCATACAACAGGGCTATCGGATTCGATACGACGTTCGCAATCGCCCTCCGCCGCGCAGCGCTTGTGACAGGATGGCAAAAGAGCGGAAGCGATTCGGCCGCGACGAGCTATCGTCTGCGAGCAGGGAGAGCGAATCATGGACTTTCGCCGAGGGACAGTCTCTTGCTCGCGGCGGATTCTCTGTCGGCATCGCTCGCGCTCATGGCAGTCGATACTCTCGACTGGAAAAAAGCGCGGCGTCTCTTTGCGACAGTGAACGACGCAGCCGCGCGATATCCCGACGATCCCGAAGTCTGGTACGCTGTCGGCGAAGCTCGATTCCATCACGGATTCGGAAGTCCGGTCAACGTCACCGACAAAGAGACTCTCGCAGCCTTCGACAGAGCGATCTCACTGGACTCGGCATTCGCACCTGCATACGTCCATGCAATCGATCTCGGATTCACCCTTCTTGGTGCGGAAGCAGGGCGACGATACACCAGAGCATACCTCAAGCTCAAACCCACCGACAAAGAAGCAGAAGGAATCGCGATCGTGGACGGCGTCGCTGCGGTGGGTAGCACTGGTGCAGGGGCCGCAGATGAAATTCTGGACAAGGCACCTTCAGATGCATTGATGGCGGGATGGTATCTGATTCGCCGCTGGCCCGACTCAGCAGAAACCGCGCTCAAGCTTCTCAACTCTCTCGCGCGACGTCCGCGCACGTCGCCGTCATATGCTGCCGATTCCGTTCGATTGTGGAACTTCATGCCCCTCGAGCTCGCATATCGCGGGCGTCTAAGCGAATCGTACCTCTCACTTGGCAAGCGACCGTGGCGGCTGTTTGTGGAATTGTCTCTTCTCGGCGGAGTTCCTGCCGATACCGCAACGCAAACAATGCGAAAGTGGGTTGCAGACAAAATCCCGCAAGCCTATTTCGCGCTGCCGTGGTTTGCGCGTATTCATGACACTCAGTCGATACAGGCACTCGTGACACGCGCCGACTCCGAGCGGCAATCGGGAGAAAAAGTCGCTCGACGCGCAGCCGATTACAAATCGCGCTCTGCTCGCGCATACCTCGCTTTGGCGCGAGGTGATTCGGGAAGCGCGTTGACCCAATTCACCGCTCTACCCGATACCCTCTGCATTGCATGCTACATCGACCGCGTGACCGCAGCCGAGCTGCTCAGTGCAAAAGGCCGCAACGCAGATGCGAAACGATTGCTTGACCAGCGCCTCAATACTCTGATCACGCCGATCGAGATCCTCATCGCCGCCAGACGCGCACCACTCGAAGCAAAGCTTGGTGATCCGAAAGACGCTTTCGATTCGTATAAGCGAGTCGTCGATGCATGGTCGCGTGGGGATGCCAGTCTCCAGACGTTCGTCGACCAAGCAAATCGTGAAATGCGTCGAATCCAGCCGATGATTGCACGCCAGTCCAGGTAACGTTTTTGTTGCGATCGCCCATCAATACAAAGTGTCCATAAGTTTATGATGCTTCGCCTCGCGTTCAGAGGCACAGAGTGCCGGCTCGAGGCGACGAACAAAACCGGGGGGTTTCAATGAGACGTGCAGCAGCACTAGCAGCAGTCGCAGGTATTCTTTTTGTCGCCGCTTGTCAGGACACAAGCACCGCGCCAGTAGTGTCGGCACCTGACCTGGTGACCGGAATCAGTGGCGATAATCCACCACCACCGCCAATCGATTCGGGAGCCGTCGGCACGGCGTCGAGCAGCACAAGCACAACAACCTTTCAGCTCGCGGTCACTTATTTCTTCAACAAGCCGGAGAACTCGGGCTGGCTGAAGTTCAAGAAAGATCAGTTCGACACGAGCGTCGACATCGACAACTCCGCAGCGATCAAACTTACCAACGGAGTATTCAGCGGTCGCGGAACAGTCATGATTATCGGCCCCGACAGAACACTGTCAATCGATCTCTCCAAAGTGTCTTACGGAAAAGAAGGTGAGAGCTCGTTCGGAGAGTGCTCAATCACGCCGACCACTACTGACGGAACAAGAACCGGCTGCTACAACGTGTCGATAACCGGCGCGTTCTTCACGCTGCAGGACGGAACCACAGAGCCTGCTACCGTTTCCCTACGCGCGGCTCCGGCAAAGACATGCGACATCGATGCCGACGCGTGCATCATCGTACCAGGCACCTGATACTTCCAAAAAACAGAAACCCGCTCGCAAACGCGAGCGGGTTTTTTTGTTCACGGACGGGGTGGGATTCGAACCCACGGTACGCTATTAACGTACACACACTTTCCAGGCGTGCGCCTTAAACCACTCGGCCACCCGTCCCAGCATCATTTTACCACATCACGAAGCAAAAGGGCCCAAGTAATCTCAGGCCCCTCTGCGCCCTCTGCGCCCTCTGCGCTCTCTGCTACCTCTGCGTCGCACGTGACGCCAGTCACGTGCGCTCTGCTACCTCTTCAGTCGAACGGACAGGGAGAGATTCGAACTCTCGATACCCTTGCAGGTATGCCGGTTTTCGAGACCGGTGCCTTCAACCACTCGGCCACCTGTCCAGGAGTCATGAAACCTAAAACCGTAGGTGCGCCTATAAAAGTCAGCATCGGAATTCTTTGATGCGTTTTGAGAACCTCAAACGCGGCGAGATTCAAAGAATTCAGTGAGCATCGAGGCGCATTCTTCGCCAAGAACCCCGCCCTGAACTTCCGGCGTGTGATTGAGCCTTGGATGGCGAAGCAGATCTCCCACCGATCCAGCCATTCCCGCCTTTTCATCCCACGCGCCAAACACCACTCGACGCATCCGCGACAACACAATCGCCCCGGCGCACATCGCACACGGCTCGAGAGTGACATACAACGTGCAGTCATCGAGACGCCACCGGTCCAGTAACCCGCACGCTTCGCGAATTGCTATGAGTTCGGCATGAGCTGTCGCGTCCTGGTCGCGTACAGTCCGGTTGTTCGCCCCGGAGACAATCGACATTCCCTGCACGACCAGTGCGCCAATTGGTACTTCGTTCTGCCTGATTCCATCACTCGCGATTGCGATCGCATTGAGCATGAACTGCTCATCGATCGCCGCCCGCGAAATGACTGCTCCCTCAGACTGCTGCTGCAACAGCCGGCTCGCCACCCGGAACGTTGGTGAACTTGAGCTCTCCATTGTCGTCGATGTCGACGAGAATCCTGTCCCCTTCCATGAAGCGTCCCTCGAGTACCGCAAGTGCGAGAGGATTCTGCACTAGACGCTGAATTGCTCTCTTTAACGGACGCGCACCGAATGCCTGATCGTATCCTTCTTTCGCGAGATGGTGGCGGGCCGCCGGGGTGAGCTCGATTGACATCTTCTTCTCTGCAAGCAGCTGCTCGAGACGCTTGAGCTGCAAGCCGATGATCACTTCGATCTGCTCTTCGCCAAGCGGGCGGAAGACAATGATGTCGTCGACACGATTCAAAAACTCAGGGCGGAAATGCTGCCTGAGAGCAGATGTGACCTGCGTTTCTACGAGAGCCCAGTCGTCAGTCCCGTGCTCCAGGATGAATACGCTGCCGATGTTCGACGTCATGATGATGACGGTGTTCCTGAAATCGACAGTCCTGCCCTGCGAATCAGTCAGCCGACCATCATCGAGTATCTGCAGCAGAATGTTGAAGACATCCTGATGCGCCTTCTCGATTTCGTCGAAAAGAATCACTGAATACGGGCGACGGCGAACAGCTTCGGTGAGCTGGCCGCCTTCCTCGAAACCGACGTATCCCGGCGGCGCACCAATCAATCGCGCGACAGCGTGCTTCTCCATGTACTCGGACATGTCGATCCGCACCATCGCATGCTCGTCATCAAACAGGAATTCAGCTAGCGCGCGTGCGGTTTCTGTTTTTCCAACGCCCGTCGGCCCGAGAAAAATGAATGAGCCAATCGGGCGATTGGGATCCTGCAAGCCTGCGCGTGAACGGCGCACTGCATTTGAGACAGCACGAACTGCTTCGCTCTGACCCACAACTCGCTCGGTAAGAAGCTGCTCGAGTCGCGTGAGTCTTTCGCGCTCGCCTTCCATCATTCGCGAAACGGGAATTCCCGTCCATCGCGCAACGATCTCAGCGACATCATCAGCAGTTACTTCTTCCTTCAGGAACTGTCGACCACCCTGCTTGCTCGCAAGCTGCTGCTCTGTTTCCAGCAGCTTTTGCTCGAGCTGAGGAATGGTGCCATATGTAATCTCTGCAGCTTTGCCGAGGTCGCCGGAGCGAGTGGCTTGTTCCGCTTGTGTTTTGGCTTCGTCGAGCTGCTGCTTGATCTTTCCAACGCTTCCCAGCGTTTCCTTTTCATTCTGCCATTGTGTTTTCATGGCGTTGGATTTCTCACGGAGCTCGGCGAGCTCTTTCTCCAGCGCACCGCGTCGTTCCTTCGAAGCTTTGTCTTTTTCCTTCGACAGAGCCTGACGCTCGATCTCGAGCTGTGTGATGCGTCTCTCGACTTCATCGATCTCCTGCGGCATCGAATCGATCTCGATGCGGAGACGTGATGCAGCCTCATCGATCAGGTCGATTGCCTTGTCAGGAAGAAAACGGTCGCCGATGTAGCGATTCGAGAGGGTAGCAGCGGCGACGATTGCACCGTCCGTGATTCGCACACCGTGATGAACTTCGTATCGCTCCTTCAGTCCGCGAAGAATTGCGATTGTGCTTTCGACACTTGGCTCACCGACATACACAGGCTGGAATCGACGCTCGAGTGCGGCGTCCTTTTCGACGTGCTTTCGATATTCATCGAGTGTCGTTGCTCCAACAACGCGAAGCTCACCGCGAGCGAGGAGAGGCTTGAGCATGTTGCCCGCATCCATCGAGCCTTCGGCTTTTCCTGCGCCGACAATGGTATGCATCTCGTCGATGAAAACAACGAACTTTCCTTCGCCTTCGGTGATTTCCTTGAGAACCGCCTTCAGTCTTTCCTCGAACTCACCGCGAAATTTTGCGCCGGCAATCAGCGCACCGAGATCCAGCGAAAGCAATCTCTTGTCGCGCAGTCCCTCAGGTACGTCGCCATTGGTGATTCGCTGTGCGAGTCCTTCGGCAATTGCAGTCTTACCAACACCAGGCTCGCCGATGAGAACAGGATTGTTTTTCGTGCGACGCGATAGAACTTGAATCACACGCCGGATTTCTTCGTCGCGTCCTATAACAGGATCGAGTTTTCCTTTACGCGCTGCATCGGTGAGATCACGGGTGTAGCGCTGCAGAGCCTGATACTGATTCTCCGGATTTTGATCAGAAACGCGATGCGATCCGCGAACCTGCTGCAGTGCCTCGAGAAGATTCTCGTGCGTCGCTCCCGCTTCGTTAAGGAGTCGACGCGAATCCGTTCCCTTCACTTCGCTCAGCGCTAGAAGCAGATGCTCAGTCGATACAAATTCATCGCCCAGATCTTTGGCTTCTTTCTCGGCGCGATCGAATACCTGGTTGAGCTCGCGCGAAAGATTTGGCTGCGCGTCCGACTGCTTCGGGTATCTCGCAGCTTCCTGCTCGGACTTTTCGCGAAGCGACGCAACGCTCACACCGAGCTTCTGAAGAACAGGCACTACAATTCCTTCGTCCTGCGCGAGGAGCGCGAGAAGAACGTGGAGGTCGTAGACCTGTGGATTGCCTGCACGGCGGGCGAGCGAGACCGCTTCGTTGATCGCTTCGCCTGATTTGACTGTGAGTTTATCTGGATTGATCATGGGCTCGCAGGGGTGCAATCACGATGCCCTAAGATACTGCCAATGTGGCTTACCCGAGCCGAGTGGAAAAAAAAGCTCCCGGAATGTCCGGGAGCTTTTCATTTATTTCGACACGAGCATTTTCTTGACTAACGGTTTACCATCGACTTCGAGGCGGTAGAGATAGACGCCGGAAGCAACTTCCTGCTGCGTCTTTGCATCTTTTCCGTCCCAGTACGCTGTGTACGTCCCACAAGTCAAAAACAGTTTTTCGATCGGTTCGCCCCCAGCTACATTCCCCGTTCCGCCTTGCAGAACCGGCACCGCCACTGGCTGTGCCAGAACATTGTAAATCCGCAAGCTCACGCGGTACAACCGGCTAGGATCCGTACATCCAGCTCCGTCTCCGATGCTGAACGGGATCTTCGTCTCCGGGTTGAATGGGTTCGGATAATTCTGACCCAGCTCCAATCCGGGGCCACGCGCCCTGCCGGATTGGGTTGAACTTCCCTGTGCCGACAGACTGCCTGGCATGAACGCGCTGAGAGCGAGCACCACAAGTGCTGCCCACAGGTGTTTCATTTCAACTCCGTGCTGACAAGGAAAGTTTTAGAAAATACCCTCTGAAAACTGGTGATAAGAATGGACGCTTCGGCCAACCTACGGTCAGAGTGACAGAGTGTCAAGCATGCCGTCCAGTCATCACTTACCTGCCTGTGCGTTCATTTACGTTCTGTTTCTTCGAACCTGCCTTCCTTCCGTGCCCCTTTCCGTGATTCCTTTCCGGTCGCAAAACTCGAGGAACGGGATCAAGTACTTCCTTGAAACCCCCAAAACCTCTTTTAGCTCCACCGGAGTGTAAGTTCGACCCGGTACCAGCGTCGTTCTCAACATCTCCACCATACGCGCGAGCGGCTCTCTACCATAGTATCTGTCGTCAGAGACCCGCTCGATTTCCCCTTCCCGCTCCAGCCGCCTTAGAAGTGCTCCGGTATTGCTTCCAAATTTCGCCTCGAGCTCCGATACACTCGGCGGCTCATAAACGCCTGTGCAAATGTCGTGCAGGATCGAATCGCTTACCATCCTGTCCCGTTCGCCAAGTTTTGACGTCCATCCCGACGGACGAACCAGCGATGCATCGAGCTCGATTCGACCCTTTTTTTCCAGACGACCGAGAGCGTATTGAATAACTCCTGCGTCAGCTTGCGCTGCCGCTCTCAGTGTCTGCAATGAGACACCTGCTTCTAGCGGATGGTTTGCCGTGTAGATGGCTGCGTAGCTCTCGAGAAAATTCTCGAGCTCGCTCACTGCATCATGCACAACTGCAACGTTTCCAATCACCGAGGCATTCACGGCGCGAATCAATTCGTCGACTCGAGCAGGAGGGATCCCGACACGAATTGGTATCTCGGAGAGCGAAACTCCCGTCGCACCAGCTTTCTCGAGAATTGTAGACAGACGCTCCTCGAGAGGTCCGCCTCTCGATGCGGTTTTGCTGCGGGGAGGAAACGGATCTATGACTTCTCCACCTCCTACCGTTCGCGCAGGTGAAGGCAGACGTATGACGAACCGGTCTCTGCCTCGAGCGACAACAGCTTCATCGAGAATAAGTCGTGCATGAATTTTTCCATCCGCATCTGCCTTGAGTTTCGACAACCGGGCACCGACGTCCGACGTTCCGATGTGCACGCGCACGCGACTGCGTGTGCTCAGCTCCAGGTCGCGGTCGGTGATTGTCAGGACAACGTCAAGCTCAGGCGTCGGGTGCCACGCAGCGTCACGGACAATTGTGCTTCCGCGCGATATTTCGTCCACGTCGACTCCGGCGAGCGCGAGTGCGGTGCGAGTTCCCGGCTGCGCCATGTCGACCGTATGGCCGTACGATTGAACTGCGCGAATTCTCGCGGTCTTTCCGCCCGGTTCGATTCTCACCGTCTCGTCTTTGCGAATCGATCCACTCCACAGTGTCCCTGTGACGACGGTGCCCGTACCCTTGATCGTGAAAACGCGGTCAACCGGAAGACGAAAGAGATCATTAGAGCGATCCCGGGTTACCCCGCCAGCGGCGCGTCTTATCGCCGCTTTGAGATCGTCGATCTTTTCGCCGGTGACGGCTGAGACTTCGATCAGCTCCGCATTTGCCAGCGGAGAGTTCGCACAAAGCGCTCGAACATCGTCCCGGACAAGCGCGCGCCAGTCATCGTCGACCAGATCGCACTTTGTCAGCGCAATTATACCTCGCGGGATCTGCAGTAACGACAGGATCTCCAGGTGTTCTACCGTTTGCGGCATCACGCCTTCGTCTGCGGCGACGACCAGCATCGCGAGATCGATTCCGCTCGCTCCAGCGAGCATCGTTCGAACAAATCCTTCGTGTCCCGGCACATCGACAATTCCGATTGTGCCGAATCCATCGAGCTCGAGCGGAGCAAAGCCGAGATCGATTGTTATTCCGCGGCGTTTTTCTTCAGGAAGCCGGTCAGCATCGACTCCAGTCAATGCCTTGACGAGCGCTGTCTTGCCGTGATCGATGTGACCAGCGGTTCCGAGGATCACGCCGCGCTCCAGGCTCCCTGTTCCCAGACCACGTATGCCTTGAGCTCGCGAGCGCCTGCGATGTGCTCGAGAAAAAACTCTCGCAACAGCCGCTGATGAGCGCGTGACTCCTGAGCAGTCAACACGATCTCATGCTCACCACTTATCCACGATCTAAGAGCATCGCGTGCATCGGGAGGAATAGATCGGCTTCCTGATGCAAGCTGTCCGCAGCGAGGACAAAGCGCGCCGCCGGCGCCGTGTGAGAATGCAACTATGGCGGAGGGATCCAGATCGTTGTGGCAATTCGCGCACAGATCGAGAGCGGGAGTGAATCCAAGTGCGGCGATGATCTGCCACGCACCAGCGAGGCCGGCAGCGATAGTCTGTTCGGCGGCAGCCGCAGCGAGATTGTCCAGGGCGAGCTCGACTGCATCGAAAAGCGAAGGCGCAGGCTCGTCACTCGATGTGCGAAGCGCCAGCTCGGCGATCATTGACCCGGCGGTGAATCGGCCGACATCTCTCGCAAACTGCGATCGCCCGCGAGTGAGCTCAAACGAGGCGAGCACCTGGAGCTCACGATGCTCGCGCATTTCGATCTCTGCAGTTCCCTGCGCAAACAAATCGATCGCACTTCCGAATCTTTTTCGGGAGTTGCGCGCACCGCGGGCAATGACCGATTGAATACCCGCATCGCGAGTCATCAATCGGATGATTCGTGACGTTTCCAGATAATCGAAGGTGTGAAGAACTATCGCTTCAGATACGAGCGTGCCCATTCACGCAATTTACATAGCGCCTTCGATGCGCGCGCCAATCAGGTACGTCCTTCGAGGCGCAGGAAATCCAAGCACGTCCTCGTATTTCTTGTCGAGTGCGTTATCGACTCGGAGCGTAAGGTCGATGCCGGATTTCTTCGAGCTCGTGCGAATGATGGAATAACTTCCCGCAACGTCGACCCTCACGTACTCCGGCAGCATAACCGTCGGAGAGGGATACTGGCTGAAGTCAGTATCGGGACGCTTTCCGATGAAGCTCGCGAGAACGGATGCGGAGGCGACGTTCTTTTTCATCCAGCTCACGGACGCCGTGCCGGAATGTCGAGGTCTTCGCAGAAGCGGATCGCCCGGCTTCAGATCGCCGCCGTAGCTCGACGAAACTTCAGTCACTTTCGGTTTCGCGAAGGTGTAGCTCGCTGTTGCAGACCATGCACCGACCGGCGTTAGCGAGAGCTCAGCTTCGTAGCCGTTCGATTGCGCTTCCGTCAGGTTCGCATAGCTGCCGAGGAAGTCTGGCGGGCCGCCTGATACGAATTGAATGAGGTCCTTGAACTGCTGATTGAAATAACCGCCGGAAATCTTGAGGATTCCGTAAACCAGCGTCTGCTCCATTCCAATCTCCCAGGATCGGGCGCGCTCAGGTTTGAGATCCGGACTGGCGGTTGTGTAAAGCGTTGGTCGTATCTGATTGAATGCGGGTGCGTTGAACGAAGTGCTTATGGAAGCGCGCAGTCGCGACGATTGACCTGCAGGTACGCTGATCCCTGCGCGATAAGTGTTGAAGGCGTCAAAGTCGGAGTTGTCATCACGTCTTGCCGACAATGTCCACGATGCGCCTGACTCGGAATTGGCAATCATCTCCGAATAGAAGGCAGTGTTGTGACGTTCTGCGTCAAAGCTCGCGGTCGGAGAATCAGTGCCACCGACAGGTCCCTCGGAGTTGTCAGCCCTCTCACTCTCCGTGAGATACTCGGCGCCTGCGGTAAAGCTTGAAGAGTTCGAGAGGTGAGCAACAAATCCAGCATCGACGTTGCGACGCTTGTTGCGGGACATGGAAGCAAGATGGCGCTTCGGTGGCGGCGGAATCACGCTCGACGGTTGAAGAATGTCCTCCGTCAGATCGGAAACCTCATTCGTCCCGGCGCGCACGCGCAGTCCCACTTTGTCGGACAGCTCCGTCTTCCCATCGATACCGACAGTCAGGCGATGCTGCACCCGATACGAATTGGAATCCACCGGCGCACCTGTAAAGTCGGTCGGATAGTGGTACTCCGCATGTGTGTAGCGACCGGAAACCAGCAGATCTGATCCTTCGCGCGGAGTTACTCCCGCGGACCCGCTGAGCGTTCCGTTGTAGTAATTGTTGTTGAACGGAAAGATTCCGTCGGTGCGCCTCGCACCGCCGCCGAGTGAGTATCGAAGCACGTTGTTCGAGCCGTTGGCATCGAGAGTGACTTCCCGCCCGCCGCGATTTCCGGCTCTGCCTTCCGCAGACATGTTGAATGCACCGCGGCCCTGTCGCGTGAAAATCTGGACCACTCCGGCAACGGCATCGGCACCATAAACCACACTCCCTGGTCCGCGCACCACCTCGATTCTCTCGATGTTGTCGACGGTCAGGTGACTGAAATCGAAAAATCCACCGGGCGCATTCACCGGAACTCCGTCGACAAGAACCTTTGTGTATCTGCTTTCTCCGCCACGAAGGAACATCGAATTCACTGAGCCCAATGATCCATTCTGCACGAGTATCGCTCCCGGAACTGCGCGAAGTGCATCGGTGACCCGCGTGATCCCGCGCGCCCGCAGCTGTTCCCCTGTGATCACGGTCACAGGCTGCGTGAGCGACATTCGCGACGTTGGAGTCTTGGTAGCGGAGATAACGACAGCAGAGAGTGTCGTTGTATCCGGCGACTGGGCGAGTGCGGTGGTCGATGAGATGACCACTGCTGAGACTGTAAGTAGAACGCGTTTGGTCATGAGAATTATCAGTGAGAACGCTTGCGAAGAGGGACAAGAGCGGGAGCGCCGATTGCGGGATCGCGTGTGACCACCAGCGGCCACTCGTAAACTTTCTCGAGCAGCGACGCCTGCATCACAGTGTCAGGCGAACCCGCGGCGACGACTTTACCGCGATCGAGAAGAATCACTGTCGAGGCAAAACGCGCGACGAGATTGAGCTGATGACTCACGAGGAGTACTGCCATTCCGTCGTGAGCGAGTGAATGCAGTAGCTCGAATAGGGACATCTCGTGCGCGAGATCGAGGAATGTCGTAGGCTCGTCGAGCACAAGCGCACGCGCGCCCTGCGCAAGCGCTCGCGCAATTCTTACTCGCTGCCATTCACCGCCGGAGAGCTCGTCGGTGCGACGCGAGGCAAACTCGGTGACCTGAGCGCGCTCCATCGCGGACTCGACAGCCACTGTGTCAGGAGCTGTCGCACTTCGCCACAAACCGAGTCGAGGATAGCGACCGAGTGCAACGTATTCGAGAACATGCAATGGGAAGCTCAAGTCCTCCCGCTGCGGCGCCACTGCAACCCGGCGAGCAATCTCCTGCTGAGGAAGTGAGGCGATATCGGATCCATCGATCGATATCACGCCATCTTCGAGCGGCAAGCGTTTGAGAAGCGCGCGCACGAGTGTGGATTTGCCGCTCCCGTTGGGTCCGGCGACGGCCGTGACTTGAGATTCCTGCGCATCGAATGAAACGCCGTCGAGCGCCCGTCTCGATGCGCCAGGATATCTGACAGCAACGTTCGAGAACGAGATCATCGCGCCTTTCTCAGCTGTGCAAGGAAGAACGGCACACCAAGCACAGCGGTTACTGCGCCGAGTGGAAGCTCGCCCGGTGGTCGAGCAATGCGTGCGGTCAGGTCTGCGGCGATCACCAGCGTCGCGCCGACGATTGCTGCAGCGACAATGAGCGGGCGATGATGACGAATTCCGCCCGCACGAACAATGTGCGGCACAATCAATCCGACAAATCCGATAAGTCCAGCCGCAGCAACCGTTGCTGCGGCAAGAAGAGCGGCGAGTATGTAGATGCGACGAGTAGATGCTTCGACGTTGACGCCCATTGCCGCAGCCGCCTCGTCACCAAGTGCCAGCAGATCGATCTCTCTCGCCCAGTAGACAAGCGCGGCTCCGCCGATCGCAACGAGTACGCCGATCCATGGCAGTGATTTCCATGTTGCATCCGCGACTGATCCCATCATCCACCACAGCGCGCCGCGAATCGTATTAGGTGGTGCATTTGCAAGAGCGATCATGATCACCGCATTCGCGAATGCGCCGATAACAACTCCGGCCATCAGCAGCGTTCGCGGATCTCCGCGTCCAGCACTGCCTGCTGCGCGCGCAACAAGCAGCGCGAGGAGCACTGCACCAGTTGCTCCACCGAAAGCTGCAAGTGAGACCACCACGTCACTCGATGCAGCGAACGCAAATGCCACAACAGCGCCTACTGCCGCTCCGCCAGAGACACCCAGAAGGTATGGCTCCGCGAGTCCATTCCGCAGCGTGCCTTGAAGTGCTCCTCCACTCATGCCGAGTCCAGCGCCGACAGCAATTCCAAGGAGAATTCGCGGAAGCCTCAGCTGCCGAATGATCGACACCGTCGTAGGGTCACCATTTCCGGCGAGCGCATTGACGACTTCGCGCGCGCCGATGTGAATCACGCCGCTCCCCAGCGAAATGATCGCGACCGCAAAAAGCGCGATCAGCATGGCGATCCAGTGCCACGGCCGATGCTGCATCAATGCGACATGTCAGGGTGGAAGAGTTTCGCGAGAAGAACTGCGGCTTCTCCGAGACGAACCGACGGACGACCAACGATTGCTGTGTCCGCAACAAGCACGCGTCCTTCTTTAACTGCAGACAGCTGTGCGAGGCGTGGATCAGCCGAGATTTTTGTCTTGCCTTCGGGACCGGTGATTATGAATCGCGGATTTCTCTTTATTACATCTTCGATTGAGACTGTTGGCGACGTCTCATCCATGTCGCCATAGACATTGATGCCGCCCGCAATTTCAACGAGCTCGTTCATGTAGCTCCCTCTGCCAATCGTTATGAGCGGCGCATCCCATATGTGCCAGAACACAGTAGGCTTGGGCAGAGACAAAGTTTCGCTTCGTACACGACGCAGGGTTTTTTCAACGGAGTCAGCTACGATGAGTCCGCGAGTGCTGTCGCCAAGCAGTCTTGCGATTGTTTTTGAGGCGTGATAGAAATCCGCGATGTGATCGATTTTGAGCGACAGCGTATTCACGCCGGCAGCTCGAAACGCACTGGCTGCAGACTTGTTGTCGTTGCTCGCATAGAGAATCACGAGATCGGGCTTTGCGCCAAGCACAGCTTCGACGTTTGGACGAATACCGGAGCCGAGGTCCGGGACTTTGATCGCTTCAGGCGGGTAGACGTCCCAGTGGGTTCGCCCCACGAGTCGATTGCCCGCACCCAGCGCGAAGATCAGGTCGGTTGTAGCTGGATTGAGTGAGACGACGCGCGTTGGCGTCGACTTCACAACAATCGGATCTCCGAAGTCGTCGGCCTCAGGCTTGACGGCAGCGGATTCCTTCTGGCACGCCGCAGCGATCAGAAGAATTGCAGTGCCGAGAAAACGAGTCTTGAACACGAAAGGCATTCTCCCTGGAGAGAATGCCTTGAACGGTCAACGCGTCATGACGACGCCTCGAACGCCACCAGCACCTCCCCCGAGGTCTGAAACAGTGGCGCGAGTGAAGTCGTCTCCTGGCTCCGGGCCGCGTCGCTTGCCTTCCCGGCATTTTTGCCAGTGGCTTTGTCTTACCGCGCGTTCTAGTACCCGTTACAGTGGCGGGGCCGCACCGGCATCTCACCGGTTTCCGGGGCTCCGCTCGCGAATCAATTGTTGGAGAAGCTTACGCTCGCCGAAGCGCTCGCACAAGCGCAAAGATCATCGCTGATCCAAAAACAATAGTGAGCGCAATCATGTAACGCGCATCGATCTCGAGATTTTTCGGCGCGCGCGGAAGATCTATCACAGACACCGAATTCGCCGGAACATCGTCGGCAAGAAACCGGCGAAAGCTTCGCCGCTCCAGAACGACGGGATCTTTCTCGACGAGCTTTGCGCCGGTCACTTTTCCCTTTTCTTCCTCTATCAGCACTTCGAAGATCTGTGTGTCGCGAATGATAGGGATGCTTAGAGGAAATGCGCTCGCAGGCAACGAGTAAGTGAAAGCGAGCTGCTTGAGTCCGGGCGCGATGGGCGCGAAAACGCGCGCTTTGCCTTCCTCGAACTTCACTGCCTGCGAAGGTATGTCGCCCTGAGACACCTGAAAATCCCTGGCGTGCGCGGGAAGTACCGCAGACCACACATCTCCACCGCCGGTTGCCGCAGCGACACGGGTTACAGTGCTGTCGTTCGCGAGCTCGTAGACTTCGGTGATGCTCCGCATTCCGTTCGCATCGACAGCAGACACGACAACATGATGTCCACGACTGCTGATCGGCACGGGCGCAGAGGTTGTGTCAAAGACTGCGATTTCTGCTTCCTCACCGCTGACCGTTGAGTGCGAAAGCGGCGGAGTGAAGTACGCGACGCCCCCGTACATCGCAGACACGAAATAGAGCGCGCGCTGATCGCCACTGCGTGTGAAGTGAAATGCGTATCTGCCTCGCGCATCGGCGTGCACGGAATCCATTGGCGCAGCGCGGTCATTTCCAACGCGATGCAGAGTTACCATCACGCCCGGAACTGGAATCATTCGATCTGTTCCAGGTCGCACTACCTGACCCGAGACTGATTGAGGTCCGGCAGGAATTTCCTCGCCGTCCGGCTCGAGCGCAGTGGAGTCTTGCGCTAATACCGATCGTGCAGCGAGAACGAGTGCAACGAGAAAAAGCCTAGATGTTGAACTTCCCAAAATCTTCCGGACGAAGATTCTCGAGATATCGCTTGAGCTGCTCAGCACTCATTTCTTCCGTCGAGGACGGCTCAGGGTTCGCGCCGGGCGACGAGTACGTCTCATTCTCTTCAGACGCATCCTCGAATACGAGCGCGGCGAGCAGCGAATCCTGCGCGAAAATGGGGGCGGAAAAACGAAGTGCTATCGCGATGGAGTCGGACGGCCGCGCATCGATGTTGATGATCTGATCATCGCGATGAATCTGCATCTCGGCGAAATACGTCCGATTCTCGACTTTGGTGATGTGGATGCGGCGAAGAGTTCCGCCAAGTCCGATGATGAGTGTCTTGCAGAGATCGTGAGTGAGAGGCCTGTCGCGGTGAAGCTTCGACATCTCGATGACGATGGATTCCGCTTCGGGCTGGCCAATCCATATCGGAAGGAGTCTTTCGCCTTCCTTCTCCTTGAGTATCACGACGTAGGAGTTGTTCGAGCGGTCGAGCCCGAGTCGCATTACTTCGACTTCAGTGAGCTGCATTTTCTGAATGTAATGCTCGGGTCATTGTCCAAGAAGACTTAAGGGCGGATCAGCACGGAGACACGAAGAACACGGGGTACGCACGGAGAAATTTGTTGTTAACTACGTAAACGCGTTGTTACGACGTTACAAACAAATCTCCGTGTATACCCCGTGTTCTTCGTGTCTCCGTGCTGATCCGCCCTTTAACTACTTGACCGCTTTTAGAAGCTGTTTGACCCGATCTGTTCTTTCCCACGTAAAGAATGTCTTCGCGTGCTTGCCTGAACCGGACTTCTCGGGGTCACGACCGAAGTGGCCGTATGCGGCAGTCTTCTCGTAGATCGGCTTGCGAAGCTCGAGATCAGCCATGATGCCGCGGGGCGTGAGGTCGAACACTTCACCAACGGCGCGCATGATCGCAGCCTCCGGAACTGTGTTCGTTCCAAACGTATCGACCATTACTGAAACCGGACGCGCCACACCAATAGCATACGCGAGCTGCACTTCGCAGCGACGTGCGAGCTTGGCGGCCACGATGTTCTTGGCAACCCAGCGCGCAGCGTAGCATGCACTGCGATCCACCTTCGAAGGATCTTTTCCACTGAATGCGCCACCACCATGTCGGCCCATTCCGCCGTAAGTGTCGACGATGATCTTGCGACCTGTAAGGCCCGCATCTCCCTGCGGTCCGCCGATTACAAAGCGCCCGGTAGGATTAATGTGATACTTGACCTCGCGAGGCCTAAGTTCCTTCGGGATAACGGGTTCAATCACGTCAGATATGACAGCTTGTGTGAGCTTTTTAGTCGCTATCTTATCGTCGTGCTGTGTCGAGATCACCACCGTATCTACAGCGACCGGAACTCCGTCTTCATAAATCACAGTGACTTGTGATTTGCCATCGGGCCTCAGCCACGAGCTTCCATTGCGACGTTCTTCCGCGAGCCGGCGAGTGAGTTTGTGCGCCAGGACAATCGGGAGGGGCATGAGCTCTGGAGTTTCGTCCGACGCGTAGCCGAACATCATTCCCTGATCGCCTGCTCCGCCGGTGTCGACGCCCTGACTGATATCAGGCGACTGCCTTCCGATGGTACTGACGACTGCACACGTTTTCGAATCAAAGCCGTAGTTCGCATCGGTATATCCAATGCGCTCGATCGTCCTGCGAACGATGTCAGCTACGGGAACATAGGTCTTGGTTGTGATCTCGCCTGCAACGCACGCGAGACCAGTGGTCACGAGAGTCTCGCACGCTACGCGCGCGATCGGGTCGTCAGTAAGAATTGCATCGAGGATGGCGTCCGAAATCTGGTCGGCCACCTTGTCGGGATGCCCCTCGGTAACTGACTCCGAGGTGAATAGATGTCGATCGAGCACGATTTCCCTGGGATTGGGACTGGGTGTTGCGGACTGCGGGCACGCCGTACGATTCGTGCCGGCATTGGTCTAGGGTCCGCTAGTTCCCTCAAACGTATTCCCATCCACGAACTCGGGCAACCCATCGCGCAGAAAGTCTGCGTCACCAAACGCAGCAAGCAGCCGCGAGCGAAGCTCTCGCTCGGAGTCGCGAGCAGTCCTGGTAGCGAGCGCAGCCTGCGCCGCTTCCTTCGCTACCTGAGCACTCACTCCTCGCACAATTGCTTTCACAAGCGGAACCGATCGCGCTGCCACGCTCAGCTGTCGCACGCCAAGTCCGATCAGTGCGAACGCCATGATCGGCTGCGACGCCATCTCGCCGCACACGCTAACCTCCAGTCCGTTTGCATGACCCACTTCGACCGTGCGACTGATCAGCCGCAGCACTGCCGGATGCAGCGGAGTGAACCGACTCGCGAGATTCGCGTTGCCCCGGTCGACAGCCAGCGTGTACTGCACGAGATCGTTCGTTCCGATGCTGAAGAACGCCACTTCACCAATCAGCGTGTCGGATGCAAGAGCAGCAGCAGGCGTCTCGACCATCACGCCGAGGGGTAGATCATGACGATACTCCACACCGCGCGCGTCGAGCTCCGCCGCAGCGGTCTCTAGAAGACGTCGAGCCTGTCTCACCTCATCGACTGTGATGACAAGAGGCAGCATGATGCGAACATCGCCGTGCATCGCTGCGCGAAGCAGCGCGCGCAGCTGAGTCTTGAAAAGCTCTGGCTCATCGAGGCACATGCGTATCGCACGCCATCCAAGAAATGGATTTGGCTCCGATGGAAATCCGCCAATCGGCAGCTTGTCGCCGCCCACATCAAACGTGCGGATCACAATCGGATGCTTGCCGAACGCCTTCACCACTTTTGTGTACGCCTTGTACTGCTCTTCTTCGTCGGGCATTGTTGCGCGCCCGACAACGAGAAACTCCGTGCGCATCAGGCCAACGCCTTCCGCTCCGGAATGCGCAGCCGCATCTGCTTCTTCGGGCAGATCAACATTTGCGCGCAGCGTTATGCGCACACCGTCGACGGTGATCGGCTCGGCATTGGACAGCGCGAGCAGCTCAGCGGTGTTCGACATCTCGCGCTGAGAACGATCTGAATACGCATCTATCTGGGATTGCGTCGGATCGCCAATGATGACACCTGACGATCCGTCGAGTATCACATTCTCACCAGCCTTCAGCTTGTGCGTTGCATCACGCAATCCCACCACGGCGGGCAACCCCAGCGATCTTGCGAGAATTGCCACGTGCGACGTGCGCGTTCCCGCATCTGTCGCAATCGCCGAGATCGCTTCTCTGTCGAGCTGAACCGTGAGGCTCGGAGTGAGATCGTGCGTAACGAGAATTGCGTTGCTTCCCTTCGGAAGATCGACGGGATCATGATCAGGTAAGCCGAGCAGGATCGACAGTACGCGAATGTGCACATCAGTCAGGTCACCGACACGCTCGCGAATTGTCGGCTGGGTATGGCGCGCGAAATTCTGGCGCCACTCGATGAGCACGAGATCGAAGGCTTTTTCCGCACCAAGATTCTGCCGAATGAGCTTCTCGACGCTGTCGATGAGCTCCATGTCCGAGAGAATCATGATCTGGACTTCGAAGATGCCGGCTTCCTCGGCACCCGCATGACTTTCAGCGCGTTTCTTTACCTGCTGAAGTCTCGCCTTTGCTTTCTCGATCGCATCATGGAAGCGCGTGATCTCCTGCGGTATCGCCTCATCCGGGACAATTCGATGAGGCACATCCGGCACTTCCCACAAAAGAAGATGAACTGGCCCGATGACAATACCGGGCGACGCCGGCATCCCGACGAGTTTCATGTCGCCGGGCACACGGTCAGCCACTACTCGCCGAACCCATCAGCGATCACTGCTGCGAGCGCATCGAGCGCCGCTTCGGCATCAGGACCATCAGCCTTCAAATCGATCGTCGAACCCTGCTCGGCGGCAAGCATCATGACGCCCATGATGCTCTTTCCATTCACCTCGAGATCGTCGCGCACGATCGTGATGTTGCTCCCGAATCTGGAAGCAGTCTTCACGATTTCTGCTGCAGGCCGCGCGTGAATTCCAAGCTTGTTCACGATCTTCACGGTGCGCTCTGCCACTAACGGATCACCGAGAAAAGGACGAACAGCCCCAGCACGATCAGTGAGATCCTCCATCCTTCAATCCTCCCTCCCAATCGAGCCAGAAAAAGACCACCTGTCATTGCGAGCAGAATTATCAGAGCCGCCAGATTTCGGCCGCCGCCAATCAGCTCTCGCGCAGCAAGTGGAATTGAAACACCCGCGATGAGTGCCGCGAGCGTTCCAACTACCTGCGGACCTCTTCTCAGAACCGGATGCGCAAGCGCGTCCGCGACTCTCAGGCCCCGCTTGAAGCCAACGCGAAGCCCCCACGCGCGAACCGCAAGGTGTCCGATGTTGTACGTCACGAGAAAAATAGCGATCACCAGAAGGGGTCGCGCGCCGAGGCCAAAAGCACCCAGGGCAATCAGCGAGCAGAGCGGAAGCCAGCTGGCCCACACAAGGCGGTCTCCGACGCTTCCCAGAGGTCCGCCAAGCGCGGTACGAAATCGCTCGATCATTGGTGCAGGCACCCCGTCGAGCTCAGCGCGCGCAAGTGCGCCTACTGCAACCCCCGCGAAATACGGATGAGCGTTGAAGTACTTCGCGTGTCGGCCGAGCGCAGCACGGTATTCCTCCCCGTCGATTCCACCGGGCAGAAGTCTCAATGCGGGCTCGGTGCAGAATGCGATTCCATTCCCGTTCATGGTCTCGTAGTTCCACGCACCCTGAATTGCAAAGAGACGCGAATACATGATGATCCACGTTCCCACTGGAAGGGTGCGCTCAACCTGCGCAGCTGTCATCGGGTCACCAGCACTACCGCAGCGGCGGCGAGACCTGCGACAAAGAGAAAACGCGCGCCGGGAATTGAGTGAAACACCTTCCACACTGCGCGCGCAGATACCGCGGCAACAATGGCAACTACGAATGCGCGCG
Source organism: Gemmatimonadota bacterium (assembly GCA_046732835.1). Lineage (GTDB taxonomy): Bacteria > Gemmatimonadota > Gemmatimonadetes > Gemmatimonadales > Gemmatimonadaceae > UBA4720. The sequence continues at coordinate 3,918 of JBKPNY010000242.1, read as the reverse complement.
AGTATCTCGCATCGGTCGACCACGCCGGGACAATTGCCTTGATAAGTGGATCAAACACGAGCATGGCGCCGAGCGTAACAGCGAAACCGCGAATGAGATCGGCAGTGAGCCCATAGAGCTGCAATCCGTTCACTGCCCTTCGTGATCCGGATTCCAGCGACGCGCGCTCGCGCGAAGCAATCGACGCAATCAGTCTGCGCAGCCACACCATGCTCTTTCCGCTGACAAGTGCTGCAACAAGTGCTGCGAACAGGCTCGCCGGAAGAGCGCCTGCAGGCTGTAGGGCCTGTGATGCGTACAGGGCGCCGCCAACAACGCTCGCAGATCCCCACTCGGGATAACGCGCTGCACCAAAGGGTAGCATCTCGAGTGCGAGAAGCTCGAGTACAGCCCCCATCACCAGGCCAGCGGATGCATTTCCAATGAACGCTCCAGCAAGCGTCGCAGCGACAATCGGACGCGAGATCATCGCCTGAGGAAATGTCACGACATCCATACCGAGCACTCCACCAAGAAGTGCGATGGGCAGAAGGTCGAGAATGATCACGCCGAGCGGGCCTCCGGGTGAGTCGGCGCGAGGACTTCGCTCATTGGAACTTCGCGCGCGCCAGGCACATCCTGCGCAGTGACTTTCACACCGCTCTCGACCATCGCGCGCAGCTGAGCTTCTTCTTCGGGTGCAAGAAACACGTACCGGTTTTTCTGCACGCGTCCGGCACGATGATGAATGCCTCCAACGTTCACTTCGCGAATCGAAGGAACTCCGTACACGAGCCGCTGCATCGTGGGTATATCCGGCGCGACGAGGATTCCGTGCCTTTTGTCCGAGGCATATTTGTCGTGATCACGAATTGCTGTGGTCACGTCCGCAAAGATCAGCTCCATCTCAGGCGGAACGCCCATGCGATAGAGATCCTGTTCCCAGTCGCAGCACGCGACGTTGTCATCGACAAGAACGATGAATTCCGTATCGAGCGGCTGACCCCACCCTACAACCACCTGGCCGTGAATCAGCCGGTCATCGATTCTGTAAAGAGCGAGTGACATTATTGTCCGCCAAATGCACTGAGCGCAGCACGTCCCTTCTCTGCAGCGTTCGCTGCCGCAGATTTTGGATCGGCGGCAGCCTGAAAGACGAACTCGAGAAGTGTCGCGAGGTTTGCGCCCGTGACGAGAACAAGATCAGGATTCGCGCGCATCATCCTGCGAACAGCGAGCGTTGCGCTGCCTCCCGGAAGATCGGTAAAAATCACGTTGATATTGGATTTCGCGGCAGTCTCGGTGAGGATGCTTTCGATATCGCTCGCCCCCTTGCCGCGGTTGCTCACAGGAACGAACACTCCGCCGCGCCCGGAGATCTGATCCACGGCGCTCACGATACCATCGGGAAAGTCACCATGACCTGCTACTATCGCTCGCGGTGACTCCGACGATTCGACACTGTCATCAGGGCTACTCTTCATCTTCCTGAAGGTAGTCCCGGACGTTCCCCGCTGCAGCACGCCGCATCTTTCCAATCAACCGATCGTTGAATGATTCAGCGGCGTTGATTCCCGAATATCTCAGCAGGTGATTCAGCGCGATCACCTCGGCGATCACTGTAATGTTTTTTCCGGGGTTCAGAAAAACCGTTATCAGAGGGAGCTCGACTCCGAGAATCGACGTTGTCTGAATGTCGAGACCGGTTCTATCGGCAATCGCATTCTGATCCCATTCCTCTAGGCGCACCACGACTTCGATTCTTTTTTGCTGTCTTACCGCGCGAATTCCAAAGATCGATGGAATGTCGATTAGACCGATCCCACGAATCTCCATGAAGTGCCGCTGCAGCTCGTGACCTTTCCCAATGATTACGTCGTTGCCGCGCCGCTTGGTGATCACGAGATCATCGGCAACGAGACGATGGCCACGCTCGACGAGATCGAGAACACATTCCGATTTTCCGATACCGCTTTTCCCGGTAAAGAAAACTCCTACTCCGAAAACGTCGGCGAGCGAGCCGTGAAGCGTCGTTGTCTCCGCAAACTCACCTTCGAGAATCGGCTTGATGCGGCGATAGAACTCAGTTGTCTTGAGCGTTGTGCGTAAAACCGGAATAGTTGCGCGTTGAGCTTCCTCACGCATTCCATCCGGAAGCTCCTGATTCTTGGTGACAATCACCGCCGGCATTCTGAACGCGAAGAAACTCGAGAGAATCCGCGACCGCTCTGCCGATGAAAGCGAGTTGAGATAGGTAATCTCTGTTTCGCCGAGTACCTGAAGGCGCTCAGCGACGAAGCGGTCGACGTATCCCGCTAGCGCCAGGCCAGGACTGGAGATGTCAGAGTTGGGAATCTCCGTATCCAGACCCACGCCGTCGCCAATGTCAGTGAGGCTCAGCGAATCGCCGAATGACTGGAGAAACTTTCCTACCGTGACAGTGCGGCTCAAGCGGTAGCTGCCTTCCTCGCCGGAACAGCGCGACGTGCGGTTCTGCGGCTGGCGCGCAAAGGCCTGATTTGCGCGAGCAGACGGTCCATCGCCGCGGCGAACGCGGGTCCGAAATAGCGCGCCTGACCGCGCGCTACAAGGTCCCTCTGACGGGGCGCATGAAGGAGAATCTCGACACGCTTCACGGGACCATCTTGCTCAAAGCGAATAATCGCGTCAACCGTTCTGCCTACGCGACGAGCGGCTTGCCGGACTGCGGCTTCGGTGCGGCGGCGCATGCGATCTGAGACAATAGCGTGATGTGCGTGAAAGATTATGTCCACTTCTGTGTGCCTCGCTGAATCACCTGCTGAAGGTGGTCAATAGTCTGATTTGCCGATCTTTCCCACGTAAATCGCTCGGCAAAACGCCTGCCCGCGCTCCCCATGGTTTCTACAATCTGAGGGTTGTCGATGAGCCGGCGCATTGCGCCTGCGAGAGCGACGGTGTTGCCGTGAGGAACAAGTAATCCCGTTTTGTCGGGGAGCAGCGATTCGCGCAGACCAGGAGAATCGCTGGCGATAACAGGTGTTCCGCACGCCTGGGCTTCCAGATTCGTGAGGCCCCAGCCCTCTTTGGGGGAAGCAAACACCGAAGCCCACGATTTTCTCAACAGATCCCGCTTTTCCTCCGCCGATATGAACCCAAGGAATCGAACGCGATCCGTTATTCCAAGCGCTGACGCGAGCTGCTCGAGATGTTCGCGATAGTCCCCCGCCCCGGCTATCGACAGCGACGCGGTGGGATGATTCAACATTGTGAAAGCCTGGAGAATGAGATCGACTCCCTTGTATCGCTTCAGACGGCCAACGTACGCGAACAGTGGGGTGTTGGATCGCGAAGCTGGCGCAGGTGTGAAAAACTCGGTGTCCATTCCATTGTGAATCACGCGGACCAGCTTGCGCGGGATTCCTCTTGCGGCGAGATCGTCCGCGGTACTCTCACTGACTGCCTCGAATGGCCGACCCTTGTACACCAGAGGAATTCCCCGTTCGGCGATCCACACCGATGCAGCCATGTGCAGCGGCGCTTCCCTGAAGATTGTACTTCCGAACAGATGGTGCACCAGTACCACTACGGGAGGACCGTTCCACCGCGGCGTGTACAGCGGAATCTTGTTCAGGTCTTCGACAAGGACGTCGTATCTGTTCCCGGCGAGTCTTTCCTGGAAATACCGGCGCGCGTTGAATTGAAACGAGTAGCGGGTTCCAACCCGATGAATGTCGATTCCATCGATGAAAGCGCGGGGCGCACTGCCTGGCCATCCGCTGACGAGCAGATCGACGCGATGACCCATCGCCGCGATGCGGCCGAAGATTTCATGAAGATGTACTTCGGCGCCCCCGCCGTATGGATTCTCGCGATCGTTCCAGTTGACGATGAGTATCCGCACTAAAGAACGCCCGTACGGCGGGCATATGCGTCGAGCACTCCGTTCACGAATTTCGC
>JBKPNY010000241.1:0-1129 GCA_046732835.1 Gemmatimonadota bacterium | reverse complement strand
GCAGTGACCATCGACGCAGCAATACCGGCAAGAAGTGTTACTGCAAATCCGCGCACTGGACCTGTGCCGTACTGATAGAGAACAGCGGCCGTAAGCGCAGTTGAAACGTTGGAATCGACAATCGCACTCATCGCATGGCGGAATCCTTCATCCACCGCGGTTCGAACAGTCTTGCCATGCGCGAGCTCTTCCCGAATTCTCTCGAATATCAGCACGTTCGCGTCCACCGCGATACCGATAGAGAGCACGAATCCCGCGAGTCCCGGCAGCGTCAGCGCTGCGCCAAATCCGGCAAGCACGGCGAGTGTGAACAGCACGTACAGCATAAGTGCCAGAACAGAGAGTACTCCTGAGAATCGATAGTAACCGACCATGATTCCAACCACGAGAAGTATTGCGATGATTCCCGCAGTCATTCCCTTGGAGATCGAGTCCTGACCAAGGCTTGCGCCGATCTGCGTTACGTCGGCGATCTTGAGCGGTGTCGGCAGTGAGCCCGCGCGCAACACAAGCGCGAGGTCAGACGCTGCCTGAAGATCCCGGCCCCCCATCGTGATCTGGCCACGGCTTCCAATCGCGCTCTGAATCACCGGCGGACGTCCCATCACGCGATCATCGAGCACAATCGCCATGAAATCCTTGATGTGCTTCGAAGTCTCGTTGCGGAATTTCCGGCCGCCTTCATTGTTGAACTGGAACTCTACGATGGTGCCTTCGGTCGGCGACGTGTTGGGCTTCGCGTCGACGAGATTTTCACCAGTGATGATAGGCTTGGCATCGAGCACATACATGGTTCGATACAGCTTGTTCGCGAGCTGCGCTGAATCCGACCCCCAGCGAATCACTTTTCCAGGAGGAAGAGCCGCCTGCACTGCAGGATTCGAGAGATACGTCTCGAGCGCGGGAACATCGCCGTCGGCGACGAAATATTCGCCAGGCATCTGACCCTGCTGGATCAGCTTTGAAAATCCGCCGGTAGTTGGCGTCGGCACGGCAGCAGCTGTGTCGGTCTTTGCCGAATCAGTCTTCGCAGAATCCGCTGGCTTCTTTGCTGTATCCGCTGTGAAGAGGCCTGAGGTTCCAGCTGATCTGGCGGCGGTGTCGACAGGCTTGGCTGCGCCAGCCGCTG
>JBKPNY010000240.1:0-1763 GCA_046732835.1 Gemmatimonadota bacterium | reverse complement strand
GCCCTCGAGCCTGGGCACTGCCATCCCTTTGGACTTGACTCAACTTTCAGAGCGTTTCGATATCACCAAGCCAATACGGATGGACGACACCGCCGCGCCCGATCTGGATCACAAGGTCCGGTTTCTGGCGAAGAGCCTGGGCACACGTTCGCTTTTAGTCGTGCCTGTCACGCTTGGCGCTGACGTGCTCGGTCTCGTCGGTCTGCACATGACGCGCACGCTGCGCGAATGGCTGGACGATGAAGTGTCGTTTCTCGAATCGATTGCGCGCCAGATCGCCGTTGGCTACCAGTACACGCGGCTCTACATCGACAAGGAACGCGAGGCTGAAACCAAACGTGCGTTACTCGAGATTGCGAATGCGCTGAACGCGCGTTCCGACTTTCGCGACGTGTCGTCGCTGGTCTTGGAGCGCGCCATCGCTCTGGTGGGCGCGGACTACTCTGCGCTCGGCGTGCTCGATCCAAAAGGTGGCCGCATCAGTCTCGTTGCTTTTCGGGCCGCGCCACACGCGACTACCGACGGCGTCAAGGGCTTGATCGACGAACACGGTCAATCGCTGGACGTGACCGAATTCCCTGCTGCCATGGAAGTGCTCGCCGCCGGCAAGACACTGCAACTCCTGGATAAAGACCTGCCGTTCCCGTTCCGTCTGATGTTCAACTCGATCCTCGGCGGCCGCGCAGCCCTCGTCGCACCAGTACGCGTCGCCGGCCAGACATTTGGATTTCTTGGTCTCGTTTGGAGCGAGGCGCGGCAGGGTTTTCAGGATCATGAAGTCGCGCTGGTTGAAGGCATTGCCGATCAGTGTGGGACGGCGCTCGAACGCGATCAGCTTTCTGCAGAAGTGATGCACCTGCGCAGCGCGCTTCACGAGCGTTACGGTGGCGACCGCATCATCGGACAATCGGGAGGCATTCGCCGCGCGATAGAGCTGGCGCTCAGCGTCGCCGATACGCAAACCACAGTGCTGATCCAGGGCGAATCAGGTACCGGCAAAGAACTGCTGGCAAACTTGATTCACTACAATTCCGGACGCGAGGATCAGCCTTACGTAAAACTAAACTGCGGCGCCATTCCTGAAGCGTTGCTCGAATCAGAATTGTTTGGTCACGAAAAAGGCGCGTTCACGGATGCACGCGCACGGCGTCTCGGCAGGTTTGAAGAAGCCAACCGCGGCACGTTGTTTTTGGACGAGGTCGGCGAAATGAGTTTGTCGGCGCAGGTCCGCCTGTTGCGCGTTTTGCAGGACGGCGAATTCACACGTGTGGGCGGCAACGAAGTTTTGAAAGTCGATGTGCGCGTCATTGCCGCGTCCAACGTCGATCTGGAACAGGCTACTGAGTCAGGTACGTTTCGTCGCGATCTCTATTATCGTCTGTCAGTTTTCCCCATCGTGCTGCCGCCGTTGCGCGAGCGTCCATACGACATCCATCCCCTAGTCATACACTTCATCGAACATTACAAACAGAAGACCGGCCGCTTCATCTCCGGCATTTCCAAGGACGCGCTGCAGGCATTGATCACTTACGAATGGCCGGGCAACGTGCGCGAGCTTGAAAACTCGATCGAGCGCGCGGTGATTATCGCCTCGGGCAGGCAAATCGAACTGGAAGACTTGCCTGACACGATCAGCCGGATTGCCTTGCAGGAGCAGGATCGCATCAAGGTGGAACGAGCTCGCGCTGCCAGCGAGGGACGCACTGCAACTTTTGAAGTGACCGTCCCCTCGTCAATGGACGAAATTGAACGTCAGGCGATTG
>JBKPNY010000239.1:0-2761 GCA_046732835.1 Gemmatimonadota bacterium | reverse complement strand
CGTCATCCATAGACTTGAATCGACTTCCTCGCGCACATTCTCTTTGGCAATCGGTTCGTAGAAACTCGGCCAACCCGTGCCCGAATCAAACTTTGCTTCCGAGCGGAATAGCGGCAGGCCGCAGGCGACGCACTCGAAAACCCCATGGTCGTGAATGTCGTTTAGCGAACTTGAAAACGGACGCTCAGTTCCCTTCTCTCGCGTCACGCTATACTGTTCGGGCGTCAGGATCTGCTTCCACTCCTCGTTCGTCTTGGTCACTTTCTTAATCCCTTTGCTGGCTAACGTGTTGTTATGGTTATCGCCATTGGGTTGATTGCTATTCTGGGCTAACGATAGCGCCGGCACAAATGCAAATCTCGACAGAGCGGTAACGCAACCGGTTGCGCCAAGTAATGCCAAAAACGTACGCCTGTTCATAATCATCACTCGTACGCGAGTTGACTGCGCTTCGACCGCCGGGGCAGTAGCCCGACAGTCATGGAGGGCTACGTTGCCACTCAACAATCACTCACGCGCAATAATCTTACCGCTGTAAATACGCGAGCACCAATCGCTTTGGATTTGCAGGCGAGGACTAGGAACGTTGTTCTTTGCGCAAATCGTGTTCGAGCAGGTTGGTCGTCCGTTCCGTAACACTTACGGGCACCGGGCGTGGTTCGCTTTCCTTCAATTGCGGGATAGGTTTGGCAGGTGCGCTTTGCTCCTTGGGGTCGGGACGAATCATAAGTCCGGCGAGCAGATGACCAACGCCAGTAAGCGCCGGCATCAACCCGATGAGCCAGAGAATTCGAACCACCGAACCAATTTCAAAAGGTATTTGCGCAATAACGTCGGCGGGTAGCTTCAGGACGAGGGCTCCGGTCAGGTAGTAAAGAAAGATGGCCAACCCGACGCCGCTGAAGATCGAGATGGCGCCCGTCACCAGATGTTTTTCTTTTCGTTCCGCCGCAGTCTTCTTCGGCCGCCCAAACTTCCACGGCTTTTGTAGTCCTAACTTGTCCGTATCGCGCACCATCTCCTTGCTCATCTCGTCCATGGCCCGCGAAATGTCTTCAGTAACCTCGTCCGGCGTGAGCCGTTTCATCATCTCCTTGAGCTTCGGGACGGGTCCCCGGTCGCTGCGCGCAATCGCCTCGCTCAAGGTGACGGCTTTGCCAATCACCTTGAGATTCGCGCCACACGAGCGGCAATACTGCAAGCCGGACGACGATTCGGTGCCACACTGAGGACAAAACATAGCTGCTGCTTAATCTCCGGTAGACATTATCTGGCCGTTTCAGCTGATGGGAAAGCTACGTTGAACTACGACGAGGCTACGTGGTTTGTTCAGCCCAATGTTCACGCGGCTCGTCGATTTACTGCTCATCCAGCAACGTCCTGAACCGGAGCGCGTCCTGGATCATCCGCACGTTGTTGAAGAAGACGTATCCGCTCGTGCTCGCCGGCAGCATCGCGGCCAACTCTTCGAGCTCGCCCGCCTCGTACTCATACCGCCAGCCAGTCCTGCCGTGTAGCCTGAAGTAAAGGTTGCGCGGCGTGACTGTCTGCGTAACGAACGGGTCCACCGCATGCCACAAACCAAGGCGCTCGCAAATCTGTTTGACGAGTTTACTGTCCCAGTCACCACGCGGCTCCCAACACAAGTTTAAGTCCTTTGCCGAACGCGATATTGACTTAAAAAACTTCTGCAGGTTTGCGACGTTCTCTTCGGTCTGTTTGAAGCTCGCCGGACACTGGAACAGGATCGTCCTCGCGTGCAAGGCTCTGGCACAAGCGAGCGTAACTTCCCAGGCCTCCTTCACCATTCCAGTCGGCCTGAAATAGCCCGCCTCTTCTGCTTCACTCGGCGTAAGCTCCCGCTTGAGACGGCGATAGGTGGGACTCTTCGCGTCGTGCGTGATCAACTGCCACGCTTTCAAAACAAACTCGAAATTCGAAGGAGCGTCTGCACGCCAACGTTCCAGCGTCGCGATCTTCGGCGGCTGATAAAAGGTGTGCTGAACTTCAACGACCGGAAACGTCTCAACGTATTTCGCTTGAGCAATGCCGAATCCGGACGTTCCCACCAAAACCTTGTTCTTCATGCGTGCAAGTTTGCCTCAAAAGCTACGGAGTGCGCAGTACGCCAAGGATGTCACTCCGCTAATCTGGCGTGCGGCGGCTTGACGCCGCTTTCGTTTATTTCGGTGAGCAAGAAACTGAAACCGGGAGCTACGAAAAGCGGCGTCCAGCCGCCGCACTCCAGATTAGGGCAATAAAAAAGCCCCCGGCGCAATATTCCGCGCCGAGGGCTTGCGAGAAGTAGTTACCCGCTAATTAGTAGCGTGAGCCGCCGTTGCGTCCGCCGCCACCGCCGCGATCTTCGCGGGGCTTGGCTTCGTTCACGTTCAGTGCGCGCCCACCCAGGTCTTTGCCGTTAAACTGCTGAATGGCAGCAGCGCCTTCTTCCTTCGTCGACATTTCAACAAAGCCGAAGCCGCGTGAGCGACCAGTTTCGCGATCTTCAATCAAGGATACGCTTTCGACCGTGCCGGCTTGCGCGAACAAAGTCTGAAGTTCCTCACTTGAAGTTTGGAACGCGAGATTACCAACATAAAGTTTCATACTCATAGTTTCTTGCCTTTCCCATTTGGGACTTTCTCGAAGGGCTTACCGCCCCGAAGATTCAACAGAAGCCGCATGCGAACATGGTGCTTCCCAATTTGCTAAAGGACGTTGGGATTACATATCCATGCCGCCGGGCATTGCCCGAGGCTTG
>JBKPNY010000238.1:0-12345 GCA_046732835.1 Gemmatimonadota bacterium | reverse complement strand
GCGTCGACGTACACGTTGCCCGTGTGACTGGCCGGTGGGGTTATGTGAAGATTGGAAGTCCCGATTCTGTGCGCCGACAGCTGGAGTCAAAGCTTCCGCGCCAATACTGGATCGAGATCAATCGCCTGCTCGTTCCTTTCGGCAAGCACGTCTGCACTGGGCGATTACCTCGATGTTCTACGTGCCCGGTGCTCGAGTATTGTCGCCAGGCAGGAGTTGTGACACACCGATAGTACTCTGAATGGAAGGTGAAAGGTTTTTGTGGGACAATGAGAACTGCGGGAAAGCCCATGGCGCACGGACACTCACGACACTACACGGACTAAATACGGGAAAAACTTTTTCATTGGTTTTGAACCCCACAAAAACATTGTGGTCTTACGTAGTTAGTCCGTGAGTGTCCGTGAGTGTCCGTGAGCCATGGGCTTCCCGTAGTTATCATTGTCTCATTGTCTCACAAAACCCTCAGACTCGCCCTTTAGACGAGGCCGATGCACGGCGGCGATTGAATCTCAAGCCGCTCCAGGTTTCGTCGATCGCACAAACTTTCGTATCGACTACGCCCAGACTCAGTCCGTAATCGCGGATGAAGCTCTCATCTAGATCGGTCTCCATCTTTGCAGCTTTCTTCGGCCACGCGATCCAGAGCATTCCGCCATCAGCAGGCATCATCTTCATTGCTTTAACAAACTCGTTCTTCAGCTTTGAGAATTTCGTTGCAAACAGAACGATCACATCAGCTTCAGCTCCTGACTTGTCTTTTACAGTCACACGAGCCGGAAGTGAGCCGAGCGTTTTGAGAAATCCGTCCGGAGCGTTGAGCAGCGCGACTCGACTTCCTTCCTTGATACCGAGCTTTTTAGGAAGAGGTGTGCCCGAGTAACCTGATGTCACGGTATCTGCGCGAGATGATGCTTCATGTGCCCAACGTAATCGCGGATGAACCAGTCCAGCGTTGCCGGCTGGTCGCGAGGAATGGGACGCCAGCCAACCTCGTCCAGGTTATGCGTAGTTCTCTGTAACGACAGGCACTCCTGAGAGATACCTTCGATTACCGACGCGATGTGAGCGTTGTACTCCTGCCAAAGCGATACCAGATCAGCCCAGGGCCGATCGTTATAACGCTGCAGACGCACCCATGCTTCCTGATCATAGCCCTGGAAAACCATGTCGTCGGTTATCTGTGCGCGAATGAATCGTGCGTGATTGTTCGCTGCGGAATCGATCAGGTGACCGATGATCTCCTTTGCCGACCATTTCCCTGGCACAGACCGCCTGCCTGCATCGCTTTCCGAAATTGCCAGGAGACGCGCTCATTCCACACTGATAGTCGATCTGAGATCGTCGGCGCAATCCTGCATCCGCTACGGTCCAAGCTGCAGGTACTTTGCTTCGTAACGCGCGATTGAATCCTGAATGACCTTCATCGCGACTTCACTTTTTTCCCACGAGACTATCTCGACGCGACGGCCTTCGAGATCCTTGTAGATGTGAAAGAAGTGCTCGACTTCCTTGAGGTAGTGCTGGGATAGATCCGCGATATCGAACATCTCGTTGTAAAACGGATCGAATGACGGAACCGCGATGATCTTGTCGTCCGGCTCTCCGCGATCGAGCATCTTGAGAACACCAAGCGGACGACAATCGATCTGACACCCCGGGAACGTCGGCTCGTTGATGCTGACTATGATATCGAGTGGATCGTTGTCCTCGTGCAGAGTACGCGGAATAAATCCGTAATCTCCCGGGTAATGCACTGCCGAGAAAAGAACTCGGTCGAGTCGGAACTGGCCGCTGACTTTGTCGAGCTCGTATTTGTTACGGCTGCCGCGAGGGATCTCGATGACAGCGGTGACGACTTCAGGTGGATGAGCTCCTACCGGGAAATCGTGCCAGGGGTTCAAGAGGCCATCCGGTGCATCGTGCCTTTGTACTGCATTGGCTCCTCATCGACTCCGAAATTCGTCGATGCAAGCTCCGCAACACGTGACATGTCCTCCTGAGAGAGATCAGCCAGATCGCTCGAGGCAGCGAATTCAGCGAGCTGCTCCGTGTCGTAAATATTCGGAAGCGCGCTGATCACACGCGGCTCAGCGAGCAGCCACTTGAGTGCAGCCTGGCCCAGCGTCATTCGCTCGGAAAGAAAATCGAGCGTGCGGATTTTCTTCAGTCCGTTGATGAGCCACGAGCGCGGACGATGGCGGCGATGATCGTTCGCTGCAAACACTGTGTCTTCGGTGTATTTGCCTTCGAGCAATCCCGACGAATGTGTCACCCGGATGTTGAACGTGCAGTCAGGCGCGTGCTCGCGAGCCGCCTCGAGCATCGCTGACCCAGGCTGCTGCTCGAGCACATTCCAGATCATCTGGATGGTGCCGATGTCGTTTTCCCTCTCACACAGCTCGACCGCTTCGTAAAGCCATCCAATCGCCGGACCGAACGCTGCACCCCAGACGCGAATTTTCCCTTCGCGCTTCAAGTCCCTGAGAGTCGCCCAGATCTCGCGATCTCTGACATGCTCCATCTTGATGTTGTGCATCTGCAGCACATCGATGTAATCCGTCTCCAGTCTGTCGAGACACTTGTCGACGGCAAACCGGATGTATGATGAATCGAATCGCTGCGGCAATTCGCTCTGCCCGCGCCGTGCATGCGCTGCGCCTTCGTCGTAGATGTCGTATCCGACTTTCGTTGCGTACACAACATCATCGCGACGGCCTGCGAAAGCGGTCGCCAGCTGTCTCTCACTGCGGCCATTACCGTAACTGTCGGCTGCGTCGAAGAAATTGATCCCGTAGTCATCGCGCGCGCTGCGCAGCATCGCGACGGCTTCGTCGTCTGTCTTATCTCCCCACCAGCCTGTTGCGATTGTCCATGTGCCGAAGCCGATTTCGCTGACTGCCACATCAGTTCCAGGGAACGTCCGATACTTCATTGCTGACCCGCCGAAAGTAAAGTGAAATTCTCGACCTTGTATTCGACTTCGTCGTCGGTCGTGTTCTTTTCATAGTCGATCCTGACGGATCTGGGAAAAGCGTACGTCTCGTCGTAATCGATATCGAGCTTGTCCGCGCCGCGCGCCCTTGCATCCGCGATTATTGCGAAGAGTGCCTTGATCGACGGATATCCATTGGTCGGGACCGGCCCTTTTGGCGTGGAGGGTGGAATGATGTACTCCACCTTCGCCACTTCGTCATTGCGAACGGTGATAAGAGCGGGATTTGGACCGTCGAATCCACAGAAGCACGACTTCGTGTATACAAACCTGTAGTCGTGAATCTCCTGGTCTTTCCATTCAAGCTCTTTTCTGAACGCGTCTGAGGTAAATGTGCATCCACCCAGAACCGCCACACTGACGAGAAGCGCAGATCGCTTCATCGCATCTCCTCCCTGAGCAGCTTTGCAGCTTCAACAGCGAAATATGTCAAAATGAAATCTGCTCCTGCTCTCCTGATTCCGAGCAGTGACTCCATCATTACGCGACTGCGATCGATCCATCCGTTATTTGCCGCAGCACAGATCATCGAGTACTCGCCGCTCACCTGATATGCAGCAACCGGATAACCCGTTGCGTCTTTCACCCGGGTGATGATGTCGAGATATGGTCCCGCGGGCTTGACCATCACAGCATCTGCGCCTTCATCGATATCGGCCATCACCTCGCGAAGCGCTTCATCAGCATTCGCTGTATCCATCTGGTAACCTTTACGATCCCCGCTTTGGGGCGCTGACTCAGCTGCCTCGCGAAATGGCCCGTAATAGCCTGAAGCAAACTTCGCTGCGTAGCTCAGGATCGGCGTGTTGATGAATCCACCCCCGTCGAGAGCCGACCTGATCGCGGCAACACGCCCGTCCATCATGTCACTCGGCGCAATCATATCGGCCCCAGCTTGCGCGTGCGAAAGCGATGCGCGCGACAACAGCTCGAGCGTCGCGTCGTTCACAACTTCACCATTCTCGAGAATTCCGCAGTGGCCGTGCGATGTGTACTCGCACATGCAGACGTCTGTGATGACTACCAGGTCGGGAACTTCTTTCTTCAGTGATCTAACCGCATTCTGAACAGCGCCGTTCTCCGCCCACGCTTCACTTCCCGTTTCATCCTTGCTGTCAGGAATGCCAAAAAGAATCACTCCGCCGATTCCCTGCTCGGCAGCTGCCGTCACGTCGCGCAGAAGCTCATCAGGCGACAGCTGGGCAACTCCCGGCATCGCATCGATCGGCCGTCGAAGTTTGTTTCCGTTGCGCACAAACAGTGGAAGAACGAGCTGCGACGGAATGAGCGTCGTCTCGCGAACGAGTCGCCGTAAGGATTCGGTGCGGCGAAGACGCCGCCCGCGGTAAGTCGGAAAAAGAGGCATGCTACTCTGGTTGCGGCGGGATGAGCTGCCCTGAGCTGCGCAGCTCCATCAACAAGCTCGAAGCACCGCGCGTTCGCAAGTCGGCGGCGAGTGATCGACCCGCAGTCTCCGGCGACTCGCGACTGACGGCCATGGACCCTCGCACAACGTCACGGCCCCGCACATCGCTGACAAATCCGTGAAGTGTGAGATCGTTTCCTTCGCCTGACTGCGCCAGCGCGCCAATCGGGACCTGACAGCCACCTTCGAGAGCAGCGAGAAACGAACGCTCAGCCCGCACTGCGATCCAGGTCTCATCGTGATGCAATGCCTGAAGTATTTCCCGGAGACCATCATCGTCCGATCGAATCTCAACAGCGATTGCACCCTGTCCTGCGGCAGGCAGCCACTCCGGCGGCTCGAGAAATTGTTTGATTCGCTGACGGGCATTGAGTCGAATGAGACCTGCAGCCGCGAGAATCGCTGCATGAACTTTTCCAGTGTCGACTTTTTTCAATCTCGTCGGAACGTTCCCCCGAAGCTCCGCAACCTCGAGATCAGGCCGTAACGCAAGAAGCTGTGCCCGCCTTCTCAGGCTCGACGTTCCAACTCTCGAGCCCGATGGAAGCGACGCGAGGTCTTCAGCTTCGGTAACCGGATTTACAACAAGAACGTCGCGCGGATCTTCGCGCTCGAGAACTGCGCCAATCGCAAGACCGTCGGGAAGCTCGGTCGGAAGATCCTTCAGTGAATGAACGCAGCAGTCGACCTTGTTCTTCTGCAGGGCAACTTCGAGCTCATGCGTGAACAATCCCTTTGCACCAATCTCGCTTAAAGGCTCATCGAGCTTCTTGTCGCCAGTGGTTTTGAAGGTGACGATCTCGCACGAATGACCCTCAGTCTCGAGTGCACTCTCGACAATGCGAGCCTGACGCAGCGCGAGCTCTGATGATCTGGTTGCAATGCGCACTGTTCGCCTGGTCAACCGAACGCTCGCTCGACTGCTGCTACCAGTCCATCGATGTTGGAGTCCTCCGCTTCGCCCAGGAGCTCCATGCCGGCCTCGTTGATTGCTTCAGTGGTCTGAGGACCGATAGATACGGCCGGTGCCCTGTGCATCATCTCTTCGCCAACGACGTCGACGTATCCACGCACCGACGATGCTGAAGTGAAAGTCACTGCGCTCACTGTTCCGCTGTCGAGCGCTTTCCTGAGACGCGTCGCTCCGCTTCCGTCGGATATCGAGCGATAGGCGTGAATCACGTCGACTGTTGCGCCGAGTGATTCGAGCCCTTGCGGAAGAACTTCCCGCGAACCTTCGGCGGTGACGTAGAGAACTCGCGAATTGGCGACATCGTCTCTTTCGCTCAGCTTCTCCAGCAATCCTTCAGCGACAAAACGCTCGGGAACAACGTCGACGGTGATGCCGTGCTCGAGCAATGCTCCCGCGGTGGCGGGACCAACCGCTGCGATAAGGAGTCCGGCTAATGCTCTCGCGTCACGACCGCCTCCAAGCAGCTGCTCCCAGAAAATCGATACGGCATTCTGACTCGTGAAGATCAGCCACTGATATTGATCGAGCGCAGCGATCGCTTGTCTAAGCGGGGCGAGATCGAGCCGTGCAATTCGGGTTGCAGGCATCTCGATGACATCTGCACCGAGCTCGAGAAGCTTGTCGACGAGTGACTGCGACTGCTGTGCAGCGCGCGTCACAACAATTCTTCTCCCAAACAACGGGCGATTCTCGAACCAGTTGATTTCATCACGCAGAATCACCGGCCAGCCGATGACGGTAATAACTGGAGCGGAAATTCCGCTTTTCGCTGCTTCATCGGCAATCGTCCCGACTGTCGCCGTCACAGTTTTCTGTTTGGACAGCGTTCCCCACTGAATTGCAGCCGCGGGCATCTCAGCCGGCATTCCGCCGGCAATGAGCTCCGATGCAATCGATGGAAGTGTTTTCACTCCCATGTAGAGCACGACCGTGCCTCCCGTCCTGGCGAGAGCTTTCCAGTCTGTCTGAGTCGTCGACTTCGCTGGATCCTCATGACCTGTGACGAACGTGACCGATGTCGCGAGCCCGCGATGCGTGACTGGAATCCCGGCGTAAGCAGCGGCCGCAATTCCCGCAGTAACCCCGGGCACCACCTCGAACGGCACCGCGGCATCATTCAGCGCCTGCGCCTCTTCGCTCCCCCTGCCAAATACGAAAGGATCGCCGCCCTTGAGGCGAACAACTCGTTTTCCACCGCGAGCCAGCTGCACGAGCAGCTCATTGATGTCGCTTTGCGGCACAGATCTCGTGTCTCCGCCGCGCTTGCCGACATCATACAGCTCGGGATGTCCCGTTTCCTTTGCATCTGCCGGAAGCAGCTCACGGCTGGCGAGTGAGTCGTATACGATCGCATCGGCTGATTCGATCAGCTTCTTTCCGCGCACCGTTATCAATCCAGGATCGCCGGGTCCTGCACCGACGAGAAAGACTTTGCCGACTGAGCTCACGCTGCGCTCCGCTCGTCAGTTCCTCTCATGTTGTCAGGATTTACGCCGATGCTTTCGCACCACGTGCGATATTCACCCGGAGAAATTTCCGACGGCTTGATCTCACTGCGGCCGCCCCAGAACACGTTCGTATAGCTGACGGGAATTCCTGCTTCCTGCAGATGCGCGTCGATCGCTTCCTTGTGCGCGAGAACGAGAGCTTTGTCAGTACCGTGCGCGACCGCCATGATGTTCACGCCACTGAATTCCGGTCCGCCTTCCCTCCAGTACGCGTGAGTGATGATGTGGTGGCGGCCGACTTCCGTGCCGGTTTCGATCTCCCTGCCCTCGGGAACCCGCCAGTGAAAGAGCGCATTGTATCGCGTGACTCTCTCTCCGCCCTGAGAAGGCTTCACATGCTCGAGGAACGTCGAGAATCGTCCGATGACTTTTCTCTCCTGAAGTGAGCGTGCAACGCGAATGAACTCATCGTACGCGACGCCGGCTTCTTCAGCTCTGCCGCGCCACGGCGATGAGACGATTTCATCCACCCTGAGCTCACGCTTGAGCGGAACGAGAACCTGCCAGTCGAGATCGGAAAGCTCGACGATGTTGGTGTCGATCATGGACCCTGGCTCTTCGGTGCGGGAACCGGGCTCCATTCCGCGGCGGCGAACGTGGCCAACGCCAAGTGCAAACAATTTCTTCGCTGGCATTATCCGATAGGCGACAGCACCGGTTCTTTCCTTGAGCAGCTCACAATGACTGCGCATGGAATATCCGGATGGAACCTTGAGCGTTGTCCACAGCCGATACACCGATCCCGGAGTCTCGGCATCCGTCGATCGAATCACCACATGCCCGGAAAACGGATCCTCCTTCGCCATATAGTCGAAGGCTGCGTCCAGTTTTTCCTGGGGAACCTGCCAGGCAACGAGCGCACCCGGGGCGAGATTCGTCGCCATCAGTGTCTGTCGAATTCGGCGGATTGTCCCGGCCTCGAGCATGGCTCGCAGGCGCTCATGAACTACAGACTCGCCGACACCTGACAGTCGCGCGATCTCGGCGAACGGCTCTTCCAGAAATCCGGCGATGCGATCTTCTGAGACAGCAAGTATCTGCGCGTTGACCGGATCAGAAACTTCAACGGGAACCGAAGCGATCACTTCTCTTCCCCATCGACGTGCCTTGCTTTTACACGATTCCACCTCATTACCAGCACGACCGCATAAAACACGTAGATGCCTGTCGCAACAGCATATGCGAGATGATAGTAGCCGGCGTTATCGGGCACTGTTCATCTCCGGCGAAGGATTGGCGCCATCGCGCGTTACTGCATAGCGATACCGCGCGCGCAGTAATGCGACGTACAGGAGTGTGAACGACGCAAACGACATCAACAGCGTAGTAAGCATTTCACCCGGCAGCGAAGGCGCACTCGGCTTCATCAGTATCGGCTGTGGATGCAGCGTTCTGAACAGGTACACACTCAGATGAATGAATGGGATCAGCAGCGCGCCAAGAATTCCCAGAACCGCGCTGTAACGTGCGCGCGCCGCACGATCGTCGAGAGCCCCACGCAGTACGATGTACCCTACGTACACAAACCAGAGAAAAAGTGTCAGTGTCAGTCGCGCGTCCCACGTCCAGTAGGCCCCCCAGATGGGTTTGCCCCAGAGGGGTCCCGTTGTCAGCACGACAGTCGTGAACACAACGCCTACTTCAGCGGATGATTCAGCAATTCGATCGAGACGATCTTCGCGAAGCCACAGATAGAGAATGCTGGCGACCGCAACAAGACCGAATGCCATGAAGGCAACCCATGCAGCGGGCGCGTGAACGTAGAGAATCTTCTGCGCGGGTCCTTGCAGTGCTTCCAGCGGAGTGAAAAAAATCGCGCGGATATATGTGAGAGCGATCGCAACAACGGCCGCGATCGTCAGGGGAGTCGGTTTCATTCCTCGAGTGTGAATGGATATGCCAGTGTGCAGGCGACAACAAACACAATGTCGAATGCAACAAGCAATTTAAGCCATGCGAAGGCATCTCCAACCGGACGGCCGCTCATGAGCTTCGCGGTTGCCTGTGCCGCCGGCAGAACAATCGGCACAAAGAAAGGCAGCGCGAGCATGGGCAGGAGCAGCTCAGCGAGCCGCGTGTTTACCGCCATTGCGCTGAACAGTGTACCTACTGCAACCAGCCCGACGGCCGCGAGAAATGCTATTCCCGCCAGCGGCGCAGCGATGTCATCGAGAGGAAGATTGTAGAACAACCCAACGGCAGGAATCGCGATCACCTGAACCGCGACGACAAAAACCAGACTTGCTATCGCCTTGCCCAAAAAGATCGACTCTCGAGAGACCGGCGATGCGATCAGTCCATCGATCGCGCGATCAGGCTGTTCGACGCCGAACGACCGGTGCATTCCCAGAAGTCCCGAGAATATGAAGATGACCCAGAGAACTCCCGGGGCGAGATCGATTGCGGCGACGCCCGTGGGATCCCACGCGAAGTAGAAAATCACGATTGCGAGAAGGGCGAATACAACCGCTGAGAAGAATGCGCTTCGAGTACGGAACTCGATCGTCAGATCTTTTCGCGCAATGATCCAGGCCTCACGCAGGACATCACGCATTCGCTTCAACCAGCTCCTGATACTCGCGCGTGAAGCTTTGCGGATCGATGGCCGATCGCAATTCACTTCTCACGAGCTTCCCCGAATTCATGATCGCCGCATGACTCGATAGCGACAGCCCTTCCTCGACATTGTGCGTTACAATCACTAGCGAGGCACCGCGCTCCTTGAGACCCGCGAGCAGCGACGTCAGAGCCTTCGATCCAACGATGTCGAGCCCGGTGAAGGGCTCGTCAGCAAGAACAAGATCAGGCTCATGGACAATCGCTCTCGCAATCGACACCCGCTGTTTCAAACCGCGACTCAGCGCGCGGACCGGAGCTTCGGCGCGGTTGAGTATCTGCATCGACGCGAGCGCTCGCTCCGCTTTCGCACGAGCATCCGGAACTCCGTAAAGTCGCGCGGCGAACTCGACGTTCTCGCGGGCAGTGAGAGCGTCATAGAGCAGGCTGTGGTGAGAGATGATTCCAATGCGACGACGTACGTCGGAGCCGGCCGGCAGCTCCACGCCACCCACGCGCGCCTTCCCCGCAGATGGCTTGAGAATTCCGCCGAGCATCCGGAGCAGAGTGGTTTTCCCGGCGCCGTTCGGTCCGAAAATCGCGAGTGCATCGCCGGCACGAAGTGAAACGGATACACCATCAACCGCGCGGCGGGAGCCAAAGACCCGCGTCAGATTTTCAGTCGCGACGACAGCGTTTTCCATTGGGGCGAAAGGTCGCACTCTGGCGCACGCCGTGCAAAACGAAGTAACGTTGGCCATGCCAGACATCGACGTCCTGCTGCAGGAGAATCGCAAGTTCGAGCCAGCCGATGAATTCCGCTCGGCCGCTCACATTTCGTCCCCCGACATCTACAGGGAAGCCGCCGCCGATCCCGAAGCGTACTGGGAAACACAGGCTGAAGAGCTCGAGTGGATGCGAAAATGGGACAAGGTCCTCGACTGGAAGCCTCCGCATGCCGAATGGTTTGCTGGCGGAAAGCTGAATGTTGCGGTTAACTGTCTCGACAGGCATGTACGAGGACCGCGCCGCAACAAGGCAGCGTTCATCTGGGAAGGTGAGCCCGGCGACAAACGAACCCTCACTTACTGGGACCTCTACTGCGAGGTCAATCGCTTCGCGAACGTGCTCCGCGACTTCAAGGTTCAGAAGGGCGACCGCGTAGCGATCTACATGCCGATGGTTCCGGAAGTGGCGATCGCGATGCTCGCGTGTGCGCGAATCGGCGCGATCCATTCGGTAGTGTTCGGAGGATTCTCCCCGGAATCATTGAGAGACCGCATCAACGACGCGCAGTGCAAGCTGCTCATCACCGCCGACGGAGGATATCGTCGCGGTCACATCATTCCGCTCAAGCGAAACGCCGACAAGGCACTCGAAGAGACTCCGTCGATCACGGACGTGATTGTAGTTCAGCGAAGACCGGGAGCCGGAGGCGATGAGGCTTTCGCTGAAATGCAGGAGGGACGCGACCACTGGTGGCATCGCGTGATCAAGGGAAAGCCGAACTGGTGCGAGCCTGAGGAAATGGATGCAGAAGATGTGCTCTACATCCTCTACACCTCAGGAACCACAGGCAAGCCGAAAGGAATCGTGCATACCACCGGCGGATATCTCACCGGCGTCACGACCACCACTCGCGAAGTATTCGATCTCAAGGACGAAGACGTTTTCTGGTGCACGGCCGATGTAGGCTGGGTAACCGGACACTCCTATCTCGTGTACGGCCCGCTCGCGAACGGTGCGACCTGCATCATGTACGAGGGTGCGCCCGACTGGCCGGAAAAAGACCGGTTCTGGGAAATCTGCGCGCGCTACGGCGTGACGATTCTCTACACCGCCCCCACCGCGATTCGCGCTTTCATGAAATGGGGAGCCGAATATCCGGCGGCGCACGATCTCTCCATGCTCCGGTTGCTTGGATCGGTGGGAGAACCAATCAATCCTGAAGCCTGGATGTGGTATCGAGAGCACATTGGCGGGAATCGCTGCCCGATTGTCGACACATGGTGGCAGACAGAAACCGGGGCGATCATGATCTCACCGCTTCCGGGAATAACCGCGACAAAACCCGGGAGTGCCACGATGGGACTGCCTGGGTATTCGCCAGAATTGCTCGACGTAAATGCGAATGTAATTCCGATTGGCGGCGGACTTCTCGCCGTCACCCGTCCATGGCCGTCGATGCTCAGGACCATCTGGGGCGACGACGAGCGATACGTTCAGACCTATTTCTCGAAATGGCCGGGGAGACCCGATCTTTACTTTCCCGGCGACGGCGCCAAACGCGACGAAGACGCATACTTCTGGATACTCGGCCGCGTAGATGATGTCCTGAATGTCGCCGGACATCGTATTGGAACGATGGAGGTGGAGTCGGCGCTGGTAGAACACCCCGCCGTTGCCGAAGCCGCTGTCGTGGGGAAGGCACACGAGCTCAAGGGTCAGGCTATCGCGGCATTCGTCACACTTCGCGAAGGAAAAAAACACAACGCCGAGCTCCGGGACGAGCTGAAACAGTTCGTCGCGGAGAAGATCGGTGCACTCGCCCGTCCGGATGACGTGATCTTCAGCGCAGATCTTCCCAAGACAAGGTCGGGCAAGATCATGCGGCGACTTCTTCGTGATATTGCGGAGGGTCGCGCCCTTGGTGACACCACCACGCTGGCCGATCCCAACGTGGTAGCCAGCCTCAAGGATCAATACGAGGCGGAGGAGTCCTGACCATGGTACGGACTCTGCCTTAGATTTTTATCCGATAACTGGAACTGGAAGGTCAAATGCTCGGTGGATTGTTTCCTGAATCAATCTTCGGTCGCAAGCTGAATCCAAATGCTGAGAGACGGCTTCGTCTCTCTCAGGCTCGCGCCGAAGAGACAATTGTTCG
>JBKPNY010000237.1:0-2406 GCA_046732835.1 Gemmatimonadota bacterium | reverse complement strand
GATTGGAGGATGGACCGACTGGTCCAGCAATCGCACATCATGGTGATAATTCTTCGTCGGGATTCACTGCGTTCGCGTGGCTCGATCTCGCCAGCGGGAATGGAGTGGTCTATCTCACGAACAGCACCGAGGGGCTCGCTGTTGTCCGCCCTGTAATTCAGCAAGTGAGCCCAGGGTCACACCCGGGAGTGGAAGCACTTGGTTACGAGGCGTACAACGCACCTTCACGAATTATTAGAAATCAGATCTATCGCGCAGCATTGAGCAGCGGTGGTGCAGCAGCGGTGAAGGTTTATCAAACGCTCCAGGAGAAAGGTCCTGCTTCGAGTTTTCCAGAAGAATTACTGAACAGGCTTGGGTATCGATTCCTCAGTCTCGACCGGCCGGCGGATGCGCTGGTCTTCTTTCGCGAGAATGTCGATGCGTTTCCAGCTTCAGCGAATGTCTACGACAGTCTTGGCGATGGACTTGTTGCTG
Organism: Gemmatimonadota bacterium; assembly: GCA_046732835.1. Lineage (GTDB taxonomy): Bacteria > Gemmatimonadota > Gemmatimonadetes > Gemmatimonadales > Gemmatimonadaceae > UBA4720. The sequence continues at coordinate 1,929 of JBKPNY010000237.1, read as the reverse complement.
CTGGCCAGAACAAGGAGGCGATCGATGCGTACCGGAAATCTTTCGAGCTCGATCCATCCAACAATCATGCGCGCGACATGATCGCGAAGCTGTCGTCGGGAAAACCTTAAGGGGCGTCGATTTCCTGGATTCGTCTCTCGTGCCTGCCGCCTTCAAAAGGCGTCTCGAGCCACGTGCGAACGATCTCTTTCATCATGTCTTCACTCACCATTCTTTCTCCGAGAGAAAGAACGTTCGCATTGTTGTGAGATCGGCCGAGTCGCGCGGATTCAACGTTCCAGCAAAGTGTGCAGCGGATGCCGCGCACGCGGTTCGCAACAATTGCTTCACCGTTTCCTGATCCTCCAAGCACAATTCCGCGATCGTGGTCCCCGCGTGCAACTGATTCTGCAACCGGACGGATGAACAACGGGTAATCCACCGGCTCTTCGGAGTCGGTTCCCATGTCAGTCACTTCGTATCCGTCGCGACGTAGCATGTCGACGATGATCGACTTGTATTTGAATCCTGCGTGATCTGAGCCTATTGCGATTGTGAATTTCATTTCCGGCTAATATACGGTTCGTAACATGCGTACGTCGGCGCGTCCCGTTCCTCGAACGGCTCGTACTTCCCGAATGGTGCTGTTGATGGATTTCTGTCACGTTACTGACATGAAATCCCCACTTTCACAAAATATTCAGCGCTTGTTCCTCGCGCTGCTCATACCTGCTGTTGCTGCGTGTCTCAGTATCGATATTCCAGGACCGAAGCAGCTCGATGAAGGCGGACATCATGTGCTTTTCATTGGCAACAGTCTCACCTACACGAACGATCTTCCCGAGCTCGTTGCTGATCTCGCAGCCTCAGTTGGCGATACGATTCGAGTAAGCTCCGTCGCTCAAGCGAACTTCGCCGTGATAGATCACGCACTGGGCTTGAGCAATGCAGTCGATGTGATCAAGTCGCAGAAATGGGACATGGTTGTGCTTCAGCAGGGACCGACAACTGTCGGTGTGAATCGCGACACGCTCATCATCGCAACAAGACTGCTCGATCCAATCGTAAAGGCCCAGGGCGGAGTTACTGCGCAGCTGATGACCTGGCCGCAATCATCGCAGCCGCAGCTGTTTCCAGCCGTTCTTGCATCGTCACTTGCGGCTGCCAAATCTGTGTCAAATGGCGTTCTGATTCCCGCGGGCGAAGCGTGGCGTACGGCGCTCGAGCAGAATCCATCGCTTCCACTCTACGGCGGTGATGGATATCACCCGGGAGCTCTCGGAACGTATCTCACTGCTCTCGTTGTGTACGAGAAAGTGACGCATCATGACTCGAGACTTCTGCGCGGAACAGCGGTGGTTTTCGGCGTCACGCTGTCGACTGACGAAGCGACTTTACGATTTCTTCAGAAAATCGCGCACGAAACGGTAGCGAAGTATCCGGACTGAGATCGCCGGCGGCAGCTAAATTGGTGCATGCTCCGGGATACCACACGCACCGTTGCGCGAATTGTTCTCATTGCTGCGACAGTTGCGATTGCAGCTGGATACGCTTCTGCCTTCGCGAAAGGAGGAGCGCCCGCATGGGGACCATGGCTTCTAGCTATCGGCATCCCGGCAGCTTTGGGAGCGATCATGGCACTCGGTGCCGCTCGAGGAAAGCGTGGGCTCGGATCGCTAAAGCTTCCGTTCGCGTTCGTTTTCCTCGTGCTTGCTGCGGGCTTCTGTCTCGCATTGGCGCTGCCTGAATCTGAACGAATCGTTTTTGGACTACCGCTTCGAGCTGCCATCATCATCTACGGCATAGGTCTCCTCCCGATTGTCATCCTCCCTGTTGCGTACGCCATCACATTCGACACACAGACGCTGAGCGAAGACGATGTTGCGCGCGTTCGCGAAATCGCGGCGCATACAAAAGCCCAACGCAATACTGAACTCGAGCAGTGAAGAT
>JBKPNY010000236.1:0-4108 GCA_046732835.1 Gemmatimonadota bacterium | reverse complement strand
ACCCACTAATCCGTTATCTCGCCCTGACTGCAATACTCGGCTGCGCCACCGCCCAGCATACTCCTACTGTTCCAAAGCCAAAGATCATTCCCCACAGCGAATGGCAGACAACTCCGCCACTCGGCTACGCAGCAAACGCAGCTCGCCGCAACAAGAAAGCAGGAGACTTTCTCGCGTTCGAGAATCTAAGGATCAATATCCTGAGCGTCTCCGTCGATTCGACCGGCGCAAAACCCGTCGACATCGTACGGCTCGGCATGGTATTGAACGACAAGAACGAAGAACGAATCGCACGCGAAGGATCAGCCTTCAACTGGAACGGCTTTCACATCGCTGTCGTTGCGATCTACGGCCCTGGTGAATTGGGCTCCGGACTCGTCGCACTGGAAGTCGCAACGCTCGCGTCACTGCCGGAGAAAATCAGGAATTCAGAAATCGCCGGCGGCGCAGACATGCGGCTCCGCATTCCTCACAACATCACGCACGTTACACTGCATCACACCGGTGATTCAAAGCCACTGCTTCCCGGTGATTCTCCCGTCGCACGATTGCGCGGTCTTCAATCATGGGGCGCATCCGACCGCAACTGGTGGGATGTTCCATATCATTTTCTTCTCGGGCTGGACGGCGACATCTATGAAGGCCGCGACTATCACTTCATGGGCGAGACGAATACCGCCTATGATCCAGGCGGTCATTTCCTGATCAGCGTGATCGGCAACTACGAAATTCAGGAGCCCACCCCTCAGCAGCTGAATGCAATCGCTGACATGATGGCGTGGGCCCTGGACCAGTTCGATCTTCCTCTCGACAGACTGGGCGGACATTACAACTACGCCGACACTGGATGTCCCGGAAAGAATCTCCGCAAATACCTCGAGGACGGAACGTTCAGGCGAATGGTCGCCGAACGATTGCATCGAACCAGATAACAGCTCCTCATTACTGAGGCGGTGACACTGATCCAAGCGGTACTATCGCACACGTTGCACACGCAGAACCAGTAATCGATATGCTCCCGCTCTTTAGCACCGGCGTTCCACCAATTGCTTTCGACAGATCAGACAGCGGAACGTAAGGCTGTCCTTCGATCATCTTCACTCCCGTCGACAACACTCCTCCGGTCTTCACGGTGATCGGCAGCGACAGCGGATTTGCATAAGTCGCATCGCCAACCGGCTTCACCGTAATCGGAAGCGACACACCGCCAGTGCCCGGCTTTACCGTAATTGGAAGTGAAATCGGATTGCCAAAGAAATTGTCGAGACTGTCTGCAGCCGGCCCAATCGTCAGCGTCGATCCCGAAACTCTCACCACAGTTCCACCAGGCGGACGAATCGACTCGGCTAAATCGTCAATCGAGACATACACGTCAGCAGGAGTTACAGGAGTAGTCTTCGTAACTACGCGAATATCCGCATCCTGAACCTCGACACCATTGATGGTGAGCGCATCAGAGCTCGCCTTTGTTGGCGATGTGAGAACCGGAGTACCCGACGTCTCTGCAGCCACCGGTGTAAGTGAGCCGAGTGCGCCAGTTCCCATCAATCGATATCCGCGTACGACTGTCGTTGCAGCAAGCTTGCTGTCAGTCTGCGGCGCATTCTCACCTTCAATCACAACCACGGGAAAGATCTGGCGCATTCCCTCGATGCTCCCGGTTATGATCGAGCTTCCCACACCAACGGGCTCGAGAAAAACGGAATGACCGTCGACGCTCTTTACCTTGAGTACACCCTCATTCGAGCTTTCCCACTTCATTGGGAATTCAGCCGGAGTTACAACTACATCCAGGCTGTCCACAACCTCTGCAACAATCTGGAACTCTCCCCATTTTTTGAGCACCACGAGGTTTCCCTGAACAATGGGAAAGTATCCCGGCGGCTTCATCTCGATCGACATCGGATAAAACACGTAAGCAGTGTGCCCCTGCTCGCGAACTGGCGAAGTCCTGGCCGGCGCTCTCACGGGTGACTCGATTGCAGCATTCCCCACAACTACGGGAACAGTTCGCGTGAGCTTTGCATTGCACGCTGGAGTCGCAGTTATCTCGGTGATGCCTTGAGACGCAGGAACAACCCACGCGCTTTGACCATTCTGGCGAACAATACGCAGCACTGACGGATTGCCGCTCGTAAATGTCGAGCGACATCCACTCATAACATCACCGCCGGAATTGTAGAGCTTCACCTGTACCTGAAGCTCTTCAGTGGTAACAGGCGATCTGAAAGCACCGGTGCGCCCCATATCTCTCGGCATCACGACTTCGATACTTCTCGGACCAGTTTGCGCGGCAGCAACACTCGCAGGGACAACGAGAAGACCGAGAAGCAATTTGAATCGACTACTCGACATCGACGGTACTCCTCTCAACAGGTGATATTCGGATTCCACGGGTAGAACATGCCGAGCGGGTTCGGCGACCATACCCACACATGGAGCTCGTAATGCGCGATGTTGCCAGTCCCGCCGGGGAATGTGTGCGAGCTCGCAAGCAGCGGCTGACCAAACACTTCCGGCGGAGCAGCACCGGCTCCATGTGCTGCCTCCCATGCTGCCGTGAATACGAGATACTCGACTCCCACGAGTCTCATTTTTCCATTCGCCATCTTTTCATATAGAAGCATCTCGGGACGCAGTGGATCGATCACTGCATCACCCGCCGCAGGATTTGCGGCAGATCCCCTGAGACTCACATTCACTTTGTGGTATCCCATGTTCCCTTCGGCGCTGCTCGGACACGCAGTCGTTGCAGGGTCCGGTGACCATACCGTGTAACCCGCCGCAACCGCTGTGTCGAAATCGTGATACGCCGCTGTTGCCTCCCGGATCTGAGCTAGCCCCGACTGAACCTCGGGAGACTTCTCGAGCTCGGGGTTCCTCAAGGCCATCTCTGCGGGCGAGTTGTGCTGCATGGCTGGCGGCTGGATTGGGTCGCTGCTTCGACAGCCCGTTACAGCGGCCAGGGCGAGAAATGCAAATGTGGCTCGGTACATTGGTACGTCTCCAACACTCGAGGGTTGATAGTCCGGGGGTGCAAAGCTTGCCCCCGTAACGAACGGCCCTCATGATATTTTCCGGGGCTCACCAGCTTCTCACGAGACGCTCACAGACTCTTCCGCCCGGAAAAAAATGCTGCACCTGAATGTTCTGGGGTCTCTTTCACTTCATTCGGACGGAGCGCCACCGCCCGCAGCCGCACTTCAGAAGCGACGGCTCGGGCTTCTCGCTGTTCTTGCAGCCGCCGGAAAGCGCGGTCTGTCGCGTGAGAAACTCCAGGCCCTGCTCTGGCCGGAGAGCGACTCGGAACGGTCGCGGCATGCACTCGACCAGCTCATCTACGCCACCCGGCGCGCTCTCGAGGTAGATCCATTCGTCTCCGAAGGACACGAGCTGCGTCTCGATCCCGACACGATATCAACCGACATCTCCCGCTTCGAGAAATTCATCTGCGAAGAAAATCTCGAGGAAGCCGTTGGCGCATACGGCGGACGCCTGCTCGACGGCGTTCAGATAGAAGACAGCCGCGACCTCGAGACCTGGATCGACTCGGCAAGCTCGAGACTCCATCAGCAGTATCAGAAAGCCCTGGATACTCTCGCTTCACGCGCTTTGTCTGCGAACGATCATGCGCAGGCAGTTCTGTGGAAATACAAACTTTCTGCATCGGATCCGCTCTCTGCACGATTCGCTTTGTCGCTCATCGAAGAGCTCATTGCTCTGGGTGATGGAACAGCAGCCATTCAGCAGGCTCGCGCATATCAGGATCGAGTACGCAGGGAGCTCGAGGTCGAGCCGGATCCTAAAATCGAAAAAGCAATCGCTGCGATCTCACAACCGGCGGTAAAGACACTTCGCAAGACACCCCCGCCGGCAGTCGCTCAGGCTGCCGGAACAGCCCAGGCAGCCTCGCACCGGCCAAAGAGTTTCTGGATGGTCGGATTTAGTGTTCCCGTGATACTAATTATCTGGCTTGTAATCGCAGCCTCACAGGCTGAGCGCTCGAACCGATCCGACAAAAGCCAGGCACAGGAGGCATATCGCCGCGGCGTCAACGCCTGGCAGGAGCGATCAAAAACAGGGCTCGACACTGCTGTCGTCTATTTCA
>JBKPNY010000235.1:0-1637 GCA_046732835.1 Gemmatimonadota bacterium | reverse complement strand
GGCTTCAGCGCCTGATAACTCGCTCAGTCGGCTTCATCGCGATTCGCGGCGGTATGGGCACTGTCACCGAGTTATCTCTTGTCTGGAACAAAATTCAAACGCGCGTTATTGGCCCAAGACCGCTCGTGCTGCTGGGCGAATGCTGGCCGCCGATCGTGCGCGAGTGGCAAAAGTATCTCGCCGTCAGTGAGGCGGACGTGGCGGCGCTCGACTTTGCAAACACGGCCGAACAAGCGGTGGCAATCATCAACGAAAAATCACAGGGAGTAACCATATGAATTGTCCGAAGTGCGGCGCTCAACTACTGCAAAACGCCTCGTTCTGTGGCGGATGTGGTTACAACCTGCAGGCGAATGCCGCGCAGGCGGCGGCGCCGCAACAGCCAGGTGGATTTGCACAAAGCCACGGCATTCACATCGATGAAGACTCGCGTGGTTCGGGCGGCGGCTACAAATATGAAGTACTGCACCAGCCGGCGTTTTCGCTCGCGGTAATTCAACTGCAGGCGGAACAGTCGATTCAGGCTGAAGCGGGTGCAATGGTTTCGATGTCTGCGAACATTGAGCTGCAGTCGCAAATGAAGGGCGGCCTGTTCGGGGCGATCAAACGTGCGGCCGGTGGCGAATCAGCGTTTGTTTCGACGTTCACCGCGCGCGGTGGTCCCGGTGAAGTAACGTTCGCACCCGGTGCCCCCGGAGATATCGCGGCCATCGAGCTCAACAACCAGACGTTCTTTGTTCAGTCCAGTTCCTATCTCGCCGGTGATGCCAGTTTGACGGTCGACACAAAGTGGGGCGGAGCGAAATCATTTTTCGGCGGCGAAGGGCTGTTCGTGTTGATGGTTCAGGGACGCGGACTTTTGCTCGTGTCATCGTTTGGCGCGATCCATCGCAAAACGCTGCGGGCCGGCGAACGGTACGTCGTGGACACTGGTCATCTCGTAGCGTGGGAAGGGTCGACGCAGTACACGTTGCGCAAAGCGGCGGCTGGGTTCTTCCGCAGCATGATGAGCGGCGAAGGTATCGTCGCGGAATTTAGCGGGCCTGGAGAAATCCTGATTCAAACTCGAAACCTTGCGGCGCTTGCGAGTTTGCTGAAACCATTTTTCCCGACCCAGGGCGGCGGTGGCGGCGGCTTCAATCTTAATCTTGGCGGCTGAAGAAACTATATGTCGGACACGGTTGTCGCAGAGACAATTCAAAACGATAGCAGCACGGACGCTGAGTCTAAGAAAACGGTCGGCATCATCGGCGTGCCCCTCGCGTATGGAGCGAGCATGGCCGGGGTCGAGCTTGGGCCGGCTGCGTTGCGCGTGGCGCGTCTGGTTCGGCGCATTACGCAGCTCGGCTACAAGGTTCGCGATCTCGGCGACCTGGAAGTCGAGGAAGAACAAACAGCACCTGCTGCCGGAGACAAGTTAAAGTACGTCGCACAAATCAGCCGGACGTGTGAAGAGCTGGCGCAAACAGTTGAAGAGGTTTTGAATGCGAACGAGTTGCCGGTGGTTCTCGGAGGAGACCACTCGATCGCGATCGGCTCACTTTCCGGATTTTCTTCTCACTGCCGCAAACACGAGCAACAACCTGGTCTGATTTGGTTCGACGCTCACGCCGACATGAACACGCCCGAGAGTTCGC
>JBKPNY010000234.1:0-1603 GCA_046732835.1 Gemmatimonadota bacterium | reverse complement strand
GAATAACGTTATCAGCCATGCCATCTCAGAGCCCGCCTCGACCTGTGCGAGCGACATGAAATGAAACAAATAACTTGGAGGTTCTGACATGCTAGAAAAAGAGGGGGGTTGTGAACTCGTGGACCATAGGTGCGTTGCGTGGCGGATTATAGCATGGCAGCGCGGGCGACGCTGGGACCGCGGGCGTCTCGCCCCCTATGAGAGCTGCGCGAAAAGGTTTCGCTCCTGCGGAGCGTTGCGGCGGGACGCCCCGGTTCCGAAGCGTGCGCACAACGGTATGGCAAAGCGATTTACCAAAAGATCGCTTTCCGCTTAGGACGGATTGATGAGGTAATTCTTAGTGTCCCGCAGCCGCTCCGGCAGCGCGAGCGCGCGCTGGGCGGCGGTCATGCTTCATACAAGCCCGGGTGAGGGCCTGTTCGACACGCGGTTCTATGTTGCATTCAGGCTGGCGGCAAACAGCGGCTAACTCTGAAATAACCAGATAGCGGGCGCGTTCGAGCATGCGTTGCTCGCGGAACGAAAGCGGTTTCAGCTGATTGAGATAGGTGAGGTGCTTGAGGACCTCTGCGGCCTCGAACACATCGCCAGTGCGCATCTTTTCTGAAAAATCCTTGAAGCGGTCTTTCCAATCGTTCGCAGGAAACGAGAAGTCGTCAGCTAATACCTTAAAAAGCATTTCGCATTCGCCTGATGAGATTGGGGATCTGAGACCGACTTCTGTAGCGTTTGAGACTGGGACGAGAACTAGTGAGTTATTGGCAGCGAGCCGAAGCGTGTAGAACGGGAGTTTATTAGCGCCGATTTGCTTCTGTTCGATTTGCTCTATAGTTCCGATGCCATGATTAGGGTAAACAACCTTCTGGCCGACTTTGAAGCCCACGCAGCACCTCCATTGGGTTTGAAAATCAGACTGCGCCGCACGCGCGGGTCTGGGGGAAAATCCGAGCGACGCCGAATGCGCCGGGCTCTGACTGGTAAGTAATTCGGAGTCTAGCAACCGTCCTTGCAAAGCGTCAAGGTCTCCATCGTCGTTCCGACCCCAAGTGAAAGAGTGGACAAAGATCAGTGCTTCCGCGCCTTGACAATTCAGTTTCGGAGGCGGCGGTTCGAAGCCTAAGAACGCGACTGAAGCGCAAGCGTCTCGCCTGCGTCTTGAGTTATTTTTTCCCACGCTGCAACCAGGACGGTTGCGTTCCAGTCCGCTAGTTTTTCAAACTCGAGTTCTTAAACAGCAACTGGTAATCCACGAGGTTTTGGCAGGGCTTGAACGCGAGTTGCACTTTTGCGCTTTCAGCTTCGCGGCGTATCTGCAGGCGAGTTTCGGCTTCTTCAGGCGAGCGTAACTTTTCGTCGGTGGCTGATTCGCCGATTCGTGGCAGAACCCAGTAGTTGCCGGGTGGGATATTGCTGATAGAGAAAGTCCCATCGGCCTGCACAGCACTACTAAAGAATCTCAAGACGTCCTCAGCGCTTTCTTTCTCAGCCGGAACAAGGTGAACGGATAACTTCGGCAGCGAACTATTCGGTGCGGCGCTAACGGCACCGCGAACGGAACCCGCGCCTTCAGCGAGAGTGACGGTCACCTTAGTTATCCGGTCAC
>JBKPNY010000233.1:0-3364 GCA_046732835.1 Gemmatimonadota bacterium | reverse complement strand
AGTGGTGGCGTAGTGGTGCAAAGCGACAGAAGGGATCGATGTGCGAAGCGACACGCCTTCACCAGAACCTTGTTTGGGCGCTCACGATCACAGCAACGCTCGTATTGAACGTATACCTCGGGATTTATGTCAGCACACTCGTAGTGTTGAGCGCCTTGATCACAACCGACGTCGAGTACCGCCGCGCCGGAAATAGTCGTCCTCGGTTTTCGGCGCCGTACCAGGTCATTTTGTCGTGTCTTTACGTGGTGCCGTGGGCGACTCAACCGTTCGCGCGGCTGACGTACGTGCAGCTCTTTACACTCGTGCTGGCTGGTTTCGCAGTCTGGCAACTCGTTCAACTGCGATCGATCCGCACGAACCGGGTTGCCGGCGATTCACAGATGGCTTCCTGTGATACCACGTAAGAATGTATTTCAATCGCGGAGGATTGACGACGTGTTTGAGAGCACGCACTGGGTTACTACGAAATGCTTTCGTCGTTTCCGACACTGCAGGTAAAGCCGACTTAGAAGTTCAGATGCCTTTCATTTGTTGACGATTCATCTTGACTAATAAACAGGTTGGGAATATAGATGCTGCGCCGACAAGCTCACGGCCGCACGTCTCGATCTGGCTAAATTATCTGAACTCTGATCTGCGCTAACCTTTTTGAGGAATGTAGTCCATGCAAGTTTCTCTCGAAGCAATCAAGTTCAACCACGATCAGTCGTCAGCGACCGGGGATGCGTTCAATATCAGGAGAAACGAGGACGACCTGGAGCCGTTTCCCGAGTGGAAACCCAAACCCGACCCCGACCCTTTTCATAACGACTCCCGCGCGGCTTACGCAATCGAGCAAACTTCCGGCCACCCCATCTCAATCAAAGCAAAATTCATTTGTTCGGATCCGAATGCCACAATCGAAGTTAAGGCAGTTGATGCGCAGCCGGCCGTGCCAAATGTTTTGGGTAGAGTTGAGAAAGCTATCGTAACCTTCGGAGCCAACGGCGAGAGTGATTTTGTCCCCTTCCTCTTACAGGATGTTCGCCTCTCGACCGTTGGTGTAGGCATAAACACGATTGTCTGGAGCTGGAAGTTTCGCGTACCACCAGGAACTGATTGGATTCCCCTGGTCGAAACTGCTCACAAGATCTACTCAGTTATCGACCTGCCGCAACCACCCTGGAGCCAGGATACGACAAGCGGTGACAATACCCAGTTACCCTGGACCGATGTGTTGGATGTGGCGTGCGATTGGGCGGCGTCGGCACAAAATGTTGACCAGGCGACGGAAAAGATCACCCGCGAGGTTAATAACCTCGGACGCGGACTGGTTATTTATCAACCCGGTCCCGCAACCTACGCACTCGCCAACTTCGATTGTACGAACTTTCTGAAGCTGCTGAGTCGACAAACCGCTATGTGCCATTGCCTTAATTGTTCCGACTGCGCGACCATCGTCTCCTCATTCGCAAACATACTCGGTTGCAAAACGCGTGAGGTTTATTTTCCCAGCGCCTTCGATACAAACCCCATCATCCTAATCGGTAAAACCAGTCCTGCCCCTGACCATTTTGAGAACCATGAGGTGGCGTGGAACGGTATCAGCGGTTCAGTTTTTGATGCGTGCTTGCAACTAAACCAAAGCCCCGGGGGAAAATTCCAGGCTCTGCTGCCAGCCAATTTACCGTTTTCACTGAGGGTTGGCCTTAGCTACAAGCCTCTGCTGGACCCTGACTTCAAGATTGAGCCACAATTACCGGGAAAGAACCGAAAAATTGGAGTCAAGGTCCCGGCAGTATTCACCGAATTAGATCCTCAATTCGTCGAGTTACTAAAGAATCGTTACCAATTCGATACCTGGCCAAGCTCACTTCATCCTGGAACGCCACCTTGGCGTGGCCTTCAGGAAACCCAGCTCCCGGCGCCCTACCGTTGGGAAAGGCTAGATGAGCAATCTCAAACCTTCATGGATGGCACGAAACTCCGTACCGTGCTTCTGGCCGTCACGGGAACGGACTTGGTGTTTCGGGAAGACTTGTTCGAGTGCAGCGATGAGGATGCGGCTCGCGAACTCCTCCTGCGATTGCTTGCTGAATACAAGTCGATAAAAGTTGAACGAATCGAGGAACCGTCATTTGCAGACTTTGCTTTCATAGCAAGCGACAAGGCTAGTGTCGTTTTTGCAAACGGACAATCAGTCGTTTTGCTTAGGTTGGGAGGTAGGGAGAGATCACCGTCAAAAGAAGCCGGCTCCCGTCTGCATGAGCTTCTCGGCAGATATGGCTTTTGAATTTCTGGAACCGCAGAAACTCTAATGAGAGTGGCTATGCGCTTCCAGCAACTGAAGTGAACAACGTAGTACATCGGTGGATGAGTTCTGCGCAAAGCACTCCACCATGCCGCTAACACTAACAACAACCCAGGAGGTTCTTAATGGCACACCCACTCGCATCGACTTATACGTCTTTCATCGTGGACCCAGTTAATAGACGGTTGACACATGACGACTTGGGCAACTTTGACCTCAGAGGCATTCTCGACACAGGAGAAATTGATGGAGCGTGCCGGCGGATTGTGAATGGGCAACCTGGCGCCGCTCTCAAAGGTCAGGCCACGGAGGTCGGGCCCGATCCAGTGGCCTTTTATGTCGAGATAAGACAAGACAAAGGCACCTTCGACCTGGTTTACCAGGGCACGGCCGTTTTTGATGCTGCTGGACGGCTAACCAGCATTGCCGGTCGACGCGCAAAGGAAATGCATGAAGGCGCAGGAGCAAAAGATGCAGCACTTGGGCAGAATGATGGTACTTGGGTAGCTACCCAGCCTTAACTCTTGCCGGAGCGAGTAGCCATTGTTCGAAGATTCAAGGCGACAAGCAGCAACGCCAGCCGGCACGAGAAACTCACCGGACCTCAGTGGTTATCAGGAGTGAAGTCTCTAATCTGTTTTGCAGGAGATCCTCGTGCGGCTTCGACTTCCTACGTTGGCTACCACGCGTTGACTCGCTCGTGTCTCACTCACCTGCTTACGTCCGGATAGCCGGCGGTTAATAGCCACGCCCGTTAGGGCGTGGACTAGACCGGTAAATTTCATAAGCGAGCGCTGAAGGAGCGGCAGTCGAACTTCGTTAAACTTTCAGTCCAGATGCCGACTGTCGCACCTTTGGCGTTCGACCCGGTTGGGAGATTCGCCCACGCCTATTTAACTGCCTGCCCATCATTTGAACAAAGCGCCACCATGATCGCTTTGCCGCGACGCTCGTCGTAGTTTGCTTGCAAAACCCCACCTAATCGCTTGCTGAATGAATACTCATTCAGTATGATGCCGCTACAATTTCTTGTTATTAGCGCCGTCTCCCCGCGACAGAGTCAGAGCTGAG
>JBKPNY010000232.1:0-9266 GCA_046732835.1 Gemmatimonadota bacterium | reverse complement strand
TCACGGTCATCGTCGATGCGGACGCAGTGAATCCGGCGATGCGCAGGCTGCATTCGGAATTCTTCGGAGGCGACGCGCAATGAACCAGCCCGCGATTGCGGTGATCGGTGATGGCAAAATGGGACGCACAATCGCGCAGATGGTGCAGGAGCGCGGCTGGCACCTTACTGCAATGCTCGATGCGGAGCACAATCAGGGCGGTGTGGGAATCACACGCCGCGCACTTGGCGATCCCGATGTTGCAATCGAATTCACCGAGCCGGCGTCCGCCGTCCCGAACATCATGGCCTGCATTCATGAAGGTGTGCCTGTTGTTGTCGGAACCACAGGCTGGTACAACTCACTGCCAGTGATCACCGAAACGGCGAACGATGAAGGCGCGACATTGTTGTGGGCCGCAAATTTCTCGATCGGAGTGAATTTGTTCGTCGAGCTCGCGCGACAGACTGCACGAATCATGTCGAAATCCGACTTCTCCGCAGCAATGGTGGAGACTCATCACTCCGCAAAGAAGGATGCTCCATCCGGGACGGCGCTGGCAATCGCGAATGCAATGAAGGGCGAGCTTAAGAAAGACCTCCCGGTGACGAGCATTCGAACCGGATCGGTCCCGGGAACACACGAGCTGATCTTCGACGCGCCGTTCGAGCAGATAATTCTGCGTCACGAGGCGCGGGACCGGCGCGTGTTCGCCGACGGCGCGCTGCGTGCAGCAGCATGGCTCAAGGGAAAGAAAGGGGTTTTCACAATGCGCGACGTGCTCGGGTTCACAGACGCATGATCAGAATGCCAGATGATTCGAAAGGGCGCGTACTGCTCCGCGGCTGCGGCACCGCACTCGCTACGCCGTTCACAAAATCCGGTGAAATCGACGAGCAGGGCCTGCGCGATTTTGTGGAATGGCAGGTGACTGAAGGAATTCACTTCGTCGTTCCGTGCGGCTCAACAGGTGAAGCAGCGACGATGACCAGCGAAGAACATCGTCGCGTTGTTGAGATCACTGTCGATCAGGTGAAGGGGCGCGTTCCAGTTGCCGCGGGGGCAGGCTCGAACGACACTAAAAAAGCCATCGCTCTTTCCAAAGAAATGCGTGACGCTGGCGCGACGCATCTGCTTCACACGTCACCGATGTACAACAAGCCGCCGCAGCGCGGGATCGAAGCGCACTTCCGGGCGATTGCGGATGCAGTCGATCTTCCGCTGATCGTCTACAACGTTCCCGGAAGAACTGGAAGCAACGTTGAAGCTCCTACGACGCTCGCACTTGCAGAGCATCCGAACGTTACGGCGGTGAAGGAGGCTTCGGGGAATCTCGCGCAGATTACCGAGATCATTCGCAACAAGCCCGATGACTTTACAGTTTTGTCGGGCGATGATGGCTTAGCGCTCGCAGTGATGGCGGAGGGAGGGGACGGCGTGATTTCTGTCACCTCCAACGTAGTTCCGAGATCTGCATCTCGCGTGTGCGAGCTGTATGACAAAGGCGACGTCGATGGCGCGCGCGAGCTCGCGCATCAGCTCGCTGAATGGACGGTCGCAGCTTTCATCGAGTCGAATCCGATGCCGGTGAAGGCGGCGCTTTCTCTCATGGGCAGGTTCGAGAATGTTCTTCGCCTTCCGCTGGTGCCGCTTGCTGACTCGAAAACCGACGCGGTGCGAAGAGCGCTTCGTACCGCCGGAGTCCTGGAGTGAGCAAGGCTTCGACACTACAGGAAAGAATCGAAGCTGAGCTGAACGCAACCACGCCGTCGAGCAATGCATGGCAGGTTGTTTCCGATCTGCTCGATGCACTTGAAGCAGGTGAGGTGCGGTCGGCAGAAAAAGATTCCGACGCGAATTGGCACGCAGTGACGTGGGTGAAGCGCGGAATCCTGCTCGGATTTCAGATCGGGAAGCTCACCGATATGTCAGGGCAGTACGGTCCTTTGAGATTCTTTGACAAGAACACATATCCTCCACGCAACTTGAGAATCGAGGATGGCGTGCGAGTTGTCCCCGGGGGGTCGGCAATTCGTCGGGGAGCTTACGTAGCGACAGGAGTTGTGTGCATGCCTCCGATGTACATAAACGTCGGTGCCCATGTCGGAACGGGAACTATGGTTGATTCACACGCGCTTGTCGGGTCGTGCGCGCAGGTTGGAGAGCGAGTGCACCTTAGCGCGGCAGCGCAGATCGGTGGAGTGCTCGAGCCGGTAAACGCATCACCAGTGATTGTGGAAGATGATGTAATAGTCGGCGGCAATTCCGGGATATATGAAGGAACGGTTGTGAGAGAGCGCGCTGTAATCGGCGCCGGAGTTGTACTCACGCGCGGCACGCCGGTATTCGATCTCGTCAATGAGAAGGTCTATCGCGGAACTGCCGGTCATCCACTGGAAATTCCACGCGGTGCTGTCGTTGTTCCTGGTGCTCGGCGTGTGAGCTCGGAGTGGGGCGAAGGCGAGGGCTTGTCACTTCAGACTCCCGTCATTGTGAAGTATCGCGACGACAAGACGGACAGTGCGACAGCTCTCGAAGGCTGGCTGAGATGACGGCGCGCGGAACGATCCGCGTGCCGGGAGACAAGTCGATATCGCATCGCGCCCTGATACTCGGCGCACTCGCTGCCGGCGAGTCGCAGATCTCCGGGATTCTCGAATCGGCGGACGTCCGGTCTACTGCAAGCGTGCTTCGGTCACTCGGCGTGAGGATTCCCGATTTGTCCCAATCCTTCAGGTTCAGCGGAAAGGGCTTACAGGGACTGCGACAACCAGGTTCTTCTCTCGATGCCGGCAACAGCGGCACTACCGTCAGACTCATGTCCGGAGTTGTCGCGGCTCATCCATTCGCATCAAGGTTTGAGGGAGATGCCAGCCTGAGTCGAAGACCGATGAAGAGAATAGCTGAGCCGCTGACTGCGATGGGTGCACGCTTCGAGTTTGCCCGCGAGGACGGTCTTCCAATGACAATTCACGGCGGTCGGCTCGCCGGAATTTCCTGGAATACGCGGGCAGCCAGCGCACAGACAAAGAGCGCGATTCTTCTCGCTGGCTTGTCGGCCGGCGTGCAGGTCACGGTGATTGAAGCGCAGAAATCACGCGACCATACTGAGCGAATGCTCGTCTCCCTCGGGGCTCCAGTCGAGGCTGACGGAACTTCAGTTAGCCTCTCACCTGTTGAAAACATCGGACCGCTCGAGCTGACAGTTCCGGGCGATCCGTCGTCTGCTGCGTACTTCGTCGCACTTGCCGTACTCGGCGGCGTGAAGGAAGTCCGGCTGCCTGGCGTTTGTGTGAATCATACTCGCACAGGATTTATGGATACGCTCAGGGAGATGGGGGCTCGCATCGATTACGAGGATCGTCTTGCTGTGGCGGGAGATCTCGCAGCGACAGTCGTCGCGAGAAAATCGCGCCTTCGCGATTGCGTTGTCGGCGCTCCCGAAATTCCCGCGATGATAGATGAGCTTCCTCTCCTCGCGTGTGTTGCAGCGGGCGCAGGCGTCAACGTCGAGGTGCGGGGAGCAAAGGAGCTGCGAGTGAAGGAGAGCGACAGGATTGCCGCAGTAGCGCAGAATCTCCGGACTGTAGGAGCGTCGATTGAAGAATTTCCCGATGGCTTTGCCGTGAGCGGAATCAAGAAAAAGCTCGCCGGAAGGATTACGACATACGGCGACCATCGCATAGCGATGGCTTTTGGTGTACTGGGCGCTCTTGCAGGAAACTCGATCGACATCGATGACCCTGACTGCGTCGCCGTTTCGTATCCGCATTTCTGGCAGGACCTTCAGGGCGCGAGCTGATCGAACCAGGACGAATGAAAGTTCTCTTCATCGTCACCGCATATCCGCGGCACGAGGGCGACGTCATTACTCCGTGGATGGGCGAAACCATAGTTCAGCTCAAGAAAGCTGGAGTGACAGTGGAAGTGCTTGCTCCATCATATAAAGGGTCCACAACGAGTGTCATCGACGGAATACTCGTGCATCGTTTTCGTTATGCACTCGAGTCGATGGAAACGCTCACGCACGACATGCCGGCACTCGAACGGATCTCACGCAACCCTCTGATGCTGTCGCTTTTGCCGGCATACATCGCCGCGGGATCTGCGGCGGCAAGGCGTGTTGCGCACGAAGGTGACTTCGACGTTGTTCACGCGTTCTGGCCAATTCCTCATGGAATCTTTGGCGTAGCTGCGCGGAATGCGTCTCGTGCTGCGCTTGTGTCAACTTTCTTTTCCGCCGAGCTGACGTGGAAGGGAATTGCCCGCAAAATATTCGGACCGATTCTCAAGAATATCGTCGACCACTCCGACGCGATCACAGTGATATCCAGCTATACAGGAACGCGCTTGCGTGAATTTGCACCGAATGTCGAGACGGTAACGATTCCATTTGGCGCAGCGGCTGTCAGTCGAGCAGAAGCGTCCGGCAATGCCTTGCGAGGAGTCGATGACAAATTCGAGCTTCTCTTTGTCGGACGTCTCGTAAAGCGAAAGGGCGTCGACGTACTTCTCCGCGCGGCAAAACTGCTGGAATCAGATCCGCGGCTCAGGATCCGGATTGTTGGAGGCGGACCCGAGGGCGAGTCGCTCAAGGCACTCGCTCAAACCTTGAAATTGTCGAGCGTCTCATTCGATGGCGTAGTGGACTCGCAAACAATCGCGCGGAGGTTTGGAGAGTGCGATGCCCTTGTGCTTCCCGCGATCGTTACTGAAACGGGTGACACCGAAGGCCTCGGCGTGGTTCTCATAGAGGCGATGGGCTATGGAAAGCCCGTGATCGCTTCATCCGCCGGTGGAATCGTTGACATTGTCGCAAATGGCGACACCGGACTGCTCGTTCCTCCGGGCGACGCAGATGCGCTGGCGCAGGCAATTCGTCGGGCGATGGACAATCCGGAAGAGCTCGCCTCGATTGCCAGGCGCGGGACTGAATTCGCCGACAAACGATTTGGGTGGGACGCCATTGTCAGTGATCTGAAAGACGTGTATCAGACCGCCGTCAGGAGACGCTCGCAAAAGTAATTGTCGATTCCGCAGCAAAGACTGGCGCTAATCACGGGTCTCCTAGAGTTTTGTGTGCGATGAGTCCCTCAAAACAAGCTAAGAACAAGAGCCGGCAGACTCCGACTCCGCGCGTGTCGGCTGCCCTCCGGCCAGTGGACGCCGAGCTCGACGTTCCTTTCAAGACAGCCGCGGGAATTTTCTTCGCTCTCGCCATAGTGTATTTCGCTCCCGCGTTTTTCCCGGGAAGAGGAATATTCGGCACCGATTATCTGGCCGGCGGATACCAGTTCATGGAATTCCTGTCGAACCAGCTTCGATCGGGAGTGATTCCAAAGTGGGTGCCGTACGTCTATGGCGGCGTGCCGCTTCACGCGAATCCGGGAAGCACGTACTACCCGACGCGTCTTCTGTTGATGTTCCTCCTGCCGGACTCGCGAATTTTTCCTGCACTGCTGCTCACGCAGTTCGCGATTGGTGGTACGGGGATGTATGTACTCGCTCGCGAGCTGGGAGCAAGAACGTGGATAGCGTTTCTCGCCGGGCTAGCGTTCATGTTCACCGGCATCACCATGTCGGGTGTGTACAGCGGACATGATGGACGAATTATCGTCGCGACGTTTTCGCCGCTCGTGTTTTTCTGTCTGCATCGCGGGATGCGTACAGGACGCATCGCTCCGTTCGTGGGGCTTGCAGCGACACTTGGATTCTCGCTGCTCTGCTTTCAGATCCAGAGCAACTATTACCTGCTGATTGCAGCTGCGGCCTGGACTCTGTTCTGTGCCTGGCAGTTCCGCGAAGCAGGAGCTCCCAAAATTCTCGCGAGGCTTGGTCTCGCACTGGCTGCGGTAGCGTTCGCATTCGCGCTTGCAGCAGTGAACTTCCTGCCGTTCCTCGACTACGTCGGTGAGTCTCCGCGCGGCGCCGCTGGAGGAAGAGGATACGAATATTCCACGTCGTTCTCGATGCCTCCGGCGGAAATATCCGGCTTCGCAATTCCGGAACAGCAGGGGACGCTCGGCACGTATCACGGGAAAAGCTTCTTCAAGCAGCACACGGAATATGTGGGTGCGGTTGTCATCGCAATGCTTCTCCTCGGCGTGTACTTCTCGAGGCGCAGTAAGTACTGGGCATTCTTCGCCGCGACCGCGCTGCTTGCGCTCAGCATGTCGCTCGGAGGCTACACCGGGATCTACCGGCTTTACTACAACTTTCTTCCCGGTGTAAACAAGTTCCGCGCGCCATCGATCTCGCTTTTCCTCGTATCGATGTCGCTCGTGATCATGGCCGCGATCACTCTCGAAGCGATGGCTAAGGTGAGAGACAACGCGCCCGAAGAGGAGAAGGCTGCGCGGCGAGCAGGGAAGGGCACTAAGGTGCGGACGGAATCGGATTTCGCGAGGTATCTGACGCTCGCCATTGTCGGCATTGGCCTTCTGATGGTGCTGGTGTCGCAGACAATTCCGTCGCCGCTCGGAGAATCTCTCGGATGGATTCGATTTGGTTTTTTCCTTTTGATCGTCGGCTTCCTGCTCTACTTCTGGATTGGCGGAAGAATTACATCGCGCACCGTTGCGATGGCGCTTTGCGTTGTGACTCTGGCTGATTTGTGGATCGTCACTCGGAAGTTTTTTCAGACCGTCAGGCCGCCTGATGAAGTCTATGCGCCCGACGATGTAGTCCAGTATCTGCGCTCACAGAAGGACAGCGATCGGGTGTGGGTATTCCCGTTTGGCGGACCGTCTGTCTATCACGGAAGCGAACAGGTTGGGCAGAATCGCATTCCGTTGCGCAACTACCTCATGCATTTCGGATTCGAGCAGGCAGGCGGCGAGCACGGCAATCAGCTCGAGAGATTCAACGAATACGCTGGTGCAGGCAAGCAGGTTTACGTCGACTGGCACAACTTCGCCGGCTGGCCCGCGTTCATGAGTGCCGCGAACATCCGCTACATCGTCAGCGGTGTGGAGCTGCAGCTCTTCAATCCGGACAGCACGAAATCACAGGATATCGAGGAAGTGTTTCGAGGCTCGGCGATTGTCTATCGAAACAACAAAGTGTTGCCGCGCGCATTTGTTGTCGGTGATGCGCGAGTTATTCCCAACACTGACAGTGCTCTCGCGTTCATGAAGATCCGCACCTGGGATCCCAGACAGACCGCGGTAGTGGATCGACCACTGGGGATCACGCTTCCGGTAACTCCTCTGATCGATTCGACAGTCATAACCGAGCGAAAGCCTGACAAGGTGGTTGTGAAGACCACTACGAATCGCCCCGCGCTGCTGGTGCTGGGCGATGTCTACGCGCACGGATGGAAGGCCTGGGTGGACGACAAGCCTGCGCCAATCGTCATCACCAATGTCGCGTTTCGCGGAGTGCCTGTAACGACTGGCACTCATATAGTTCGCTTCGAGTTCGATCCGGACGCTCTCACTACGGGCAGAACAATCAGTCTCGTTTTATTCGTGATATTGATTGCGTACGGCGTGTGGTTCGTGCTGACCGTGGTGCGTCGCCCGAAGATCGAGACCGTCGAAGCGTGAAGCCTGATTTCTCGGTAATCGTTCCCGCTTACAATGAAGCGGAGAACATACCCGCGTTATTCGAGGCGCTCGAAGCGACGTTTGCGCGCCATTCCCTGAATGGGGAAGTGATACTCATCGATGATGGCTCTACCGACGAAACGTGGGCGTATTCGGTAGCTGCCGCGGCAAAGATGGGAGATCGCGCTCGCGTTGCGCGGCATCGCCGGAATCTTGGCAAAACAGAAGCGATGCTCACTGGCGCGCGTGAAGCGCGATCCGACGTGTTCATTGTTTTCGATGCGGATCTTCAGCATTCCACCGAGGAGATTCCGCGTTTCATGAAGGAGATCGACGCCGGCTGGGATATCGTCACCGGTCGCAAGATAGGCGCGTACGAAAAGCGCGCGGTGAGCTCGGTGTACAATCGTCTCTCGCGCTTCCTGTTCGACGTACCGGTACGCGATCTCAACTCAATGAAAGCGTTTCGGCGCGAGGTGCTGGAGGACGTTCCGCTTCGTCACGACTGGCATCGCTTCTTTGTGGTGATCGCATATGCGCGCGGATTCAGCGTGACCGAGATCGACATCGAGCTCTTTCCACGACGCGCCGGCGTTTCGAAGTACACCGGGATGGGGAGAGTGTTGTCGAGTGTCGGCGACCTTCTCGTGGTATGGTTCTATCTTCGATTCAGCACAAAGCCGATGCAGCTCTTTGGCGGCGGTGGAGTCGTGATCACCGCGCTCGGTCTTCTCATAGGCATTGTGCTGACGATACTGCGCGCGATGCATGTTGGTCCGCCGCCGACGGGATATCGTCCTCTACTCGGCCTCGTTGTGCTGCTCGTGGTGGTAGGTATCACCCTCTTCGGATTTGGATTTACCGCCGAGATGATCGCTCTGTTGCGGAGCGATGTTGAGCAGCTGAAGCTGGAGCGACGCAGGAAGGATTAGCCCGCCCGCTTATATTGGGCGGATGGCGAATGCAAAGATGGCCATCGCGATCGATGGCCCGGCGGCATCAGGAAAGTCATCCACAGCAAAGGCCGTAGCTCGCGAGCTCGGCTTTCATCACGTGGATTCAGGCGCGCTGTATCGCGCTGCAACAGCAGCGCGTGCGCGAATCGATGTCGACTCCGATCGATGGACGGAAGAGTCGGTGCTCGATGCAGCTCGATGCATCACGCTGGAACCGACTGACACGGGCTTCGCGCCGGTACTGCATGGTGAATCTGCAGAAGCTGAAATGCGAGGCGAAGCCGTAACATCGCGCGTGTCCCGCGTTGCGAAGATGACCGGCGTGCGGGAATGGGTGAATGATCAGGTTCGAAAGGCCGCTGAATCTTTCGACGTCGTGGTCGACGGGCGTGACATCGGAACAGTAGTGTTCCCTGATGCTGCTTTGAAAATTTTTCTGATTGCAGATCCGGGCGAGCGTGCGCGACGCCGGCTGGTTGAGCGCCTCGGTCGTGCGCCGCTTGATGATGAAATTGCCGAGGAAACGGGGAAGATCGTCACCCGTGACGAAATGGACGCGGCTCAATCAGTGCGCGCGCCGGATGCGATAGTCATAGATACCACACATCTCACACAGGCGGAGCAGATCGCAAGGATCGTCGATCTTGCCAGAAAAATTCAATAGGATCCCGGATCGATTGCGGGCTCAGGACAACACATATGAGGAAAGAAGCATTGCAGACTTTGCGGCCTCAGGACAAAACCACAATCGACAATTACGGATTAACTGCGGGCTGCGGACCTC
>JBKPNY010000231.1:0-9442 GCA_046732835.1 Gemmatimonadota bacterium | reverse complement strand
CCGATGTTTTCTTTGGTTTGTCCGTACCTGGAGTTTTAAGTGTGTCGGATGTTCAGCAGATGGCCGAAAAGCCGATCGTGTTTGCGATGGCGAACCCGACGCCGGAGATCATGCCTGAGGACGCGGCGCCTTACGTTGCCGTAATGGCCACTGGCCGCAGCGACTATCCCAATCAGATTAACAACGTGCTTTGTTTCCCCGGCATCTTTCGCGGCGCCCTCGGCTGCCGCGCGCGTACTATCAATGAAGAGATGAAACTCGCCGCCGCGCACGCGATAGCCGGCATTATCAGCGAGAACGAACTTCACCCGGAATACATCGTCCCGTCAGTGTTCGACAAACGCGTCGCCGAGGCTGTGGCGAACGCAGTAGAAGAAGCCGCCTACCAAACCCACGTCGCTCGCCGCGACCGCGCGTTGCAGGATGAGATGTAACTTTTGGAGTGCACCGAGCTGTGGGCGTTTTCGTCGTTCGTGACCTGTTGCAGCCGTTAGGAAAGTCTCACTATTTTATGATTCCGGTCCAGGCTGCCAGCCCTATGGGAACGAACAGGCTACCGACGATGATGTGAACTTTCTTGTAGAGGATGGCCCAACGTCGATGGTCTTTGGGCGTCCACGTTTCAGCTTCACCGAGCTTTATGATCGGCAGGAACAGATCGAGGCTGTACCAAAAAGCACGATACCTTCCTGCGTAATGCGGGCCATCCTTTCTGTCTTTTGTTCTCATACCCTGCTCACTGCGGAAAACCAACATTCCGACAAACAAGAAACCCACGCTCCAGCCGAGCAGGTTCTGGAGACTCTTTCCATAACCCGCCAACAAATCCTGAAACCAGCTCAACGCCCACTTTCCCTTGTTGCATTGGCGCAAGAAACTCTTGCAGTTCTCGCGACGTTCCGCGCGTTTTTTAGCTAGAAAGATCTTATCCGCTTCATCGGGATACCCGTGGGTTCGAAGTGCAGTTTCAACGTCTGTGTAAAACTCCGCGTTGTAGTCAGACAGCAAGAACCGCAGTTGGTCAGCGTTCACGGGACGCAATAGCTTGAAAGTCATTAGGTGAAGATTGATCTTGATCGGCGCTATAAACGACACCCCGTCAAACGAGATGTAATCTGCCTGCATTCTCGTGAAGTCAACTATTGAGATCGTCTCGAAAGTGGATTCATTGAGAAAGAAATCACCAAAATGGGCGCCGCTAAAGTTAACCCGCGATTCTGAGCGGTCTGAGAATCTATAGTAATTGAATACACACTTCTGCGCCGAGAAACTGCCCTCCACTTGCATGTCATTGAAGCGAATATAGGTGGATGTAAATTTACTATTATTCAAGTTAAAATCTCCACCTACCTGGACATCTGCGAATGTCGTCTCCAACCCATCGAATGTCGAGTCGGAGATATCAAAAGAACGATTGACCCGCATCTTGAAGAACCACGCGAACACTTCGAATCGGCAATGCTCGGCGATAAAATTCTCCATGGTTGCACCATTGAAAACAACGGACAATTGAAAGCTTGACCCTGAGATGTCCAGAGCGTTCGCAAAATGAGAATTCTCAAAGCTCACCCGTCCTTGGAACGTGCAATCGATTAGGGAAACATCCCAATGAATTTCTTCACTGCCTAGATCCAAGCCATACGGTATTACTGCATTTTTGATTGTTAATCGTCTAAAAGGAAGTGCGACAGAAGAACTAGTCAGTAGCTTTTTAATAAACTCCCCGCTCAATTCACGCTTACTAGAATCACCATCGGAAAACTCTTTCAAATCCGGGTCTTCAAACTTCCAGAGTTTATCTAGAACATATCGTTCGGCAGGAGTTTCGCCTTTAAGATCAGAAGCGCAGACGGGGCGCAGGGCTGCTAATGCGAGTAAGAGGAGAAGGGCTGAAATTGGGGGACCCACCATTCGTACTAATTGTGGGTGGAAGTTCATCGTTGCTCCCTTCAAGGCCCGACGAGAAAGGTGCCCAAGGCCACTAGCTCGGCCACGAGTAGGTTGAATTCTTAACGGTTTGATAGTTCCCGTTGAGTGCAGGTTCCAGCATGACAATCGCGGCGATGCGGCGGGCCATGTTCATTACTTCGCGTGCTTCGTCGGGTGAGAGTGGACGGCCGAGCAATTCAAGCTCGCGATAGCTGAGCCACTTCTTAATCACCTGGTAACCGCCGATGGTGTAATCCCAAACGCGCGCGGGAATGTTTTTCCAGTATGCAACCTGGTTGAGATAAACGTCACAAGTGCGCTCTCCCAGATGCGCAAATGCTTCTTCCGTGGAAACACCGACGAGGGCCGCGCCTTGTCTGATTGATCCGCGTTCGTGGGGTGTGTAATCGCGTTCCATGAGCTTGCCTCTTCCAGGCATGGTCGCGCCGGCTTTGCCCGCATGTCCCCAGCCTGCGGTTACGGCCAAATCGATCGGCTGAAGCGCGCCGCCGGTTGCGTGAGAAATAACGGCAATACTCTTCAGCGGATCATCGATCGTGCCAGCCGTTACACCAGCAACGCTCTGTTCTGTATCGAGAAGTACGGCGATTTTGCGACCGAGGTCGGCAGAATGAAGGAGCGCATCTTTGGTTGACGGCAATGGAATCCGCGGCCAGTCGCTGTGTATACCGTTCGCGTTCTCGGCAAGGTACGCAGGTGCGTAGCCTATAGCGAGCGCATGCATCCAGAGGAGCGCGGCAGCGTTTATATCGGTGTCCATCGTGTCAACACCAAGAGAGATCAGATATGAACGCGCATTAGTTGATAAGTTAGGCTTGGACTTCTCCCGCGAGAGAGTCTTATCAAAGAGCGCTCCTTGCTCTCGTGTGTTCTTCGAGATTTCCCGAACAACAATTGGAAAATGTCTTGCCTCGCCTGCCAATGAGTGATAATCGCAGACCAAGGAAGAATAGTAGAAAGGAACCCCTTCTTGTTCCTTGTCCGCCATGTCGCGAGTTAGAAAGAAAGAATTGCCTACGCTCCGCTGTTCAAGGAGTTGTGGACTGGGCTCGCTAAATAACGGTCGCAGGTTCGCAAGGTAACACCACCTAACATCAAATGGCTTAAACGGGTAACGGACAATATTGCTATCGTGATATTGCCATTCGGATAGAATTTTTGTTCTAGCTTCTGGGCCTACTATTCGATTTCCAGTCATCATGAGTGAAGGGTAGATCTGTTTGATCTCCTCGTCTGAAACTTCAGGATCAAAGTAGGCCCTAAGACGTTGAGAGAGCACTGTGCGATCAGGAGAGATTAACGCGTTCGCTCTCCGCTCGATTGGACCGTTATACGGAGGAACGCCGCATAAGTGGATTACCATCGGCCAGGAACCATATTCAACGGACACATTCGAAGGCCTAAATGTGAATCGATTGGCTTCATCCTGGTCGGTAAGTTCATATTGGGAGTTAATGTTGCCGACGTTAACAGTTCCTAACAGATCGGCGCGTTTGGCGACTCCCCAAAACTCTCGAAAACGAACCTTTGGCTGCTGTTCCCTCTTCTCCTTGCGCACAATCAAACCGATAGCTGTCCCCACGCGAATCCCCTCGCGGTTGTAATCCGTGGAAAAAATACTGGGATCGGGTTTTCCCTCGGGCGTAAGTTTGCCGGTTTCTCGACTATCGCCATTTAGAGAGTCGAACCAGAGTGCGTCAAACTCCTGTAGGAAACGCTTTCGCATTACTACGAAGGATGGATCACTCAGATAGGAGAAGTTCGAGATGAAGCATACGACGCCTTTTCCGCTCTTTTCCGCAATCCGGCGTTCGGCGACACGGAAGAAGCGCACGTACAAATCGTCAAGATTGAACTTTTTGATATTCCATTCAGAAATCAAACCTTCTTTGTAAGGTTCAACCAGACCTTGTTCCTCTTCGGGGCTCGTACCTGCGAAGGCGTTGTATGGAGGATTGCCGAGGATGACTAGAATAGGCACTTCTAGCTTCACTCTTTCCGCCGCATCATATTCCTCTCTCAACTCCGCGAATGAGAAAGCCAGTTGCTTCAATCGTGTCTTGACCTCCTCTGAGGGGGGCTCCCAGCCTGTCAGAGAGTTTGTGAGATACACGCCTACACGTTCGTTGTTGGATTCAGCCAGCGGCGCGCCAAGGTTTTGTAGAAGTAATCCCAACTGCAAATGGGAAACCACGAACGGCGCAGGAAGAATTTCAAAGCCAAACACACGATCCATAGCCGCACGCTTTAAGTCGTTTGCTGCGAGGGCATCTTCGCCTTTAGCTTTCAGAGTCCCATGAATCTTGTGCAGCACTTCCACCAGATAAGCTCCCGTGCCGCAACACGGATCGAGCACGTAGACGCGCGGGTCGGCAAGACCGTCGGCAATTTCCAGTTCTTCTCGCAAGACGGTATCAACGCGCGCGACCATGTACTTGACGATCTCAATCGGGGTAAACCAGACGCCCAATTCTTTGCGAAGCTCAGGATCGAAGGCTTGCAGGAACGGTTCGTAGAAGTACTGCACCGCGTGGCCCTCTTCAAAGTTCTCAAAGAACGCTTTGCGATCGACTCGGTTGAGAACGTCAGTAGTCCAGTCGAGTACTTCCACGAGACCCAGATCGCGAAGTTGTGTAGGGGTTGCGATCTGATCAAATAACGCTTTGATCATCGGCACGTGCAGAGACCATGCGGCCTCATGCCAGTTGAAGCGGGCTTCTCGCTTTGTGGGAGGATTGTTTTTGCTCCACAGCACCCATGATGAGAAGACGCCATAGAAGAGTGTTTGCACGAGGGTCGAACGAAAGAAGTGCTCGCCTTTCTCGGCTTCAAACTTCAAGCCGAGGGCTTCTTCCAATGCTGAGCGCACTGTAATTAGCGCGGGCAGATCGCTTTTCTCAATACGAGCCTTTGCATCGCGCGCGTACGAAGCGAGGAACCAGGCTACATCTTTCGGCAAGGCGAGCGGAGCAGCGTGCAACATCACACGCTTGAGGTATTCGACAAAGCGCTCATTCAATTCATCAGCGGTCGCGTGACCGTGCGCTGTTACTCTCCAGAACTCAGCCTCGCTTGTTGCCAGAGTGAAGCGTTCGCGGATCTCCAAATTCCCACTGCGGTCGAGGCCGACAAGAATAAAGTCGCGATAGTTAGTCACCAACACCTGGCGGTATCGCTTTAGGTATCGCCGCACTTGTTCACCTTTGGACACGACAAGTGCGTCTTCGCCGGCCGATTTCACCTCAATACATCCCCGCGAAGGTAGCTGACCTTCAAGAGGATCGGTCTTTCCGCGCTTTTGAAATTGCTCCCCAGAATACAGACCGCCATCAGGGAGGCCCGCACCCTGATTTTGCAGGTTAATTACGCAGCGAACTTTTGGCTTGAGCGTCTTGCCTACTTCGTTTAGCAAGACCGAGAGGGCCGGATAACCGGAAGTTTCCTTGACAGCTCGCACCAGAGCTACGAGTAAGGGAAATATCATTCAGATACGTTTCAAGAGGACTAGACAATTATAACTTCGCTCCGATTAACATATTCGATTGATGCAACGGTGTTTCTTATAACTCAGAAACGACCTGAGCGAAAGATTGTTCATTCGCTTCCTTCTTCGTCAGGTAACTCCGGGCGGTGCGACCCCTCGATGACCGCACCGCCAAGGAGCGATAGTCAGATATCCAATTGCAATATCTGACTACGATTAATTCCTACGGTTAGGGCTTAGGTGATCCACCGCTGCCGGAGCGCGCCGCTGCCAGAGTTACCACCGCCGCCGCCGCCCTTTCTGCTTGGTTTCTTGCTGTCGCTTTTGCGCGTGCCGCCGAGCATTTCATACTCGCTGCTGTCTGGCCCATAGCGCGCTTCGCCACCGGACAGTATCCTTTGGTTCAATTCGTTGAGTTCCGCTTCTCCCGCTTGCAGATCGTTTTGAAACTGATCGACATCGGCGAGTTTCTGGTTATAAGAGTTGAGCAATCCGTTCACCGCATCAATCTTCCCTTCATAAAGCGCGACGGTCAGACTTGGACCAAGGTTCGGCTCCGGGTTGATTGGCTTGAAGCCAGCGAGTCGTTGACGAGCGACTTCAAGAACGTTTGAGGTGCGGGTGCGTTTCAGACGTGCCATAAATCCCTCCTGTGGTGAAGCCAGGGCCGGACTGTTCAGGTCGTAGGCGGAGTTGAGAAATTTTCGGGGATTCGACGGCCGCAGTATAGGGGCTGACGATGGGAAATCAAGCAATTTTGAAGAACCACCATAGAGGACAGAGGACCAGAGAGAGTAAGCACAGTGAACAGCAGACACGTCGCGAGGCGGCAAGACTTTTGGAGTGCGGTGACCTGTCCCCGCGTTAACTTCGCGGCCACCTGTCGACGCGCGCCTACTAGACCTTAGCGAGGCAACGGCTGCGACAGGTCGCAGCCTGCAAAAGCGGTGACAGGTCACCGCACTCCAAAAGTCGCGCGCGTTTCGGAACTTTCCCGTTCTCTTCGCGGCGACCTGTCGCCGCGCCCCTACTAGACTTTTGCGGGGCAACGGCTGCGACAGGTCGCAGCCTGCGAAAGCGGTGACCGGTCACCGCACTCCAAAAGTCGCGCGCGTTTCGGAACTTTCCCGTTCTCTTTACGGCGACCTGTCGCCGCGCCCCTACTAGACTTTAGCGAGGCAACGGCTGCGACAGATCGCAGCCTGCGAAAGCGGTGACCGGTCACCGCACTCCAAAAGTCGCGCGCGTTTCGGAACTTTCCCGTTCTCTTCGTGGCGACCTGTCGCCGCGCTCCTACTAGACTTTTGCGGGGCAACGCCTGCGACCGGTCGCAGCCTGCAAAAGCGGTGACCGGTCACCGCACTCCAAAAGTCGAGCGCGTTTCGGAACTTTCCCGTTTCTCTTTACGGCGACCTGTCGCCGCGTTCTGCTTGAGATCTAACGAACCAACGGCTGCCAACGGATGTCAACAGAAACCCTTGTCTCACTTTCCGAAGCCTCTGCCGAGGGCCAGAAAATCATTCAGTTTATCGGCCATTTGCCTAGCCCGATACTCCAACGTTTCTTCATAAGCCTTATAGTCCAAGCGTTCTGAATCTCTGAATAAAAGTTGAGCCGAAGCCATATCACGCTGGGCTGGTGACAATTCATTGTAGGCTTCTTGCGGGTCGCGGTCGCTCAACTCGGCGTTATCCGCTTGGGACAGGATCGAATAGTTAGCGGCGGTGTTCAGCTTTTCCAGGGGGATATCGAACTGACTCATAAACTCTTTTGGGAAAATATGATGTACTGCCAACATGTCGCCCGCTACATCACGGCTGGCGATCTCACGTATGTCTCTTGCACTCGGCCAACTCTTGGCATCCTTGGCCACGAGGTATGCCAGATAGGTTTGCATCAGGGGTGAATACATCCTGGTGCTGCTCTTAATGTCGTCAGGCTTGATCTTGTAAAGCCGGTTCTGGGGAATTTTCTTGATAAGGAGCGTGGCGCGGTTCTTATTTCGTCCGCTTGATTCGCGCAGCGGGGTTATGAAGTTGTTGATGGTCTTCTCTACGGAGCCGCTGAAGAGTCCACGAAATCCTGTAAGCAGGAGAAAGCGTTTCACCAACTCTCCGTCGATTGATGACACGCCTTTAGCATCTTTCAACAAATAGGCTACTGGAATGAGCGCATTAACGGAAGGCAGCCATCTTCGCGTAGTCCAACCGAGTTCTTGTCGAATTATTTGGCATACCAGTCGCAGACTGCGCTGTGTCTTTTGCCATGATTCTTTAACGTCGCCCGAGTCTGAGGCCCAATTCTTTGGGAGTTTAGAAAAACTGGAATTGCCTCGGTGAATTGTCACCAAGGCGCGGGTGACGAAGACAAAATTCAATCCCAAACTAGCAATTTCGGGTTCTTGAACGAACTGTCGCATCGGCTCAACAACATGTTTTGTCGCTTCCTGAGAAAGCCTCGCTGCTTCAACATCTCCAGCCGAAAGAGAGGTACCGCCCTTGTTCAAACGAGCGAACAACTCAATGGCATTCTCTTCATGCTCATCTTTGAATTCTTCACAAAGCGCATCAACATTCAGCATCGTCGCTACGCTGTGAAGCCGCTGTCTGACCTCAACTTCCTTCGTCGTCCCCAGCTTTCGGCGTTCCGAAAGTCGATTGACCACTCTTTGAACGCCCTCGTGTAAAAAAGTTTCGTCGGTTCTCTGTGTCGATATTAAATCTGAAAGCGGAACGAGCGTTGGATCGTCGGCCTCTATTCTTCGTTGAATCGTCTTCTTCATGGTCCCGAGGAAGAAGCGATCATTTTCCAGATCGAAAAATGCGCGCGTACTGAGGTTTTCATCGGCCGCATCTTCTATGGCCCGCGAAAGACTGGTCAGTCTTTGCTGGCCGTCTAACAAAAACCCATAGAAGTTGTCCATGGAGCGCAAAGAGATTTGCGAGCCACCGATGCGGGATTTAGCGGCACGATCATGCTTGGTGTTCCATACATAGAAACAACCGATTGGCCATCCCTTGTAAAGAGAGTCCAACAACTTGACTACCTTCGCTGGTCGCCACACATAGTCACGTTGCATGAGAGGCAAGCGAATCTCGCCAGTGTCAAAGCGTTTTACAAGATCAATGATTCGAACATCCATGTTGAGCTTCCCTTAAAGGCGTTGAAGTAAACGCGTAGCGTTATTGTTGAAGGCGGGTAAGACTTAATCACTCCACGACGGCCCAACGCCTTGATTGTCGGTTTGGTTTCGGGACGACCTATCGCCGCGATCCTGGTTGAGATTAACGCTTCAACGGCCGCGACAGGTCGCAACCTGCGAAAGCGGTGACAGGTCACCGCACTCCGAAAGTCAGGCGGGTTTCGGAACGTTCCACTTATAGTTCGCGGCGAGCTGTCGCCGCGCCCTCATTGCACCGGGATATCGACGACGATCGTGTTCGCCTTAATCTTGTCCTGGCCGATGAATTTGATTTTCTTGATTTCTTTGATCGCGCGGTCGGCGTCGTCGAGCGTGATCTTGCCGTGACCTTTCCACATGCCCATCTCGATGCCGATGCGGAAGTAGTAAGTCTGGCCCGGGCCCATGTCGATCGCGTAGCCCTTCTTATCGTCAGTCATGTGAATGATGTGTTTGCCGGGCTTCAACTTGAGCGCGAAGTAGCGGCCGTTGTCCATACGCGCGAGCTCGGTGTCGTCAACAAACACCGAAGGCTCCAGCGCTTTGCCCGCCATCTTGCCGGGACGATAGATGTAAACAGTGGCTTCTCTGGTGTCAGCCGCAACCGGCGTTGCTGGAGTAACTGCGACGATGGTGTCGCCCTCTGCGCGAAAATGTTTCTCTTCAGCTACGTAAACCGTGACCGGCGTCTCCGCCGCTATCTTCGCGTCGCCGCCTTTTTTCAGCAGGAAGAATCCGCTGATGAACGAAAGCGCGATCACCTTGTCGGTTTTGTCGTTGCCTTCCTTACCTTTTGCGGCGCGCAGCTTCAACGGCTGGCCATCGAC
>JBKPNY010000230.1:0-1077 GCA_046732835.1 Gemmatimonadota bacterium | reverse complement strand
AAGATTCCCCACAGGCCGTAGACCACGGAAGGAATGGCTGCCAACAGTTCGACCAGAAACGTGATCGGCCGCGCCAGTCTCGGCGGCGCTTGTTCAACGAGGAAGATGGCGATACCCAACGAGAGCGGCATGCTGATTAAGATTGCGATCAGCGAAGACATGATAGTGCCGTAAACAAACGCGAGCGCTCCGAATTCGCTTTTGACTGGATCCCAATCCCTGGCCGTTATGAATCCAAATCCAAACTGACGAATCGAAAGTTGCGACTTGTAAGCGAGAGCGACGATCATTGCTGCGACGATCGCGAGCATGAGCGTCGCCATCCCGAGCAACAGCAGACGGAATATGGCGTCGGCGCGATTGCCGGTCGGCGAAAGCGAATGGCTTAATCGACTTACGACGTTTGCCTTCGGTGCGCGTTGAACGATCGCTGCTTGCATTGTTTTGGAGTGCGGTGACCTGTCACCGCTTTGGTCGGCTGCGACCTGTCGCAGCCGCTGGCCGTTCAGCGCCACACAAGCGAAAAATGGCGGCGTCAAGCCGCCGCGAAGAAAAGCGGTGACAGCTCACCGCACTCCAAAAAGTGGCGACAAACTGAAGTTTGTCGGACATCACTGACGAAGGGGAGCTCCTGCCGAAGTTATCAATTTAATTTTTGCTTCAGTGCGAGCCACAATTTCAGCGGGCAGAGGTGAGTATTGGAGGTCTTTCGCAAACTGTTCGCCGTCGTGAATCGCCCACCAGAGAAACTCGACGAGCGCTTTCCCTTTTTCTGCATTCTTCTGATCCTTGTACGCCAGGATGTAGGTGTAGCTGGAAATCGGATAGACGCTATCGCCCGCCGCGTTTGTGATTGAAACGCGCAGGTCGTCGGGAGTTTGACCGGAAGCGGAAGCCGCTGCCGCCGTTACCGCGTCGATGGAAGGCTCAACGAATTTACCGTTCGCGTTTTTGAGCAACGCCACCGGTAGTTTGTTCTGCACCGCGTAGGCCAATTCAACATAGCCGATCGTGTTCGGTTGATTCTTGATTTGACCGGTGACGCCTTCGTTACCTTTACCGCCCTGGCCCACCGGC
>JBKPNY010000229.1:0-3335 GCA_046732835.1 Gemmatimonadota bacterium | reverse complement strand
TGAAGTGTGGATCGTCAAGTCCGGATCAGGGATGCAGAGTCACCGTCAGGTTTCTCTACCAGGTGCTGCGAGGCCTCGATCCACGGCTCGTCTTCGGCCAGCTTGTCACAGGATTCGAGATGGCGCGATACGATCATCGCTGGGTCGGCGTGAACATGGTGATGCCTGAAGACGGGCGCATCTCCATGCGCGACTTCCGGCTGCACATGCAGATGATCGACTTCCTTCACAAGGTGTATCCCGAAGTG
Source organism: Gemmatimonadota bacterium (assembly GCA_046732835.1). Taxonomy (GTDB): domain Bacteria; phylum Gemmatimonadota; class Gemmatimonadetes; order Gemmatimonadales; family Gemmatimonadaceae; genus UBA4720. The sequence goes on along the minus strand of JBKPNY010000229.1, from coordinate 3,087 downwards.
AAGATCACTCTTCACGCAGGCGAGCTCGCAGAAGGATTAGTTCCGCCGGAGGGTTTGAGATTTCACATTCGCGAATCGGTCGAGCAGGGTCACGCGCTGCGCATCGGGCACGGCACCGACATCATGCATGAAGACAATGCTGCCAACCTGCTCCGCGAAATGGCGGGCAAGAGAATTCCTGTTGAGATAAGCTTGTCGAGCAGTGATGTGATTCTCGGAATCAAAGGCGCGAATCATCCGCTGCGTACATATCTCAAGTATGGCGTGCCTGTTGTACTTGCGACCGATGATGAGGGCGTATCACGCATTACTCTCACTACCGAGTATCGCCGGGCAGTGCAGGAGCAGTCGCTCGATTATCCCGCGCTCAAGCGAATCGCGCGCAACTCGATTGTGTTCTCTTTTGCGGAAGATTCGGTCAAGTCCCGCCTCGCGCGTGAGATCGACGAAGCGTTCCGCAAATTCGAATCACGTCAGCATCAGTAACACTAATTCACCCGCTTATATTCGTTCCCTCCGAAAGTAAGCGCTGTCGCTTTTCCATCAGCCATCGTAACCGTCACAACTTCCCCGTTTCCAAACAGCGCGATCCTCAGGAGATTCTTCGTATTGTCGAACACCTCGATCGCGCTCCATGCTGCGCCGAGGTGAGCCTCGAGTTTTCCATTCACTTCATCGAGTCGAAGCCTGCCCATCACAGGGTTCTCATACGTCCCTGTATAAGCAGAGAGAGGAAGCTGCAGCTGCTGCGGCCTTGATGCGCGACGCTGCAGGTCCGCCTTTTGTCCCTCACGCTGCTGGTTGATCACGCTTGAAAGCTGCTCCGGAGGAACAGGCGGCTTAATCGCACCATCGGTGAGTGACTGGTACACGAGCATCGCTGCGATGTCGACGAGCATGTTCCCCAGCGCATCGTTGTTCGCGAACGCAACGATTCCAATCCGCCGACTCGGCACAAACGACATGTGCGTAGCGAATCCTGGAAACCCGCCGCCATGAATGAGAAGCGTGTCGCTGCCGACTACATTGATGTTCCAGCCGAAGCCATATCCGATCTGTGTTCCAAACGGCGTCCGGTTGTTGACTGCTGGTGCCATGTTGGTATGTGCTTCGACAAATGCTGACGCCGGCAGAACCTGGCGACCGTCTATCTTTCCGTTGTTGATGTGCGCCTCGAGCCATGTCGCTTCGTCGCGGAGCGTCGTGACGAGTCCGCCTGCGCTCTGCATGGTTGCGTCAGTCTTTCCATACGGACGTGGAGTCCATCCGGCGAGGGTCATCTGATACGGCATCGCAAGATCGGTCGGCTTGAACTTCGACACGTACGCGCTCGTATGCGTCATCTTGAGCGGCGTGAAGAGCTCCGATTGAAGTACGTCCTTCCAGCTCTTCTTCGTCGCTGCATCCATCGCAAGCGCAGCGACGTTGTATCCGATGTTGCCGTAACTGAACGCGCGTCCTGATTGCGCTGCATCGTGCATCTCGAGCCACTTCACGAGATCTGCATCATCCTTGTATTCGCCGGTGAATGCAAGCCGGAGAGTGAGAGGTCCATTGTTGCCGATCCCATGCGTGTGCGTGAGCAGCGACCTGATAGTTATCGAGTCTGCGTTCATCGGCGACTTCAGCTTGAGCGCGGGCAGATACTGATGCAGTGGGGCATCGAGCTTGAACGTTCCCTTCTTGTCCAGAATCGAAGCCGCAAGTCCGGTGAACGACTTCGTCGTCGACGCGATGTAGAACTCGGTCTCCGGAGTGAACGCTCTCTTCGCCGCCACATCCGCATACCCGAATCCCTTCATGTACACGATCTGCGTGTCCTTCACTACGACGATTCCCGCGCCCGGTGAAAGATCCATCGCCATCAGCGCATTCATCACGCTATCAACGCGTTGAGTGATCTGCGCCTGCGAGAGCTGCTGCGCGCTTGCGGGACGTGTGATGATTACGCTAAGAACTACGAGCGTAAGCATGCGGCGGGCTAAACGCATAAAATTCTCCAGTGGGGTGACCCGGTACCTGGTACCGCAGTTCTGGTTTTTCCGGTACCTGGTACCGCAGTTCTGGTTTTTCCGGTACCTGGTACCGCAGTTCTGGTTTGGTATCTGTTTTCCGTACGCCCCCGTTGATCAATCAGTTTCACGGTGTCACTACTATAGTATTGTCTCTTGCTCGTCCTACCTGGTCCTGGAGGACTTCTGCTCGAGCCAGCCGGTCGCAACGGCTCTCAATGTTTGAGGCTCGGACGATTGAGCGAACTGCGTGAGCGAATTCGTCGCGCGCATCTCCCACAGTGCCTTTAGCGCACGCGACCTTATCTCGGTGGACATGGCGTCATCGTACGCGATGCGCTCCAGGATCTCCCTCGATTCATCTCCACCAACCTGACCGATCCAGTTGAGCGCATTGAACCTTACCGCTTCAGGACGCGATGCATCTCTCGCCAGATCGCGCAGCTTCGGAATCAATCCTGACAAAGTCGCAAGCGAGCCAGGCATTACCGCGTCCGCTGCAACCTGCTCGTCGGCCGAGCTCGCTAAGCTCAGGAAATAATTCATTGCCGACTGTTGCGAGATTTCAGTCGAACGATCCCACGAACCACCAGCGTAAGTGCGAATCGAAGTGGTTCTTCCATTCACCCTCTGAACCGACACTCGCACCGGTCCATCGATACACATCCGCGGGCGCGGGAAGTCGCCGTAGCAGCCGGTGTCAACTATTGAACGATGGGGCCCGGTGAGTAGTCCAGTAATCAGTAATCAGTAATCAGTAATCAGTAATGGGTAATCAGTAGGCGGTCAGCGGAAGGATTGGATGATTCCGCAGCGGAATTAGTGACTTAGAGGGATTGGGACGGCGGCAAATTGCCGTCATGCAGGACTATCGAAAGCTGCTGGTCTGGCGAAGGGCACATACGCTTGTGCTCAACGTGCGAATTGCCACGCGGAGATTTCCGCGAAGCGGGTATGCGCAGCTCAAATCCCAGATGACTACCGCGGCCGAGTCGATTGCTTTCAACATTGTCGAAGGCTGCGGCGCAGCGACGCGCAAGGAATTCGCTCGTTTTCTCGACATCAGCGTCAAGTC
>JBKPNY010000228.1:0-15756 GCA_046732835.1 Gemmatimonadota bacterium | reverse complement strand
AGCACATGGATCTGATCTATCGCACCCGAGTCACCAGCAATAATCCGCGCCGAAATCACACCAGGCAGGGTCAAAATCAGCTCTTCCGCTCGCTTGATCGGGAGAACACTGCCCGCTATCGGTGAAGTCACTTGAATCCTTATCGAATAAGCTTGGGCCCGCGCTCACTGAGAAACGGGCAACAATATGAGTGGGGCTAGGTTTTTAATCAAGAAAATTCAGCGCGTCGGGATACCGTATTCCCGGAGCTTCCGATACATCGTTCGCTCCCCAATTTCCAGCAGCTCAGCGGCCTTTCTTCGGTTGCCCTTAGTCTCAGCCAAAGCGGCAGTTATGGCCGCCTTTTCTATCTCCGCCATCGTCATTCCCGGCGTTATTGTCACCGTTACTGGAACCGGACCTCGCGTAGGAGGCTCGAGCGCACCGATCGCCTGAGGACTTTCCACAAAAGTGCCGCCCTCCGCAGCATTGCTCGCAATCACGCGCTGATTAGATGGGCTCCCATAAATGTTGCCGTTTACCGCCTGACTCGACGCCCCCATCTCGTTCACACGCGACCTCAGCTCCTCGATCTGAAGCTTGAGCTCCACCAGACTGTGAACGATGAACTCCATCTCACGCCCGTCAGCCTGCATCGACCCCCGCAGCACCGGACCGACATGCACCGGCAGGTACCTCGACGCCCCTCCTTCACGAATCTCCGGAGGAATGTCCTGCGCAGTGATCTCACGACCGGGCGCAAGCACAACCATGCTCTCCACGAGATTCCGCAGCTCGCGAACATTTCCCGGCCACGAGTAGCTCGTGAGAATCTGCATCGCTTCCGCGGAAATTCCGTGGAACGGCCGATCATGCTGCGCCGAATAATCCTTCACGAACTGACGAACCAAAAGCGGAATGTCGTCGGGCCGCTCGCGAAGCGGAGGCAGATACATGCTGAGCACGTTCAACCTGTAATACAGATCCGATCTGAACAGTCCCTGCTCAACTCTCATCCTGAGCGGCTGATTCGTCGCGGCGACTACGCGCACATCGACCTTGATGGGAGTAACTCCTCCCACCCTCGTGATCTCTCTTTCCTCCAGCACGCGAAGAAGTCTTACCTGAGTCTGCGGCGGAATCTCTCCGATCTCATCGAGAAAAATCGTTCCACCGTTAGCGAGCTCGAACCTTCCAAGTCGTCGCTCTGCCGCGCCAGTGAACGCACCCTTCTCATGACCGAAGAGCTCGCTTTCAACGAGCGTTTCAGCCAGCGCACCAACATTCACAGCGATGAAAGGCTTGTTGCGACGCGGACTGAAACGATGAATTCCACGCGCCACCAGCTCCTTTCCCGTCCCGCTCTCACCCTCAATCATCACGGTGCTCGACACCGGAGCCATCTGCTCGATCTTCACCAGCACTTCGCGAATTGCATTCGACTGGCCGATCAACCCGGTCGCCTGAGTCAATCGCTGCCGATCGAGCGCGCGCTTCACGATGTCGACAAGATCCTGCGTCGGTACCGGTTTCGCGTACACGTCGATGAACCCGAACGCCCTCAATCTCTCCCTCAGCTCGGTATCATCGACATCCGCGAGACCAATAACCGCAACACCGTCCCACAACATCTCGCGCACTATCTGGATGTTGTTCGGGTCGGCGATTGCGCCTGTAAGAACAACTACGTCCGGCTTTGCTTTCTTTATCTCGCGCCGGATGTCATCGAGCGGCGACACCATCACAGTCTCGATTCCCGACTGTTCGAGCATTGCATTCAGTCGAACTGCGCATTCGACATCAGTGAGAGTAATGAGCGCTTTCATTGATGCGAATTCTTTCCGCCGAGTACGTCGATGGCGTGATCGATTATGGGTTCGAGCGCGGTGAGAGCGTCAGTAACACCGCTCGTCGAACCAGGAAGATTCACTACGAGCGTTGATCCTCGCACGCCGGAAATTCCGCGTGACAATGCAGCGCGCGGAAAACGATTGAACGATTGCGCACGAATGTAGTCAGCGATTCCATTCGCATCACGCTCTAGAATTGCGCGCGTCGCTTCGGGCGTGACGTCGCGCGGCGACAATCCCGTTCCGCCTGTCGTGAGAACGAGATCGATCTCGTTGGAATCGCACCACGACGCGAGAAGCGGAGAAATCTCCGATGTCTCATCAGTCACAGTCTCGCGCTTCGCAACGGTGTAGCCACGACTTCCGCACCAGTCAGCTATCGCCTGGCCCGACGTATCGGTCCGCGTCCCTTTCATTACCGAATCCGACACTGTGAGAATTGCGACGCGCATCTAGAGATGCGTGCCCTCTTTGTAGAAAGGCGTTTTCTCTACGACGGCCGGAACGCGCTTGCCCCTGATCTCTATCTCGAAAGTTGTTCCCGGCGCTGCGCTCTCAGTTGGCAGGTATGCAGTTCCGATGGGAATTCCAAGCGATGGACTCATCGTGCCGCTTCGCACTTTGCCGCTCGCACTGTCGTTGACGTATACGTCGTAGCCAGGTCGCGGAAATGACCTCTCAGTCGTGGTGAAACCGACGAGTTTTTTCCTGATTCCCCCTTCTTTCTGCTTCACGAGTGCGTCGCGACCAACGAAGTCGCCTTTCTTGAGCTTCACCAGCCACTGAAGATTTGCTTCGAGAGGAGTGACGGTGTCGTCGATGTCGTTTCCATAAAGCGCCATCCCCATCTCGAGTCGCAGCGAGTCGCGCGATCCAAGTCCTGCAGGAACTACATCACCCTTCTCGAGAATTGCGTTCCAGACTTGAACGGCATCTTCATTTGCGAAGTACAGCTCGAATCCATCTTCACCGGTGTATCCGGTTCGCGAGATGATGATGTCATCGACTCCCGCGACAGATCCGCGCGCAAAATGGTAGTACTTGATTTCACCGAGATCGACGTCGGTCAGAGGCTGAAGCACTTCGACAGCCTTCGGTCCCTGCAACGCCAGAAGCGCTGTCTCGTCGCTGACGTCCTCGAGCGTCGCATCGAACTTCAACAGATGCCTCGAGATGTGCGCGAAATCCTTCTCGGCGTTCGATGCATTCACGACCATCATGATCCGGTCTGCCTCGCGATAGACAAGGCAGTCGTCTTCGATGGTCCCGCGGTCGTTCAGAATTGTAGAGTAGTGAGCCTGCCCAACCACCAGTGCTGCGACGTCGTTCGTTGTCACGTAGTTCACGAAGTCCACAGCTCCCGGTCCGCGCACGATGAACTCGCCCATGTGGCTCACATCGAAAAGCCCCGCGTACTTCCTCACAGCATTGTGCTCGGCGGTTATGCCAGAAGGGTACTGAACCGGCATGAGGTACCCCGCAAAGGGGACCATTTTCGCACCTAATGCTGCGTGCGTATCGGTTAGCGGAGTGCGCTTAAGTGTTTCAGTGGGAGTAGCTTGCGACATCGAGAGGAGCCTTCAGGGAAATAGTTGGGCCGAGCGGTCAATATGGCAGACTCGCTCAGCCCAAGGAAGACCTCTATCTGTCGGCTAACTCGCCTCCGACGATCGTCCGGATCTGGCCAACGTCCGGAGTCGATCCGGTGACCATTCCCTTCAGCACTTCCCAGAGAACGAGGGGGCGAGGCTTGTCGTTCTTCATGTACACTACTGAATCCGCTTCGACGAAAATCAGCGTGAGCCGGGGATCATCTGGACCACCGTCACGCACGCCACCTTCATCACCGAACCACGCTTTCCAGTCCGGCTCATAGAGATCGTGAATTCGCTTACGATCTCGCACAATGCGCGCGACGCCGCTCACTGAAACCCATTCGCGTGACTTGTTGTTGTAATACGAACAGTTCACGTGCGGATCCATCAGCAGATCATCGAGCTTGTGTGTCTCGGCATCAGTAACGAACCACAGATCGGTTCCGTTGATCCGCTTCTGCGTTGCCATAGGGCGAGAGACGAGGTGACCATCATGCCGCCTCGTGGTGAACATCGCCGTCTCGATTCCCTCGATGAGCTTGTCGAGCTCCTCGAGCTTCTTCTGTGTGGTAGGCATGGTTCCACGAAGTTGCAGAACGCGTGCCCGATATTTATCCGCGGCTAGAGCGTTATGCCGCCAATTGTATTGGCCATAATCGCCTTCTGCGCATGGAGGCGATTCTCCGCCTCGTCCCACACGACACTTTGAGGCCCATCGATCACTTCTGCCGCTACTTCCTCACCGCGATGGGCAGGCAGACAGTGCATGAAGATCGCATCCTGCTGTGCGCGTGACATCAACGCCTCATCCACGATGAAACCCTTGAACGCTTTCTCTCGGATTGCCTGCTCGCCTTCCTGTCCCATCGATGCCCACACATCGGTGTTTACAACATCAGCGCCTTCGACTGCCTGCGCAGGATCTCTTACCACTCGAACATTCGCAGCTGACTGTGCGCGTTTGAGAATTGCGGGATCAGGATCGTACCCTTCAGGGCACGCTAACGTGAGATCAAACCCAAGACGATACGCAGCGTTGATCCAGGAGTTCGCCATGTTATTTCCGTCGCCGATCCACGCAACTTTGCGACCGTCGATTGTGCCGAGGTGCTGACGAATGGTGAGAATGTCAGCGAGGATCTGGCATGGGTGAAGAAGGTCTGTCAAACCGTTGATCACCGGCACGTCCGCGTATTTCGCAAGCTCTTCAACTTCCGAATGAGCGTACGTGCGAATCATGATTCCATCGACATAACGCGACAGAACGCGCGCGGTATCGGCAACCGGCTCACCGCGTCCGAGCTGAACGTCGCGCGGCGACAGAAACAATGCATGTCCGCCAAGCTGCCACGTCCCGACTTCAAATGACACACGGGTTCTCGTCGACGATTTCATGAAGATCATCGCCAGCGACTTCCCCGCGAGCGGCTTGTCCCTGTACTCGCCCTTCCGCATACGCTCGGCGAGATCGAAAAGACTCAGCAGCTCTTCGCGGGAGTAATCGGGAATCGCGAGAAAATCTCGATGGGCACGTTCAGTCATGTTCTTTCTAATACCTAATACCGCGTTTTGTGGTTTAAGAGTTAGAGGATGTAACGTCGAAGGTCTTCGTCTTCGACAATCGACTTGAGTCGCTCGTTAACGAGCGATTTATCGACTTTGATCTCCCTCGTCGATCCGTCAGGCAGCTCATAGAGAACATCTTCGAGAAGCGTTGTCATCACTGTGTGAAGCCTGCGCGCGCCGATGTTCTCCATCCTGTCATTCACATGCGCGGCGATCCGCGCAATCTCGGCGATTCCGTCTTCGGTGAAAGTGAGCTTCGCATTGTCGGCTTCTACGAGTGCTGCATACTGTCGCGTCAAAGCGTTTTCCGGCTCGGTCATGATGCGAACGAAATCCGCCTCGGTAAGCGGCTTTAGCTCGACACGAATTGGAAATCGGCCCTGCAGCTCCGGAATGAGATCGCTCGGCTTTGCGACATGGAAAGCGCCGGCTGCCACGAACAGAACGTGGTCGGTCTTCACCATACCATACTTCGTCTGAACGTTCGAGCCCTCTACTATAGGTAGCAGATCGCGCTGGACTCCCTCGCGCGAGACATCCGGGCCACCACCTGGCCCGCGCTCTCCGGCAATCTTGTCGATCTCGTCCAGGAAGATGATGCCCATCTGCTCCACTCTCTCGAGCGCATCGGCAGTCACGTCTTCATTGTCGATGAGCTTGTCCATCTCCTGCTCGAGCAGAATCCGCCTTGCTTCAGAGACTTTCACCGTGCGCTTCTTGGTTCGCTTCGGCAGCATCTCCTGCAGCATGTCCGAGAAATTCTCCATTCCTTCAGGAGCTCCCTGCGGAACCATCATGTCGAACATCACAGGCGCATGCTGTGACACTTCAACTTCGACTTCTCTCTCCTCGAGCTGGCCGTCGACGAGAAGCTGGCGAAGCTTTTCTCGAGTGCGCTTGTATCGCTCCTGCTCCACATCCATTTCGGGAGAAACATTTCCGCTCGACGAGACCAGAAAGATCGGAGAATCGCCGGCGTTAACGGCTTCAGGTGTCTGAGCAGCTTTCTTTTCTGCGGGAACGGGAAGCAGTAAATCGAGAAGGCGGTCATCTACGCGATCATGCGCCAGATCGTCCACTTCCGATTCGCGCTCGCTCCGCACCATGTTGATTGCGCTCTCGACAAGGTCGCGGACCATCGATTCCACGTCGCGGCCCACGTAACCGACTTCAGTGAATTTCGATGCTTCTACTTTTATGAATGGAGCGCCGGCAAGCTTCGCGAGCCTGCGCGCGATCTCGGTCTTTCCAACACCGGTGGGCCCGACAAGGATGATATTGTTGGGAGAGATTTCTTCGCGAATTGCCTCCGGTGCACGCTGTCTTCTCCAGCGGTTTCGAAGCGCGATCGCGACTGATTTTTTTGCATCAGCCTGACCCACGATGTAGCGGTCGAGCTCGGCAACAATGCTTCTGGGCGTAAGATCCGCCAGACGTGCGAGCGCACTTTGCGTTCTGAGTGACGTCACGCTGTCGGTTCCAGGACCGTAATGTTCGAATTCGTATAGATGCAGATATCAGCCGCGATCGAAAGCCCGCGCTGAACGATTTCCTTTGGTGGCAGGTCTGTGTTTTCGACGAGTGCGCGGGCCGCGGCCAGAGCGTACGATCCGCCGGAGCCGATTGCGAGAATTCCGTCGTCAGGCTCGATGATGTCGCCCGTTCCTGATATCACAAATCCTCTCTCGGCATCCATTACCGCGAGGAGAGCTTCGAGTCGGCGAAGGACCCGGTCGCTTCTCCAGTCCTTAGCCAGCTCTACAGCGGCTTTAGAAAGGTTTCCCGGGTGCCTTTGCAGCTTCTCTTCGAACTTTTCAAAAAGCGTAAAGGCGTCGGCGGCCGCACCCGCAAATCCGGCCAGCAATTTGCCATTTGCAAGGGTACGAACCTTTTGCGCATTCGACTTCATGATGGTTTCGCCGACGGAAACCTGGCCATCGCCCCCGAGGGCGACTTTGCCGCCGCGGCGGACGCCGAGGATGGTGGTGGAGCGGACGCGAGGAAGTGAAGAGCTCATTAGCTCAAAATTAACAGGGGCTTGCCTGTGAGGTTGGAGTTGATACCGGTGGTGCTTGGAGTTCTGGTCCTTCTTGTCGCGGCGGCGATTGTTTACGACGCGATCAGGCCGGACGACGTGCGCCCGCATACGGAGCGAAGACGGCGCAAGCGCGCCGAGCTGGATATTCCTGGCGAATGGCTGGTCGGCCTCGGCACCGGGTGCCTTGGCGTATCATTGATCGGCAATGAGCTGTGGCGGTGGACAACGATCGCGGTGATCAGCGGGATTGTCCTTATAGTTCTCGGAGCAATCCTTAATCGCAACTACCTTCGCGAGATGCTGCTCTTTAGGGGACCATCCCGACGGAGTGATAAACACACGACCCAGCCGAAACGAAACGAGCTGAAACTGAGAATACGCTGATTACTCAGGCGAAAAAAACCTGCGAGCAGGTTTTTTTCTTTTATTTTCAGCTATACGCCGCCATACCACTCATATCCGCGATCACTCCAGTACCCACCGGTAGGCTTCGGCAGAAACATGATCCGGGTCAAATACTTTGTGTTCTTATAGCCAAGCTTCACGGGTGAATACAAACGAGCAGGCGCTCCGTGAGCAGGGCCGAGCATGTGACCATCGAGTCCATACGCGATGACAGTCTGCGGATGCATCGCGCTCTCGATGTCCCAGCTCTCGTGATATCCATCGTCGAAAGATTCGAAATCGACGTACTTCGCATCACGGTGCGCACCCACGAGCTTTGCCAGATCACTGAACCGAACGCCGGTCCACTGTTCGACTGCCGTCCATCCCTCGACGCAGTAGTGATTCACTCTCTGATGCGTGCGCGGAAGATCCATGAGCTGCTGCAGTGTCAGCTGCAGGGGGCGATCGATCATTCCGCCGAATTCGAGTCGCCACGGTCCGTTCACAGCGTCTGACCACACAGGCACAGTCTTCGAAACGAAATAGCTCGGCAATGCATTACCCGCAAACTTTGCGTCTGCCAGTGTCGCATCCATCGAAGTGTGGCTGAACAAGGCTCGCTCGACAACGGCGTTTTTTCTTTCCGCGTATTTCAGCAGGCGGTCGGCAGCTTTAGGTCCTCGTGAATTGCAGGACGCGAGAATAGCTGACGATATTGCCGACCCGGTAATCGTGATGAAGCGGCGGCGATCAATTGTCATTTGTCGCCTCCGCCTTTCGGAACCGGTTAGGAAGAAGATTCATGAAGGGACGCGCGTTGCGTTCTTCAGGTGAATTCTCCGGGTTGTATCCGCCAGTCGTGATCGCCCTCAAAGAATACGGATCGACCGCGAATACCATGAAAATATGAACGACGCTTAAAGCGACGAGCAGTGTCATCGCAATGAAGTGCCAGTACCGCGCCCAGACGTAACCGCCGAACAAATCAGTGAGCGGGGCGAGCTGAACCGGCTTCCAGATCGCAATGCCGGTCAGCACTGCGAGCAATCCAATCCATGGAAGAACGAAGTAAACGCCGCGCTGCAGCGCATTGTGTTTTCCCTGAACTGGATGATCGCGCCGCGCGAAGAGATAGAACTTCATCATCTCCCACGCGTCTCTGAAGTATCCGCGCCGCGGAACAAGATCACGCCATTCGCCGTGCAGATACACAAACGCGACGTAGATCAGGCCATTCACCACGAGCACCCACATCATAGCGAAATGCCAGTGTCTTGCGCCGCCAAGCCATGCGCCGAAAGTCAGCTTCGGCGGAATGGGGTGACCTTCCCATGGATAACAGCAGAAAGTTTCGCCCTTGCGCGCAAACCGTGGATATGCGTTGAATATCCTGAGCCCGCTCCCGACCATGATCGTGAGCGCGACAAAGTTGATCCAGTGTGTGACGCGAACGATCCAGTGGTGTCGCAGTCTCGCCATGAAACAACTACGCGTTAAGGGTCAGATCGGATCTACTCGGCCCTTGGATGAGCTTTGCGGTAGACCTCTTTCAGTCGCTCGACACTAGTATGCGTATAAATCTGCGTTGTCGATATGGACGCGTGTCCAAGCAGCTCCTGAACAGCTCTGAGGTCTGCACCCGCATCGAGGAGATGCGTCGCGAACGTGTGACGCAATGAGTGAGTGGACAAGCCGGCGTCTTCGTCGATGCGATCGAGAAAGCCTGTGACAGCCGTTTGAATCGCACTCAAAGAAATCCGCTTCCCGCGATTCGAGAGAAAGAATGCGGTTCGATCGGCGCCCTTTACTCCCTGTCTCAGCAGCTCGTCTCTTTTCGATTCGTAGTTCCGAAGTGCAAGTGAAGCGTGGTCTCCAACCGGAATGATTCGCTCCTTTTTTCCCTTGCCTCTCACCTTTACCTGCTGGGACAGAAGATCGATGTCACTTCGGTTGATTCCGCGAAGCTCGGACAATCGCATTCCTGTCGAGTAGAACAGCTCGAGAATCGCGTTGTTGCGAACGTCGGTGAATTTTCCATCCTGCGCATGGAGTGACGCACTTTGAAAAAGAAGATCTATCTGCGCGCGATCGAGATAACCCGGCAGATACTTCTCGAGCTTGGGGCTAGCAACTCCTCGCGCAGGGTTCGCGTCAACGATTTCATTCCTGTTCATGAAAGCGTAGAAGCTTCGCACCGCAGAAAGCGCGCGGGAGATCGAGCGCTTGCTGAGATTACGGCGATTCAGGTGGCCGAGGAATCCGCGGAGTGCGAGGCGATCGACGCCCTGCCATGACCAGTCGCGCTCGCCGTAATACTTCGAGAGATGAGTGAAGAACTCTTCGAGATCACGGCGATACGCCTTGAGCGTATGAGCGGACACGTTCCGCTCCTTGTCGAGGTGAAGAAGAAACTCTTCGATCTCGTTCACTTCAAGAGGTAGCAGAGGAGACAGAGGCAGCAGAGACGCAAGAGAACCAATCGTGCACTGCAGTCAATGACCGTTCAGCGAAAAGCTCTCGTTTTCGTTTCTTGTCGCGAACGTGTTCGGGCAGATCATCCAACAGGCCGAAGTTCGCGTTCATCGGCTGAAAGTGTTTTGGATCTGCTTCGCGAAGATATCGATACAGCGCGCCCAGCATTGTTACAGGTGGTGGGAGCTCAGGTGGGAGTCCGCTCAACATTCGGGAGAGGTTGATCCCCGCCAGAAGTCCCGTCGCAGAAGATTCAGTGTAGCCTTCGACGCCCGTTATCTGTCCCGCAAACAGAAGAGTGTCATCGTCGCGCGCAGAAAGGTGAGAAGTCAGCGCGCCAGGGGAATTGAGGTATGAGTTGCGATGAATCGACCCGTATCTCAGGAACTCAGCGTTCGCGAGTCCGGGAATCATTTTCAGGACACGCTGCTGCTCCGGGATTCTGAGTCGCGTCTGGAATCCGACGATGTTCCACATGTTGCCATTGCGGTCTTCGCGGCGCAGCTGAACAACGGCCCACGGTCTTTTGCCAGTTCGTGGGTCCGTGAGACCAACCGGCTTCAGCGGTCCGAATCGAAGTGTGTCAGGTCCGCGTTTCGCTGCGACTTCGACAGGCATACATCCCTCGAAGTACGGAACTTCATCGAATTCATGTCCGTGAAACTGGTCGGCAGTAGTGAGTGCTTCGATAAATGCGTCGTATTCCTCACGCGACATCGGGCAGTTGAGGTAGGAGCCTTCCTCGCTTGCGCCTTCCATTGTTTCGCGATCGTACCGGGATGCTGTGAACGCAATCGACTCGTCGATCGATTCACGGGATACGATCGGTGCGATGGCATCGTAAAACGCGAGCGCTCCGGTGCCAAGCCGTTCTCGCATCCACGTCGACAATGCATCCGAAGTAAGGGGGCCTGTCGCCACAACTGCAGGTCCTTCAACTGACGTAACCTCATCGCGAACAATCTCGATGTTCGGATGCGATTCGATTCTAGCGGTGACCGCCGAGGAAAAAACATCGCGATCCACCGCAAGCGCACTTCCCGCCTGAACTCGCGCTTCGTCAGCGCATTCGAGAATCATCGAGCCCAGCACGCGCATCTCAGCTTTCAGCAAGCCGTGCGCGTTTGAAGTCTCGGTGCTCTTGAAAGTGTTGGAACAGACAAGCTCGGCGAACCGCTCAGTGTGATGCGCGGGCGTCTGCCTTACAGGCCGCATCTCATGCAGCACAACGCGATGTCCGCGCTCCGCAAGCTGCCACGCGGCTTCTGATCCAGCCAAACCACCACCAACTACCGTAACTCTCTGAGTCACTCTTGTGTCTCTGCTAACTCTGTCGCCGCAGGCGCTCTGCTAACTCGCCGGCGGCCGTCAACCTGCCAAAGCTTCCACGGGAGCTTCCGCCGCCGGCTCCCATTCGTTCGCGCAGTTGATGCAGCGGCAATACTCGCCGCGAGTCTTGTTCGACTTTGCTTCTGCGCCAACGTAGCCGCATTCGGGACAGACTTCCGGAACGGGCTTGTCCCAGATCACGAAATCGCACGCCGGATAATTCGCGCAGCCGTAGAACGCCTTGCCGCGCTTCTTGGATCTGCGAACTGCGATATCACCGCCATCCTTCGGACACTTCACGCCGGTCGGCATCGACCGCGTTCCGCGACATTTCGGGAATCGGCTGCACCCAAGGAACTCGCCCGACCTTCCGTGGCGAATCACCATCGGTGCACCGCACTCGTGACAGATCTGATCCGTCATCTGCGCGACTTTTTTCTCACCGCGAAGCGGGCGAGTGTACTTGCACGTCTTCGGATGATTTTCGCACGCTATGAACGGACCGAAGAATCCGCCGCGCGCGACAAGCTTTCCACCATCGACAGGACACCTCTCAGTCTCGAGGGCGGAGAGATCGTGCGCCTCCGCAATGAGATCCTCGATGTCCGCTTCCTTCAATGACGTCGCGAACGGACCGTAAAAGTCCTCGAGCATCTTTCGCCAGTTCACATTGCCTTCCTCGACTTCGTCGAGATCGGTTTCCATGTGAGACGTGAACTGAACGTTGAAGATGTCGGGGAAGGACTTCACCATTACACGCTCGACCTGATCTCCAAGCTCGGTCGGGAAGAAACGACGCTGCTCCAGCTGCGCATATCTTCGGTCAACGAGTGTCGAGATGATCGATGCATACGTCGACGGACGACCGATGCCGAGACGCTCCAGCTCCTTCACGAGGCTCGCTTCCGAGTAACGCGGTGGCGGCTCGGTAAAATGCTGCGACGGTGTGATCTTCCTCACCGGGACGTCGTCACCGACTTCCATTGTCGGCAGCGGCTGCTCTTCCTCGAGAGCTTTTCCGCGCTCACCCTGTTCGCGCGTCTCGCGATAGACCTTCTGGTATCCCTCGAACTTCATGACGCTTCCGGTAGAACGGAACAGATAAGGAAGCGAAACTTTCTTGAGATCGAAGTCGACCGTGGTCGTATCGAAGCGCGCGGGCGCCATCTGCGATGCAGTGAATCTCTGCCAGATGAGCTCGTACAGCTTGAGCTGATCGGGCTTCAGGAACTTCGCGATGTGCTCCGGTCGACGAGTCGGATCGGTTGGACGAATTGCTTCGTGCGCATCCTGAGTATTCTTGGCTTTCCCATCGCCATAGAGCGAGAGCGTCGCGGACTGAAATTCCTCTCCGTACATCATTCGCACGTAGTCGCGCGCCTGCTGCGCACTCACTTCCGACACGCGAGTTGAGTCCGTTCGCATGTACGTGATCAGTCCGACGGATCCTTCTTCCTTGCCGAGCTCTATGCCTTCGTAGAGATCCTGAGCGAGGCGCATTGTGCGCTTCGATCCGAATCCGAGCTTCTTCGCAGCTTCCTGCTGAAGCGTGCTCGTAGTGAACGGAGGAGCCGGATTCTTTCTTCGCTCGCGACGCTTTACTTCGGTTACGCCGAAAGTCTTCAGCTTCTCGAGATCGGAGAGAATCTTGTTCGCTTCGGCTTCATTGTGGATCGCGACTTTCTTGTCGTCGATGTGATGAAGCTTGGCGGTGAACTCCTTCCCTTCCTTCTCGAGAAGAGCTTCGACGCTCCAGTACTCGACAGGCTTGAATGCCTTTATCTCACGCTCTCTCTCTACGAGAAGCCGGAGCGCGACAGTCTGAACGCGACCTGCCGAGATTCCCTTCTTTACAGTCTTCCAGAGAACAGGGCTCGCCTTGTAGCCGACGAGTCTGTCGAGAACGCGGCGTGCCTGCTGTGCGTCAACCTTTCTTTCGTCAATCTCACCTGCGCGTGCAATTGCTCCCTGCACTGCATCCTTGGTGATTTCGTGAAAGAGCACGCGCTTCACGGGCGCGCCGTTCTTGCGACGAAGCTGACTCGCGACATGCCATGCAATGGCTTCGCCTTCGCGATCAGGGTCTGTAGCAAGCAGAATCTCACGCGAATCCTTCGCCGCGTTCTTGAGCTCGGCGAGAGTTTTTTCTTTTCCGGGAATGGTTACGTATTCGGGCTCGAATCCATTCTCGATGTCGATGCCGATTTTTTTCTCGGGCAGATCACGCACGTGACCGATGGTCGCGCGCACGCGATATCCGCGGCCGAGATACTTGCCGATGGTCTTTGCTTTAGCCGGTGACTCGACAATTACGAGTGAAGTAGTTCCCGGTTCTGGCGGCGGACCTTCATCTATCGCCTCGGCCTGCTTACGCGCGCGAGGCTTCGCCGCTTTTTTCGCGGCTGTTTTTTTTGCAGTCGATTTCTTCGCTGTTGCCATTTTTTAGTGAACGGTCTGGTTATCGGCCGCCCCGCCCGCATCCTCCAGACCGGAGCCCTCGAGGAGACCGCGAAGGTCTTCCAGAGCTATTCGGCCATCGAACTGGATTAGGGCCCGCTCGATGATGTGCTCCAGCTCGAGAGGGTTGATCGCCCCCGATCCACTGAGTGAAAGGAGGTGGCCCCAGGCTTCAGGGGCAAACCGACCCCGTTCGTGGGGCCCCATCACTCGGAAAGTTGGAAGCGGCAATCGATCATCCATTCGGGTTAACCTGATGAGCTAGGGTGGCAAGGAACCGCGGAATACGCTTATTGAGACAGCGCATACTGCCGAACCTGTTCTATAAGTTGTTTTCTGTCAAAGACTTCAGTGTCTATCACCAGGTCGGCTTCCTCATAGAGTGACCGTCTGGCCTCATACATTGTAGTTAGCGTGTCCAGTGGGTCCGGGGTCTCAAGGAGGGGCCGGCGGACCCTGGCTGTGGCCAAACGACGCACCAGCAGCTGAGGAGACGCTCTAAGGTATATGATACGCCCCGTTTGGCGCAAAAGTGCCACTGCCTCCCGATTCAGGACCCATCCCCCTCCTGCAGACATAATCATTCCCTTGCAGGTAACGAGCTCCTTTGTGAGCTCCTGCTCCAGCTCCCTGAAGCGGGCCTCCCCGTGGCGTGCAAAGATCTCCTGGACGGTCGCATGCTGACGGTGCTCGATCTCGGTGTCGAAGTCGATGAATGGCCAGTGAAGCTCGCGCGCCACAGACCGTCCGATTGATGTCTTTCCGCTTCCGGAAAGACCGACGAGGATGATGTTAGGCTTCGCTTCCGCCACGCCTCTCCGCAATTCGCGCGAGATATCCCTGGAGATTTCTCTTCATTTCACCAAGCGAGTCGCCGCCGAATTTTTCTATCGCTCCCTGTGCGACGACGAATGCGAGCATTGCTTCCGCAATAACTCCCATCGCTGGTACGGCGGTCACATCGCTGCGCTCCGCAACCGCCGATGCAGCTTCGCCCGTTTTCATTTCGACAGTAGCAAGCGGTTTCATCAATGTGCTGATTGGTTTCATCGCAACGCGAACGATGAGCGGCTCACCGTTTGTCATTCCGCCTTCGAGCCCGCCTGCATTGTTCGTGCGCCTCGCAATGTCTCCGCTGCGATTGCGATTCGAGGTGCCATGAATCTCATCGTGCACCTGAGAGCCGCGAAGTCTCGACGCTTCGAATCCCATTCCGATGCCAACTCCCTTAACAGCAGGTATCGACATCATCGCTGCTCCGATTCTTCCGTCGAGCTTTCGGTCCCACGAAACGTGCGACCCCAGACCTGCCGGCAGTCCGCGACATACCACTTCGCAAACTCCGCCGAGTGTATCGCCGTCTTTTTTTGCGGCATCGATGCGCGCGATCATTTCCTCTTCCGCTTTCTTGTCGAGTGTTCTTAGAGGAGATTGATCCGCAGCATCATTGATGTCGTCGGGAAGGTCTGCAACCTCAGCGCGAACACCGCCGAGCTCTACTATATGAGAGGCGATCGTCACGCCAATCTCGGATAGCAGCTTGCGACAGATTGCGCCCGCTGCAACGCGTGCAGTTGTCTCGCGCGCGGATGCTCTCTCGAGAATGTCGCGCGCATCTTCCCGATCGTACTTGAGCATTCCCGGCAGATCCGCGTGACCGGGACGAGGCCGCGTGACTGCGCGCTTGCGTGCTTCAGGATCGGTTTCATTAGGAGCAGGATCCATTATGTCCTGCCAGTTCTTCCAGTCGCGATTTCGGATGAGCATCGAGATTGGAGATCCAATGGTATATCCCGCGCGCACTCCCGACAGCAGCTCGACCTGATCTTTTTCGATCTGCATTCGTCTTCCACGGCCATAACCCTGCTGTCTGCGCGCGAGATCGTTGTCGATATCCTGCGCAAGCAATGGTATTCCAGCCGGCGCTCCCTCGAGTATCGAGACGAGCGCTGGTCCGTGTGATTCACCTGCAGTCGTAAATCTCAACATTCCGCAATGATACCACTGAAGACTGAACTTCGCAGGCCGACACTAGCTCTCTGAACTTCGCAGGCTGACGCCAACTACTAGCTGCTGGGCTCAG
>JBKPNY010000227.1:0-1040 GCA_046732835.1 Gemmatimonadota bacterium | reverse complement strand
CTTCACCTTCCATGGCCGTGCGCCCTGGCTCTGGACAAACATGCTCTGTTCCGCGCGCCGGCGTGGTCAGTAAATTAGATGCTCGACAAAGTCACGCCTGTCATTCTCACTTACAACGAGTCGGCGAACATCGGACGAACTTTGGATTCACTGAGCTGGGCTCAATCTGTTGTAGTGCTCGATTCCGGCTCGAAGGATGAAACGCAGGGAATAGCGCGTCGTTATCCCAACGTGAAGTGGTTTGAACGAAACTTCGACAGTCATCAGGCGCAGTGGGAATACGCGGTGCGCAATACCGGCATTGATAGCGATTACGTGCTCGCGCTCGACGCAGACATGGAGGTTACTTCCGCTTTCGTTGGTGAGCTGAGAGATCAGTTTCTGCCCGGTGATTTCGCAGGAGGTGATGTTCCGTTCGTTTACAGTTACTACGGAACGCCGCTGGTTGCATCTTTGTATCCAAATCAAATCAGAGTGTTTCGCCCGGAAGCGGTGACGATAACCCAGGTCGATCACACACAGCATTTCGCCGTGAGCGGACGCGTCCACAAATTCCGCAACCGCATAATTCATGACGACCGGAAGCCGCTGGAACGCTGGGTGGCGTCGCAACTCTCCTATCAAGTGCTCAACGATAACGCAGTGGTCGAAGAGGGTCGTGAGAGTAGTTTGAAATATGCACTCAGGCGGGCGGGAGTCATGCCCCCGCTGGTTGCTTTGATTGCGTATCTGCGGTCAGGCGGTCCGTTCGGGGGAGCTGCCTCAGCTCGCTATGCCTATGAACGGTTGGTTTGCGAAAGCTTGCTGGCGATTAGATTGATGAACCGACGGCTGAAGGCCAACGAACAAAATGTGCGGCATAGCCGGAACAATTAACTATCTCAACGAAGATAGGCTCATGGCGATGACTGACGTGCAGGCCCATCGTGGTCCGGACGATCGCGGCGTTCGTCTCTTTCCCGAAGAGCGAGTCGGCCTTGGACATCGACGGCTGAGCATCCTCGACCTTTCGCCCGCCGGCCACGAGCCAATGAGCAATG
>JBKPNY010000226.1:0-14745 GCA_046732835.1 Gemmatimonadota bacterium | reverse complement strand
AAGAAGAAAAAGAAAAAGAAGAAGACTGCCCTCGTCATCTGCAGCGATCGTAAAGAGTTTTGGACGACGCAGGCGCAGTTCTGGCAATGGGTGCGTGACGGCGTGGTCACTAAAACTCATGACCAACCCCTGACCGGCAGCTTTAAACGTGAGCACGAAGAATTAATGGTTCTCCTCAGCAACACAGTCTTAAACCTGGCACATCCTAATCACATGCGCGAAGCCCTGCTGTCGCGCCGCGTTGGGCTGGCGAGAAAATAACGAGGTTTTATGAGTAATAGAAATTCTTTCCGCAACTGGACGACAAAAACCGTGGCCACTGCCGCCTGCCTGGTCGTTCCGCTTTTTGTGTATGGTCAACAGACTGAGCAACCAACAAAAGATACGCTGCCGTCGACCAAAGCCACGACGGCGACCAGCGCGCCGGTATCGTTGACGGCAAACGATGACGATCGCTACCGCATCGGCCCCGGTGATGTCCTCGACATACGCATACTCAATCGCCCCAATCTCTCGCGCGAAGCAGTTCGCGTTGAAGGCAGCGGCATGATTCGCATGCCATTGATCGATACGGAGATTCAGGCGGCCTGCAAAACTGAAGGCGAGCTCGCGAAGGAAATCGCGACGCGCTATACCAAGTTCTATCGCCAGCCGCAGGTTGATGTCTTTATTAAGGAGTATCACTCTCGGCAGGTGGCGGTGATTGGCGCGGTTAATGATCAGGCCAGGTTTGAACTCCAGCGGCGGATTCGCCTGCTCGAGCTGCTGACCTACGCGAAAGGGCCTTCGCCAAAGGCCGGACAGACAATCAACATCGTGCACGCGCCGCAAGCGCAGGTCTGTCGCCAAACAGACGGAGCCACGGACGACGCCACCGCGTTCTCCAGTTATAAATTGAGCGAGACGCTTACGGGCGATCCGCGCGCCAATCCCTACCTGCAGCCGGGCGACATCATCACGCTTCCCGAAGCCAATCAAGTTTACGTGGTGGGCAACGTCTTTACGCCGCTCACCATTCCATTGAAGGAGCCAATCACGCTTTCGCGTGCAGTGGCCATGGCCGGCGGCGTTAAGCAGGACAGCAAGAAAGACAAAGTGAGAATTGTGAGACAGGAACCAGGCATGACGACGAGTAAAGAAATCATCGTCGACCTGACGGCGATCGAAAAGAAGCGTGCGGAAGACATTGCGCTTTTGCCGAACGACATTATCGATGTGCCAACGTCCGCGGGTAAGAGCTTCCTGCGCAGCCTGCTCGGCACGGTCGCGCCGTCAGTCGCACAGTTGCCCGTTCGCATAGTTCCCTAGATGAGCAGTGAGTGAACACGGGTCAATTCAAACGAGTGGTTCTGTCTTAGTTTCAGTTCTTCTCTGTGGCATCGTCAGTGTCCTCTGTGTCTCTGTGGTTGATAAAGTTGTGCAGACATTCACCACAGAGGCACTGAGAACACGGAGACAGCACAGAGGAAGTTCAATCCGAAATTCCTATGAAAAGTGAACTAATAAAATCGGAACCGGGCTTTACGGCAATCGAACCGGCCGGCGAGTCCAACGGCCATTCACGCCCATACAACTACGGTGTCGATCCGAACGCGGATTCCGAAATCCATCTGCTCGACTACTGGCGCGCCATACGCAAGCGTCTGTGGCTGGTGCTCAGCATTGTTGCGCTCGTGTCGATGTTGTCCGTCATTTACGTTGCGCGCAAACCCGACATCTACCAGGCAGGCGCGCGCGTTCAGGTTGATCTCGAGAACAACGCGGCCCTCGTCGGCAAGACGCCCTACGTCTTTGGTCCCACTAACGATCCGGTTTACTTCAACACGCAACTGCAGATTCTCGTCAGCCCCGGCTTGATGCGTCGCGTGGTGAAAACGCTCGACCTCGAACACAACCCTGACTTCTTCAAAGGCAACTCCACGCAAAAACGCTCTACCTGGCAAACGATCAAGGGCATGGCCGGTTTCGGCAAGGAGAAGCCGCGCGATCCGAACGACACTGCCAACCAGGAGCTGCAGCTACGCGCGGCTGTCCCCGCCGCCACTTCGCATCAGGACCTCGCCGAAGCCAAGCGACTCGCGCCGTATGTCGCCGGCATTCTCGGCGGTCTCCGCGTGGAACCGGTAAAAGAAACGCGCGGCTTATATAAGGAGACGCGCCTCATTGACATCAGCTACACCCACACTGATCCGGAAGTGGCCGCCAAAGTAGTTAACGCAATTGCCGAAACGTACGTTTACAACAACCTCGAGAAGAAAGGTGAGAGCAACACCACCACCGGCGAGTTTCTCCAAAAACGCATTGCCGAGTTGCAGCAGCAGATTCGCACCGACGAAGAGAAGCTGGTGAACTACGCGAAGAACAATCAAATAATTTCGCTCGACGCTAACCAGAACACCGTCGTCGAACGGCTCGCGGCGCTGAATAAACAACTGGTCGAAGCCGAAAAGGATCGCATCGACGCCGAATCGAAATTCAAAGCCGCTCAGGGCGCGGGCGCGGCTGGTGCGCTCGCCGATGCCGACGCCAAACAGGCGAATGAGTCGGAAGCGAAAGCCGCTGAACTGCGTCAGAAGCGCGCGCTGTTGATGGTGGACGCCACCGAAGAAGCGCCCGAGGTCAAAGAGATCGACACGCAGATCGCCGAGCTCGATCGACAGGTTAAGGAAATTCGCAACCGCAAGAGCACTACGATTCTTACGAATCTCGAAACGCTCTTCCGTCAAACCTACGCACGCGAACAGGAGCTGCGCAAATCGTTTGAAAAGCAGCGCAGCGAAACGCTGACGCAGAATGAGGCGGCCATCAACTACCGCATCATTCAACAGGAGATCACGACCAACAAGAGCCTGCTCGATAGCCTGCTGCAACGTTCGAAAGAGAACGATGTGATCATGGCCAGCAAGCCAAACAATATTTCCGTAGTTGACTATGCGATCACGCCGGAGGGCCCGATCGGCCCGAATCGTTCGCGCACAGTGTTCATTGCTTTGTTCCTGTCGCTTGGCCTGGGTGTTGGCTTTGCGCTTTTGCTTGAGTACCTCGACGACACGGTTCATTCCACCGAAGAGGTGGAACGTCTGCTGCACCTGCCGGCGCTCGCCGTAATTCCATCAGCGCTTGGCAACGGCAAACGGCGGCTGCTCGCTGGTCCGGGCGCGTTGCAAAAGCGCAACGGAAATCCCGCGGAGAATCCTGAACTGCTGATGAACGTCGACGGTCGTTCGCCTCTGGCCGAGGCTTATCGTCATCTGCGTACTTCGGTTTTGTTGTCGACCGCCGGACGCGCCCCGCGCTCGTTGCTGGTAACGTCCAGTTTGCCCGGAGAAGGGAAGACCACCACGGCCGTTAACACTGCGGTGAGCCTGGCCCAGACTGGCGCGAGCGTTGTCATCATCGATGCAGACATGCGCCGTCCGCGCCTGCGATCGATCTTCGGACTGACCGAGCGCGCCGGTTTGAGTTCGATTTTGTCGAACGACTTATCGGAGTCGGAAATCCTGGCGATCGTTTCGAAGGACGACGTGAGCGGACTGCACCTGTTGACGGCCGGCCCGATACCGCCGAACCCGGCTGAGTTGTTGGGTTCGGATCAGATGCGTCGACTGATGATTACCCTGCAGTCGCATTTCAATCACGTGGTCGTCGACTCGCCGCCGGTCAATTCATTCACTGATGGCGTTTTAGTTTCGTCGATGGTTGACGGGGTGTTGCTGGTGGTGCACGGCGGCAAGAGCTCGCGCCACGTGGTTAAGCGTTCGCGGCAACTGCTGCAGGACGTGGGTGCGAAAATCTTTGGTGTGGTGCTGAACAACGTCGCCCTGCAATCGACCGATTATTACTACTATCAGCGCTATTACGGCTCGAACTATTACAAGACCGACGGCGAAGAAGAGTTGGAAACCGCGGCGGCCGGTGCGGCTGCGACAAGTGCATCCACGTCGCCGCTCAACTTGAATTAGCTTGAGTGTGCGACAAACTTCAGTTTGTCGTTCCTAACAACTCCCAACTTGATCATCTAGTGTCCGCGATTACCAGCCACCAATCCGAAGTTGGTTCGTTACCGACGTTCTCGATTGATCCGCCAAGCGGTTGGACGTCAATCGGATTTCGCGAGCTTTGGGATTATCGCGAGTTGCTTTACTTCCTGACTTTGCGCGACGTCAAAGTGCGCTACAAGCAAACGGCGCTGGGAGCGGCTTGGGCAATCATTCAGCCCGTTTTCATGATGCTTGTCTTCAGCTTGTTTTTTGGCAGGCTCGCCAAGGTTCCTTCAGACGGAATTCCGTACCCGGTATTTACTTTTTGCGCGCTGCTACCCTGGCAGCTCTTCGCACATGCGCTGACGGAGTCGAGCAACAGCCTCGTTGCCAACGAACGACTGATTACGAAAGTTTATTTTCCGCGGCTGATCGTTCCCATCTCCGCGGTCCTCGGCGGTCTGGTCGACTTCGGAGTCGCCTTCGTGATCTTGCTGGCAATGATGGCTTATTACGGCATCGTACCAACCCTGGCCATCGTTACGCTGCCGGCGTTTATTCTGCTGGCAGTGATGACAGCGCTGGCCGTTGGCCTGTGGTTGTCGGCGCTCAACGTCAAGTACCGCGACGTTCGCTACACGATCAATTTCCTGATTCAGTTCTGGCTTTTCGCTACGCCGGTCGCGTATCCGAGTTCGATTGTTCCCGAAAAGTGGCGCGCTCTGTACGGACTGAATCCGATGGCCGGCGTAGTCGACGGCTTTCGTTGGGCGTTGTTGGGAAAACAACCACCAGGCGCGCTGTTAGCCGTTTCAGTTGCCGTAGTGATGGCTCTCTTGCTGGGTGGGCTCTACTATTTCCGTCGGATGGAGCAGGAGTTCGCGGACGTTGTTTGATTACAGCCGGCGAGCTTCTTTTTTGGAGTGCGGTGACCTGTCACCGCTTTCTCCGTTCGCGACCTGTCGCGAACAGTTAACTCGCTGTCTACATCATGAGTGACACTGCAATCATTTGTGACGGCCTGAGTAAGCAGTACCGCATCGGTGAGCGCGAGTCGTATAAGGCTCTGCGCGACGTGATCACTGATGCTGCCTCCGCCCCGTTTCGGCATGTTCGTTCAGCCCTGGCCCGCAACGGGAACGGAACCCAAGACTCCAAACTTGAAACTCGACCATCAGATCGATTCTGGGCCTTGCGAGACGTTTCTTTTGAAGTGAAGCGCGGCGAGGTGATCGGCATTATCGGCCGCAACGGTGCAGGGAAGAGCACGCTCCTAAAAATCCTTTCGCGAATTACGAAGCCCACGAAAGGCCACGCGAAGATTCATGGGCGCGTCGGATCGCTGCTGGAAGTCGGCACAGGCTTTCACCCCGAGTTAACCGGGCGCGAAAACATTTATTTAAACGCCGCCATACTCGGGATGCGCAAGGCTGAGGTCGAGCGGAAGTTTGACGAGATCGTCGCGTTTGCGGAAGTCGAAAAGTTTATCGATACGCCCGTGAAGCGATATTCAAGCGGCATGTACGTGCGCCTGGCGTTTGCCGTTGCTGCTCACATGGAGACTGAAGTGCTGCTGGTCGATGAAGTGTTAGCCGTAGGCGATGCACAGTTTCAAAAGAAGTGTTTGACTAAGATGGGAAGCGTCGCAAGCGAAGGACGAACTGTTTTGTTCGTCAGTCATAACATGAATGCGATCGAAGAATTGTGTAAGAGTGCGTTACTTCTTAGACAGGGACGGATCACGAACTTCGGCGAGGATATTCGTTTTATCATCGAACAGTATCTCTTCTCCGACAGTGAATTCGAATCAAGCGAGTGGAGGAATGAAGGCACGCAGTTTGAAAACAGCTGGTTCAAACCCTTAAGGTTTTTTGTTTCAAACGAAAAAGGCGACGCGTCTCATATGCCAGTGCGAAACGATTCAGATATCTGGGTACACATCGAAGCCGACGTGAGGCAGTTGGACGCTGCGTTGACGGTAGGATACGCGATCTACGGCGATCACGGACGGCTCTTGTACTGGAGCTACCAAACTGATCAAGTTTCGGACAGGTGGCCGCAGTTGAAGACTGGCACCTGTATTCTGAAAAGCAAAATTCCGCAACACTTTTTGAATGAAGGAAAATACCAGATTGAACTAATTGGTGGCTTGCATTTCAGAGAATGGTTATTTGAGCCTGGTAGAAATGCTCCGACTATTTTCATGACGATTCAGGGTGGCTTGAGCAAATCGCCGCTGTGGATGGCAAAAAGACCGGGGCTTCTAGCCCCGGTGATGGATTGGCAAATTGAGCATCAAGCGTCTTAGAAATCTGTTAAAGGCACGGCCTGCCAGAAAAAGTTATTCACAGTGTGGTGAGGATCTGATTGTCGCTTTCCTTGTCTACGGCTATTTGGGATTTGAGAAACCGTCGTACTTAGACATTGGCGCATATGATCCTGTAACTCTCAGTAACACTTTTCTCTTTTATCAAAACGGCAGTTCGGGCGTTTGTGTTGAGCCAGACCCTTTTCTCTATGCGAAGATCAAGCGAAGACGCCAGCGAGATACGTGCTTGAATGTTGGTGTGGGAATTTCAAAAGAACGTACTGCTGACTTCTACGTTATGAGTACAAAGGCGCTCAATACATTTTCAAAAACGGAGGCCCAACGCTACAGTCAAATGACTCAAACCGTCCAACAAGTAATCGAACTGCCTTTGATGACCATTAACGAAGTTATCGAGAGGCATTTCAACCCCCATCCTAATTTTGTTTCATTAGATACCGAGGGAATGGACCTGGCAATAATCGAGTCTCTGGATTTTGCTCGTTATCGACCAGAAGTGTTTTGCATCGAGACTTTGACGTATTCGGAAGATAAGAGTGAGCAAAAGATCCAGGACATCATCGATTACATGGGTGCCAACGGTTATTTGGTATATGCCGACACTCACATCAATACGATTTTTGTCGACCAAGCTTCCTGGGCCGCTCGACGGAGTTAGTGCCGGCTTGGGCGCAGGGCTCCTTGCTGGATGTTGTTACAACAAAGCAAATCTTTGAGAGGGATTTGGCGATTGTCGAGGCCTTTGGTCAATTCGAAGAGTAGTGATCTAGTCCGACTCCCCGCTCATTATTTTCGTTATCTCAGAGAGTGGAGGCGTTTTCAAGCGATGGGGGGAGACGCACCATTTGACGAATTAGCTCCAAGTTTATTTGATCGTGAAAACACGCAGTCCGGAGCGGGCCACTATTTTTATCAAGATGTGTGGGCTCTGAATAAGCTTGCAGAACTCAGACCAACCGAGCATCACGACGTTGGCTCTCGATATGATGGGTTTGTAGGACAGGCCACAGCGATAACCAAGATCATTTCTTACGATCTGCGTCCACCGAACTTTCGCTTGCCACGGTTTGAATTCCGGCACAGCGACATACTCAGTTTACCGTTGCAGGATCAAAGCGTTTCCTCTCTCTCATGTCTACATGTGAGTGAACATGTTGGGCTTGGCCGCTACGGCGATTCTCTGGACCCCGGGGGCACTTGGAAGGCGCTGAAGGAACTCATGCGTGTTCTAGCGAGGGGTGGACAATTACTTTTGAGTCTGCCTATTGGCAGAGAACGAGTTTGTTTTAATTCCGAGCGGATTTGGCACCCAAATCGTCCAGTTGAAGTGCTGACAGATCTAACTCTGGTGGAATTCAAAGCGGTTGACGACTCCGGGAGGTTTAGGGAAAACATTTCGCCGTCTGAGCTTCTGAACGCGAACTATAGTTGTGGGCTCTATTGTTTTCGTCGTAACGGCTAACTACTTTCGAATAGCTAATGCGAATATTTACTGCCGTTCGACATTCTCTAGATCCCAAGTTCTATTACGGCGGGCTCTGGAGTGGGAATTTTCATCCGGCGCTGCATACCCTTGGGCACGAGGTCATTGAGTCCCAGGTCGATCTCCTGCCCGCCAGCAAGTTTCTGCATATTTCCGGGGCGTTTACTCCAGAGGAACTCGAATCGCGATCAAGTATTACCGAACAGATCGTGAATGAGGTTCGACTGGCACACGCGCATCGCCCGCTGGACCTGTTTCTCAGCTATTTTTATAACTCGCATTTCGATCCAAAGGGTTTCGCTGAAATATCTCGTCTCGGTATTCCAACCGTAAATTTCTATTGCAACAGCATCTATCAATTTGATCTCGTGTCCAGTATAGCGCCAGCCGTAGACTTTGCCTGGCACGCTGAAAAAGATGCGAAAGCCCTGTATTTGAAGGTTGGAGCAAATCCGGTTTGGGTACAGATGGCGGCGGATCCAGACGTTTACAAGCCGATCAAGACTAACTCGAGAGAGGCGAAGGCATGTTTTGTCGGCCAACGATACGCTGATCGAGATCGGTGGATGGCGGCATTGGTTCGAGCAAAAGTGCCACTAGCGATTTATGGTCCCGGTTGGGCTATGAACGGACATGCAGAGTCAAACGGGACGCGGCTATACCAATCCGAGTATTTGGGGCGTAAGATTTCGCAACCTGCGAGTTTTGACAGCTATCGACGAGTCTTACTTCAGAACCTTCAAAACAGGGGCGTTGTGGGTGGGGCCGTCCATGCTTGGCGCCAATCGCGATACAGGAGGCAAACGCGGAAACTCACTCCACTATTCGCTGAGTTTTCTCATGGCGGCATTCCGTTCGAGCAAATCTGTCAGGTGTTCTCGGAACACGAAGTTATTCTCAATTTTAGCAACGTGTGGGGAGACGGCCGTTCGGGATCAAAGTTAATTCCGCACGTTCGTCTTCGCGACTTTGAAGCCCCGATGTGCCGAACTTGTTATGTGACTGGTTACACCGATGAGATAACCGAGTTCTACGAGCCGGGCAAAGAAATTGTTACCTATCGCGATGCCGCGGAATTGATCGATAAAACCAAATACTACTTGAGTCATCGGACGGAAGCGGAAGCGATACGCGAGGCAGGCTATCGCCGGGCGTTGCGCGACCACACGTGGGTTGAACGCTTCAAACAGCTTTTTGGCGCGATTGGGTTATCTAAATGAGCAAGCTCTTGGTCACTGGGTCGTCAGGCCTTATTGGTTCCGAGGTCGTGGCTTACTTCGGCAAAGACGGTTGGGATGTACACGGCATAGATAACAACATGCGCGCGGACTTTTTTGGGCCCGCGGGCGACACGCGTTGGAATCAAAGGCGGTTAGAGAGTCAGTTCCAAAACTTCAAACATCATGAATTGGATATTCGCGATCGTCCACAGGTTCTTGCTTGCCTCGAGTCTCTGAGGCCTGATCTCATCGTTCACGCGGCGTCGCAGCCGAGTCACGATCTCGCGGCTAGCAGGCCGTTCGATGATTTCGACGTAAATGCCGTGGCAACACTCAATCTCCTGGAAGCGACTAGGCAGTTTGCGCCTGAGGCAGTCTTCATCTTTCTTAGCACGAACAAGGTCTACGGAGACCGACCCAACAGAATTCCATTGAAGGAACTGGAAACACGTTGGGATTACGACGATCCGGCGTACGAAAACGGAATCGACGAATCATTTCCAGTAGACCAAAGTAAGCACAGCTTGTTTGGAGCTTCAAAGCTCGCGGCGGACGCGATGGTGCAGGAGTACGGCCGCTACTTTGGGATGAAGACTTGTTGTCTGCGTGGAGGTTGTCTAACAGGACCAAACCACAGCGGCGTAGAGCTTCACGGGTTTTTGAGTTACCTGATCAAGTGCAACATTGAAGAGAAGCTCTATCGTGTTTACGGTTATAAGGGTAAACAAGTGCGGGACAATATTCATTCCTTTGACGTTACACAATTCATCTATTCTTTCTGGGAAAATCCCCGTTCTGCTGAAGTCTACAATCTTGGCGGTGGGCGCGAAAACAGCTGTTCAATTCTTGAGGCTTTTGAATCAGTTGCGTCGCTATCCCGTAAACCGATGCGTTATGAATACGTAGACAAGAACCGGGAAGGTGACCACATCTGTTACATAAGCGATTTAAGAAAGATGAAGGCTCATTATCCCGGCTGGGACATCACTAGATCCTTGGACGACATTTTTGAAGAAGTGCATGATGCCTGGCAGCAAGCCCGGACAACTCTCTCTGTTACTCCATAGCAAAGCTTTGTGGCCGCCAACAGTGCCTAATTTTTACAGTACAGTTCGCTCTCTGGCGAACGCCGCATTGAACAGAGTCGGTGCAGAGATTGTGCCGCTTCGCGGCGCGAACGGCTCGAACAACGGGCATGCTGAATCAAGTGCGAGTGTTTCGGCTGCGAGTTTGCAATACCTTAAGCCTGACAATCCCAAGTTAGTCGAGCTTCGGAAGAGATATGGTAAGCAATCAGTCAAGCACTCCCTCTGGTCAAATTCTTATCTATCGAAAGAGTTAGAACTCAAGAATTTCAGAGGTGACAACGCTTATATTTATCAAAAGCGATATGCCAGTGACGCTGCATATGCCCTCACTACTGAATATGTCTTAAAGCACGATGAACTTGGTCTGTTTGAACGGCTTCGCGACGATGAATTGTTTGGCAACTACCTGGTTAATTTGGACGACGATTTTTTTGTGAGCCGTGATCTGCTCGATTCGGTTTTGGAAATCAATTTTCTGAATCGTGAGCTGAAGCTTACCGATAAGCCGGAGCTAAGCATTCTCGATATAGGCGCAGGTTACGGTCGGCTGGCGCATCGATTAGTGGAGTCCTTGCCCAATCTGAATCGGGTTTTGTGTACGGACGCAGTAGCTGAGTCGACGTTTGTCTCAGACTTTTATTTGAAGTTTCGAAAAGTTGAAGATAAGGCGCTGGTCGTGCCACTTGATTGCATTGAATCTACCTTAGCAAGCACTGCAGTTGATCTCGTCACCAACATACACAGTTTCGGTGAGTGTACTTTTGAGTCAATAACGTGGTGGTTAGATTTAATTGCCTCTAACAATATCCCTTATCTGTTTATCGTCGCGAATGGTGAGGAGTTAGGGAGCCGAGAGGTCGATGGAACCAACATCGAGTACCTGTCTCTTATTCTTGCCCGCGGTTATGTGCTAAAGAAACGGCAGCAAAAATACGCCGGATCGCGCAGCGTTCAGAAATTTGGCCTTTACCCAACTAATTATTTTCTTTTTGAGCGCGCTGATAATTCATGATAACCGTCCTTCCGGTTTCAGCCATAGTTCCCACCTTAAATCGCAGCGCTGTCTTGAGCCGGATGCTTGATAGCCTCAGTCATCAGTCTTCGCAGCCTGCTGAGATGGTGATAGTTGATGCGTCTGCAGACGATGACACCGAACGACTCATTGCTACCTCGATCCCGGGTCTCAAGACACGGTGCGTCTATCGCCGAGCCCAAAAAAAAGGTGCGGCCACGCAGAGAAATGAGGCGATGACCTACACCTCATATGACGACATCTTGTTTCTTGACGACGACATTCTGTTTGAGCCCGATTGCATTGCGAGGCTTTGGACGGCGCTACAGATGGATACGACAATTGGCGGCGTAAACACTACAATCACTAATCAACAATACCTGCCTCCAGGAAAAGTGAGCGCGACGTTGTTTCGTCTTCTCAATAGCCGCCGGGAAGCGAGTTACGCTGGTAAATGCATTGGTCCCGCTCTCAATCTTCTACCCGAAGATCGTTCTGACTTGCCCGAAACTGTACCTGTCGAATGGTTGAACACTACCTGCACACTCTATCGAAAAGCAGCGCTCCCTAATCCTCCGTTCGCCGATCACTTCATTGGATATTCATTTATGGAGGATGTGGCGCTTTCGTTGATGGTGGGAAAGAAGTGGAAGTTAGCAAATGCTCGAACAGCGCGTATCTATCACGATAGTCAGAGTTCGGAGCATAAAGCTGATCTAACGGCGATGGCGGAAATGGAATTGGTGAATCGACACTTCATCATGACTCGCATACTCGGACGCAGGAGCATGCCCTACTACCTAAAACTTGCCATCCTGGAGGCGTTCGGAGTTGCAACGTCCCTCAAGTCCCCAAAGGCGTGGCGATCGCTGCCGTCTGTTTTGATGGGAAAGGCAAATGCGATTCGAACGATTGTTACAAATCGACGGCAAAGTCTTGATGAACCGGCGCTTTTAGAAAGCGACCAGGGTCTAGCATCAAATTAGCTAGGCGGGAACCTATGAAAGTATTGATTGGCATAACTACTTACAATCGGGCCGACATCCTTGCGAAGTCTATCCAGTCAGCGCTTGATCAGGATTATCCCAACAAAGAAGTAGCAGTATTTGACGACGCTTCAACGGACGAGACTCCGCTACTAAGAGAGCAATTTCCTTCCGTGCGCTGGTACCGCGAGGATTCAAATCAGGGTTATCTCTACGGGCGCAACTTAATGATGAGCGAGACTGATGCCGATCTTTATTTTAGCCTTGATGACGACGCGTGGTTTCTCGGGGGCAATGAAATCTCAATAGGCGTAGACATCATGCGAGCGCGGCCGGAGGTAGCGGCGTTGGCCTATGACATCCTCTCACCAGATCGGCCCAATCCTCAGCAACAGAGGATACCTCAGAAAACCCATACCTACATTGGGTGTGGACATATGTTGCGACTGAAGCCCGTCAAGGAAGTTGGCTGCTACATCCCGAATCCGGGCCCATATGGCGGTGAAGAACAGGATCTATGCATCCGTCTGCTTGATCGGAAACAAGAAATCGAGTTCCTGCCGGGAGTTCACGTTTGGCATGACAAGAGTCTGAGCGCCCGAAACATTTCTGCGCAACATGTGTCTGGTGTTTGTAATGACCTTGTATTCGCGTTTCGGCGAACCCCTTCTTCGACTCTGCTTTGGTTGCTGCCGGCCAAGATCATTAGTCACATCCGGTTCGCTGTGGGAAATGACTTTGTAAGGCCGTGCTTGAGAGGAATAAGGCTGTTTTTAGGTTCATTGCCGGCGTTGATTTCCACGCGGGAGCCAGTCAGTCGTTCCACGTTTCGAGAGTTTCGCGAGCGTCTGCATTCTAGCGCATGATTTTCGCCACCCTGGAACCACTGCTCCTCAAGACAACGCAAGGCCTTGCGAGCAGGTTAAGAATCTTTTGCTATCGTCTCTTAGGATTGAGGGCGGGCAGTCGGAATCGGATGGAAGCTGCACGGTGCCGGCGCTTGTCTCAAATTGAAATCGGAAACCTTAACTCCTTCGTGGCCGGCTGTTGGTTGTGGCCGTTGGATGCCGACCACGATGGCATTCGCATCCGGATTGGTAATCGAAATTTTTTCAATCGTAACTTAATGATAGATGCGTGCGGTTACGTCGAGATTGGTGATGAAAATATGTTCGGTCCAGACGTGTACATCACCGACTCAAACCATACTTTTGGCAACTGTAAGACGCCTCAAGATCAGCCGATGCAGATAGGGCACGTTAAGTTAGGAAATGGGTGTTGGATCGGCGCAAAGGCGGTATTACTCAAAGACGTGGAGTTGGGTGATTACTGCGTCGTTGGCGCTGGTGCTGTCGTTACGAAAAGTTTTCCGCCGGGCTCAGTAATCGCAGGAGTTCCCGCCAGGCAAATCACGGACACCCTCAATCTCACAGACATGAACCGTGAAGCAATTTCTTAAGAATCTGATTGTTCCTACAGGTCGCAGCCGAAGGAAGTTAAAGGGTGGGATCGCGCAGGGAATGTGGATGGAGCTCGACCTCACGAGTCAAACGCAGCGGTACTTGGGATTAGACGAGCGTGAAATTCTTCGTGCTACGCAGCGGCTGAGCAATAGTTGTAAGACGATGATTGATATTGGAGCCAATGACGGCTACTACACCTTAGCGTTCTTACAATCGGCAGCGGAACGTGTCGTGGCTTGCGAGCCGGGCCCGCCAGCCGAATTGCTACTACAAAATGCTCTGGCAAATGGATATCAGTTAGACGAGCGCTTTTCTATTGAGGTAAAGCCTATTGGCAGCGGTCCTGGCTGCGTCAAAATCACTGATTTATTGGCAGACTTACCAAGACCGATTTTTATCAAGGTGGACATTGACGGCGGCGAACATGATTTGTTGTTAAGCGCAGAGACTTATCCGTTTTTCGGTGACATCCGCTGGTTGATTGAAACTCATTCGGTGGAACTGGAATCGCAGTGCGTCGCGTGGCTCACTTCTCATGGATATGAGACACGGATCATTGATAACGCATGGTGGCGGGCACTTCTGCCCGAGTTACGGCCCCTCGCCCATAATCGCTGGCTTATGGCGTCCATTAGCGATCAGTGTTGAGGTTGCGTTTGTGTTGACCACTGAAGCACTTCTTGCGCATCCCGGCACTCAATATGCGCATCAACTTGCGAGACAACTAGTTCGCCACAAAAGTCTATATCAATTCTGGACGGGGTTCGCGTTAGCGAAGGGAGCTTGGTCAACGGAGCTCCTTCAAGCTTCATTGCCGCACAGCTGGACGAAAAAAATTGCCAATCGAGTGATCGAGGGCGTTCCCGCTGAGCTATTGCGCACGCTTCCTTTGATCGAATGGCAGGCGATCAAGGGACTCAGAGCGGGGAATTCGCCTCAGCGTGTATTGCATAAGCGCAATCAGCTATTTCAGGAACAAATACCAGATCGCGTTATTGGCGACGCAGCTACGGTAATTGGCTTTGATACTTCGTCCTGGATCATTGCGGAGAAAACCCTGACTCAAGGGAAAACGTTTTTCCTCGATCAGAGCATTGCTCATCCGCTCGTCAATCAAGCTACCTCAGAATTGGCGATCAATACGTTTCCTGACTGGGGAACCACAGTCGAACGCAGAGTTCCGG
>JBKPNY010000225.1:0-41288 GCA_046732835.1 Gemmatimonadota bacterium | reverse complement strand
GTCGCGCAATATCGAGCGATCGAGTCGGCCCGACCCGACGCAATAATCTCGGACGAGTTCGCGGCGAGACTTGCCGGCGAGAAAGGGAAGGCGCTAGCTACCGCAAGCCCGGCTGCACCTGTCACAGGCTGGATTCTCGCGGTACGTACAGTGGTGATCGATGCACTAATCGCCGACGCTCTCAAGTTCGGCGTTACAACAATCGTGAATCTCGGCGCTGGACTGGATGCTCGACCCTACAGGCTCGACCTTCCGGAAAGGCTCAGCTGGATCGAAGCAGATTTTCCCGAGATGATCGATTACAAGACATCGATGCTCGAGGGGGAAAGCCCGCGCTGCAGGCTCGAACGAATGGGAGTTGACCTGAGTGATGATGCTGCTCGACGCAATTTCCTGAAGCAGCTGGAATCACGCGGCGAAAGAATACTGGTGTTAACAGAGGGCGTCATTCCGTACTTATCGAACGATCAGGTCAGTGCGCTTGCAGCCGATCTGCGTGCCATGTCGAGTGTCGAGCTCTGGATTGCTGATTATTTCTCGGACGTCGTGCATCGGTGGCGTGAACAACGCGGAGTGAATCAGCGGATGCGTGAAGCTCCGTTTCAGTTCAGACCGGGCGACTGGTTTGCTTTCTTCCGGCAGCGCGGATGGAACGTGCGCGCTATCCGATACCTTCCCATCGAGGGGAAACGACTTGGCCGGCCCTTCCCGATTCCTCGCAGGCGGCGGTCGTTTTGGAGAGTCCTGATGTATGCTTTTCGGCCAGGGCTACGGCGCGCGATGGCGACGAGCATGGGGTTCGCGATGATGGAGAAACAGGGACTAACGTAGCCGAAGCATGATCCAGATTGGACTGTGATCACTGACTGAGCTCTGCACGCGGTGAGTTCCAACGCTCCGCGAGCTCAGCAACGTGAGCCCCCGCACGAAAAAATGGTCGAAGCGGCCGAAAGCATTGCTCCTGGGAATTGTGTCAGTCGGCCAGGTATATCCTGATTCTCGTGCAATTCGGCCGATGTCCTGACTGTTCATATCTCCACCGATAATCACCAGTGGATATTGCGATGCATTGTCGAGGATGCCGCGCAGCTGAGCAACCCGCCCTTTCCATCCAAGATCAGCCGGCGTGCCGAAGTGTGTCGAGTACACGCGTATTCTTTGATCCTCTATCCGTATCGTAGCGGCAGTCGCAATACGCTGAGTCTTTGCGTATCGCGATCTGCTTGGCAAAATCAACTTTGCGTCGTCGGTAATTGGCCAGCGTGACAGGATTGCGTTGCCTATGTCGCGATGTACGATGCGATTGTAAATCGCCGGGTAGTAGACGTACCGCATGTGCAGCGAATCCGCGAGGAACTTTGTTGCGGGAGCGGTCATTTCCTGAAGCAGGATGATGTCCGCATCGCGCAGTGTTGGTGCAGTGCTCAGTATTTGTGCGGCTTGCCGAGCGTGGCGGGAGTACTCGATGTTGAATGACACGATGCGCAGGGTGTCGCCTTTCCCTGGAGCGATGACAACTGTGGCCGTGTCACCATAGCGAGGCGAGGCGGGATCAGGGTAGTTAACCCCCGGCCGGCATGCGAGGCAGAAAGCGAGGAGAAATCCGAGAGCTGAGCTCCGCATTACCAACGATAACAGCATTGTCGTAGAATAAACGCCATGATCATGGAAGGGCTTTTTCTTTTCCCAGAGGAGCAAAGACGTGGCGACAGAACAGTATCACGAACCACCAGAAGAGCTTTCCCAGAAGACACGCACTCTCGCGCGCATGCTCACGTCTCTGATCGAGGAAGCTGAGGCGATCAACTGGTACGAGCAGCGGATATCGCTGGAAAAGGATGCCAAGGCCAAGGCGATCATGAAGAATGCGCAACAAGAGGAGTTCAAACATTTCGGAATGGATCTCGAATTCGTTCTCCGTCAGAAACCAGCTTTTCGCGAGACACTTCAGGGGATTCTCTTTACCAGGGGCGACATAGTCGAGCACGGTGAAGAGGCCGAGGAGGAGGCGGGCTGAGGAGAATTGTTGCTGTCCTGTTAATCTTTGCAGCAATATCTGCTGCATGCACTGATCGAGGTGAGCGAGCACACGACACCGTCTCGACAACGACTCCCGATGGGAATCCGTCGCGCGCTGCCGACACCTCGCGAGCTCGTGCGGAAAGTGTCACTGAAGTCAGACCGACCGCTGACGCCGATTCAGCAGTGTCGGTCGTTCGCCAATACTACGAGACAATCGACGAACGTCGATACGCCGATGCCTACGCCCTGTGGAGTGACAACGGACGAGCAAGCGGCAAATCACTCGCCGATTTCACTGCTGGATTTGCTGAAACTGCTCATGTGGACGTCGCGACGGGTTCGCCGAGTCGAATCGAGCCGGCTGCGGGCTCGCGCTACATCACGATTCCGGTAACGATCAGTGCAACTACCAAGGGCGGAGTGACCCAGTCATTCAAGGGCACCTACGATCTAAGGCGATCCGTGGTGGATGGAGCAACCGCCGAGCAGCGATCATGGCGCATCCAGTCTGCAAACATTCACCCTGTCTGAGCAATTTCCACGTTCGCGTCCGTCTTACGAAGAGTTAACTGGTCATCATACTGACGGGAGCTTCATTGACGCGGATTCGTGGAGTCATCGGTATTGCACTCGGTATCGCAGCACTTTCCTGCAGCGATGGACATCCGGCAGCTCCTGATACAGAGACCGATACCCCTGCCACCACTCCACCACCACCGGCAGGAATGGTGGTATCTAACGCACTGGCGGTTGCAAGCTCGGCGAATTTTCAGGTGCCCTTTGCTGCTGCAACTTCGACCGTAGCGTACGTCTCGGCCGAACCTGGAACCTTTGCAAGCGCCGCGTCCGTTTTGCTTCGCAACCCCGCTCGGAACGCAGTTGCCTTGTCTGCACGTGTGATTGGTGGGGGATTCGATCCGCTTGGAATTCCTGCCGAGGCCGGGGACGAGCTTTCTCTCACAATTTCCAATATCGATGGCACAACAACGAAAGCAAATGTAAAGGTTCCAGCGCGTCGTCCTCCCCGCGTCGTTCGCACCAGCCCATCAAGGGGACGCATTGACGTTGCTTTGAACGTACAAGTAGAAGTGGTCTTCACCGAACCCGTCGACAGGTCGACGATTACAACCGCATCTATCGCTCTGGTTCGGGATGGACAGCCAGTAGCTGGGAGCATAACGGTTTCAGATGACGGGCTCAGTGCGACCTTTATCCCGAATGCTCCTCTCGAGTCAAAAGCCACGTACACATTCGTGGTTGGTACTGGCGTTCACGACCTGGATGGTGAAGGACTCACTGAACAGGCTGATGTCGAGTTCACTACTCTCGATGTGAACGTCACACCAGAAGGTACAGGCACCTCGACCGACGAAAGCCGCGGTATCGCTTTTGTTCGAGACGGATCCATTCTTGTAAATGGAGAGTCTGGAACTCAGCCTGTTTCTGTTGTGGCAGAGGCACTCCGGCCTGCGTGGTCACCTGACGGGACCCAATTAGCATTTACGCGTCCGTCGACAAATGTTCTGAGCCGGTGGCAGGTGTGTATTGTCCGCGCGAACGGCTTGGACGAACGCTGCGCAACAGGCGATGTGGATGGCATTGTAACAGGTACTCCATCCTGGTCGCCTGATGGTGCAAACGTAGCATTCAGTTACTTCGCCTTCAGCTGTCCTGGTGGACAGTGTGGTCAGCTGGGTGGGTCTTATTCGAAGCTTTCTATTCTCAACATAGAAACGATGCACGTTATCCAGCTCGATACTCCGCCGACGATCTCCACATCCTGGTCTCCAGATGGTAGCAAGATCGCATTTACGATGTTTGGCGAGGGGACTTACGGCCGAGGTGCGTTGGGAGTAGCGAACCTGGATGGATCAAAAGTCAAAATTCTGGCAATGTCACTCGGTTCGTATTCGGTGCGAGAGGTCACGTGGTCACCTGACGGCCGTAGCCTGGCCCTCGTGATGAACGACGAGTCTGCTTGCCCCTGGTATTGCAATACGGCGATTGGTATTGCCGACGCAAACGGGAACCTGGTGACGGTCCTCGATCGAGCGCAGACATGCTTTCTATCATCATCGTGTCGTGACCAGGAAGCTTACATCTGGGGGGCTCCGGCGTGGTCGCGTGACGGAAGCTACGTGGCGTACACCGTTACAAAAGGGGGTGAATGTTTCGTGGATGAGCGCGTCAGCTGCGGAACTGATATCAAGCGCGTCGGAGTTCAAGACGGACGCGTTGAGGTTCTTGTGTCCCGAGCAGGTTTCCCATCCTGGCGCCACTAATCTGTTTCAATCCATTTCCGTGCTGACTGTGTCCAACATCCACTTGCGCCGGCGCGTACCTGAACAAGGAGTCCGGCACTTGTAAACGTTTAGGTCCCACAGTCCGCCTTATATATAGTATGCGCCTGCCTGTAATCGCGTCCCTGCTCGTTGTAATGTCAGCCTTCGACGCGAAAGCTCAGGCTCCGACACCGCCGGGCGAAATTCGCGGAACCCTTACCGATTCGGCTAGCGGGCAAGCGGTTACAAGGGGATCGATCACGATTCGCCGACAGCGAGACACAAGTTTCGTAAGCGGAACCTTACCAAAACCTGACGGAACGTTTCGTGTCGATGGACTGCCGCCCGGTCAGTACAGCCTCCGATTTCGCGCGGTCGGATTTGCACCAGTCACGAGAAACAATATCGTCGTGACTGTCGAGAAACCGGTCGTAGATATCGGAGCGCTCAACCTCACCATCGTTGCAACAAAACTCAGCGACCAGGAAATCAAAGCCGAGCGTGATGAAGAAGTGCTGTCACCTGATCGCAATGTGTACAGCACAAAGAACATGACCACCGCTGCCGGTGGAAATGCAATCGACGTACTTCGCAATATTCCCCTGGTCGATGTCGATCAAAGCAACCGCGTGAGTCTTCGCAACAATGGCAATGTCGTCGTTCAGATCAACGGACGCTCGACTCCGCTCAAAGGCGAGCAGCTCGGGCAATTCCTCGCCCAGCTTCCCGCAAACATGGTGAAGACTGTCGAGGTTGCTACGAATCCATCTGCGAAGGATGATCCGGAGGGAACTGCCGGTATCATCAACATCATTCTGAAACAGGATGTCGAGCTCGGGCTCAGCGGCGGCATCAATGCCTCAACCGCAACAACAGGGCAGGCCAATCTCAATGGCAACCTCGGAAAGCAGCAGGGAAAGTTCACAGGATTCATCTCGGGAAGCCTGTACAGTGACCATCGTCATTCGTCAGGCTCTATCTCGCGCACGAATCTTCTGGTTTCAACCCCTGCATTCGTCGAAACGAATCTTCTGGGAACGCAGCATCCACTGGGTACCGGCGGAAGCCTGCGGACTGAATACCGTCTCAATGAAACCGACGCATTCACGTTCGACTCATTTCTCTACGGCGGGCGCTTTGAGGGAACCTCGCAGTCTTTCTATACCAACCTCGATCGTGATCGCGTCGTTACCGGCGCGTTCAACCAGTTCAATGAGAATTCGTCGACTTACCTGTCACAGGATTACGACTTCGCGTTCCGGCGGCAGGGGAAACCGAATACTCAGCAGGTTACTGCGGAGATCGAATACGCAAACAACTACAACGAGAACGATCTCGATCTTTCCGGAGTTGTGCTGCAGTCAGATTCAGCGACACCCTCATCCATACTCACTGAGCGAGACAACACACTCGGCCACAATCCATATCTCAACGCGAAGCTCGACTGGTCGCTGCCGATAAACAAGAATGCCAAATTTGAGACGGGATCGAAGGCAATCTGGCGCAAGAATAAAAACGACTTCACCGCGTCATACGAGGATTCGATAACCGGCGACTTCGCAGTAAATCCCGATCGCACAACGGGACTCAATTATCGCGAGAACATTGTCAGCGTTTACGGGCTTTATTCACAGCGAATCTCGAAAGTTCAGCTGCAGACGGGGCTTCGCATCGAGGATGCGAACACGCGCTTCAACGTAAAGTCGCTCACAAAGACTTTCGAGAAGGAATACTGGAGCTTTTATCCGAGCATGGTGCTGTCGTACAACTTCAGCGACCTGCGCCAGGCGAAAGTCAGTTATTCGCGCCGAGTGAGTCGGCCTGATCCGTATCAGCTGAGTCCGATCGTTCAGAAGCAGGACAACCGCAACATCTTTTACGGAAACCCCAACCTCGGCGCAGAATACGCAAACTCGTACGACCTGTCATTCCAGGAAGGACGTAAGTGGGGATCGATTCAGCTCAACACATACCTGCGGATGACTGATCATGCTGTGCGCAGCATTCAGACAATCGATTCGACAGGTGCTACTGTCCGTACGTTTGAGAATCTCGCGAGTACGATGTCGGTTGGCAGCGACCTGAATGTCAACTATCGTCACGGTCCGCTGCAGCTCTACCTGAATGGGAGTGCGTCGCGATACAAGAGTGATGCGTCCAATCTCTCGCGAGACATTTCAGCGCGGGCAATTCAGTGGTCCACACGCGCGAACGGAACGTGGAAGTTCTCTCCGCTGTTCGATATGCAGGTTCTGGCCAACTATCGTGCGCCGTCCAAGACTGAAGGCGGCTCGCAGCGTGCCAATGCGAACATCGCCGCATCGATGCGATACAAAGTGTGGGGAGACAAGGGAAATATCTCGCTGCGTGTCTCTGATCCATTCAAGCTGCAGAGGTCCGGTTACCGGACGGACAATGGCAGCATCATAGAGACCAGCAAGCGTTACAACGGATCTCGCGCTGTTTATCTCAGCATTAACCGCAACTTTGGACAGGCGCTGAGACTCAAGCCAAGGAACGATCCGGATATTCCGCAGGGCGGTCCGCCGCCATCCTGAGCCACGGGAATTCGCGGGACTGAAACCTGAAGGGCCTCCCTTACGTCTTATCGATTATCGATATCATCCTTTATCGATAACATGACGACAACCCGCCCTCAGGAAGGCAAAATGACGAACGAAATCTCGCCGCGCAGCATGGCAAAGCTGGCTGGTGTCTTTTATCTGATCACCATTGTTGCCGGTCTCTTTGCTCAGGGATTTGTTGCCGACAGCATGATCGATTTTGGGAATGCGACGAAGACTGCGTCGAACATTCTCGCAAACGAATCTCTCTTTCGCATTGGATATACAGTTTATCTCATAGAGATGACTGCGCAGATCCTGACGACAGTGCTCTTCTATTATCTGTTGAAGCCAGTCAGTCGGAGCGGTGCTCTAGCTGCGACAGTACTTGGTATCAGCGCGTCGATATTCAAGACTTTTGCGCGCGTTCTTTTCTTTACGCCGCTCTGGGTTCTGCATCATGGCAGCAGTCTCACGGGATACAGTCCCGATCAGATAAATTCGCTGGCGCTCACACTGTTGCGAATCAACGATGAAGGTGCAGCGCTTGCCGTTGCTTTCTTCGGGCCATCGACGTTCCTGACCGGGTGGCTGATCATGAAGTCGACATTTCTTCCGAAATGGATTGGTATTCTTTCAGTTGTCGGCGGCATTCTGTGGACTTCGTTCTACTGGCCATCGCTTGGAAGATCTCTCTTCATGATAAGTGCGGTGTTCGCCCTGATCGGAGTAATTGCGACTATTGGATGGCTGGTCATCAAGGGAGTGAATGAAGAGAAATGGCGCGAGCAGGCGGCGGCACCAACAATCTGGGGATGAGAAAACGTCTACTGCTGTGAAGTTCTTGGATCGGGAGCGACGGTAAAGCTCTGCGACAAGGTTTTTCCATTTGCAGTGAGCCGGGCAGTGAACGTCCCACTCACTCGTGTGCCGGAATTGCCTGACGCAGCAGGAATCACCGGCTCCCACACCTCACGATGCATACCGGCTGCGCCCGAAAACTTTTCCGGAGTTGTCTGCCACAACGGTGACACCTTTGGCAATCCGCTACTCGCCGCTCCTCCACGATTTCGCCGTGAAGGCTCCGCCGCGGGATTGGTGCTGAATGTCCTGATGACTTTCCCGGCTGAATCAAGAACCTCGAGCGTTACAGGATCACCGGGCTTTTTGAGATAGAAATCGATCGCAACACCGTTGGGCGGATTCTCCGCATGAGGTTCGTCTTTCTGCAGCGGAGTTCCGTTATCATCTGTCGGAATCATGTCGACAGTATCCGACGGCTTGAAAAGATACACGTCAGACGAAAGAATCGATGCGTTGATCTGCCTTAGCGGAGTGATGTCATCGATCACCCAGAATCCACGTCCGTGTGTCGCAACGATGACGTCGTTCTGGTAAACCTGAATGTCACGCATCGACGTCACTGGAATGTTGAGCGCGAGCGATTCCCAGTGGTCACCATCGTCGAGGGACACGAACACGCCGCGCTCCGTTCCCGCGAACAGCAATCCTTTCTGCTTTGGGTCCTCGCGAACTACGTGGACATACACACCGCCAGGAAGCCCCTTGGTGATTTTCTGCCACGACTTGCCCATATCGCGCGTGCGATAGATGTAAGGATCGAAATCCTGAAGCTGATGTCGGTCGACGCTCGCGTACGCAGTCCCCTCTGCAAAGTGCGACGCCTCGATCATGGTCACTCTGCTCCATGCAGTCATCGCACGCGGAGTCACATTGGTCCACGTCTTTCCGTCGTCCTGCGTGAGCTGGATCAGCCCGTCATCGGTACCAATCCACAAGAGCGGTGCGCGCAATGGAGACGGTGCAATTGTGTAGATCACTCCACGTTTTCCATTGCGATCAGTTGCCGCAGCGGCAGTTGCGTCGAGCGTAGAAGGAATTCCCGGATCGGGCCGAGTGAGGTCGGGACTTATCTG
Source organism: Gemmatimonadota bacterium (assembly GCA_046732835.1). Lineage (GTDB taxonomy): Bacteria > Gemmatimonadota > Gemmatimonadetes > Gemmatimonadales > Gemmatimonadaceae > UBA4720. The sequence continues at coordinate 32,483 of JBKPNY010000225.1, read as the reverse complement.
CTTCCAGGTGCGCGCGCCGTCGGTGGTCTTGAACAGAAACTGATTCGCATAGTAGAGCGAATGCGGATCAGCTCCGGAGAATACGAGCGGCTGTGTCCAATCCGAGCGCTCTGTCTCCGGAGATTTCGGCGAAGTAGTGCCTTCGATCGGAGTGTTCGAATCGAGATTGTATCTCGTCCCCGATCCACCGTAAACAATTCCGGGATTCAACCGATCGCCCGCAGTGTACCCGCTTTCTCCGCCCGGACCAATCGGCTCCCAGTCGTGCATCGAGATCTCTGCAAACTTTCCGCGAGATCTTACCGCAATTGCGCCGGAATCCTGTTGTGCAGCTGTCACCCAGTACGGAAACCGGTAATCGACTGACAGGTGATACAGCTGCGCTGTCGGTTGATTGAGCCACGAGCTCCAGGTGATCTGACGAGGATCATCTTTCGCGTTTCGCGTAATGATCGCACCCTGATCGCTGGCGACGATCATGGTGTTCGGATCATCGGCTGAGATCCACGCCTGATGATAATCGTCACCGCCTGGTGAGCCGCGCATTACGACCCATGTCTTTCCGCCGTCGCTCGAGCGATTTACCGCAACGTTCGGCACATAGACCTGATCCGCATCTTTCGGATCGACAGCGATTTTCTCGAAGTACCATCCGCGTCCCCAGAGCGCGATGTCGTTCGACATTTTGATCCACGTCTCTCCGCCATCGTCTGATCTGAATAATCCGCCTTGACCCGGAGGAGGTGTAGTCTGCGCACCAGGAACTGGAGGAGGTGTGCCGAGTGGCGGTTCAGTCGTCGGTGGTGCTTCGGGTAAGAGGCAGTCGACAATCGCGTACACGCGATCGGGATTCGATGGAGCGATCGCGATTCCTGTTCGGCCGATTCCTGATTTTGGAAGACCAGTCGTCAGCTGCTTCCACGTAATTCCGCCGTCAGTGGATTTGAAGATTCCACCGCCAGGACCATTCGTTGGCGCATAAGTGAACCACGGTGGGCGACGCGTGTTCCACAGGCCGGCGAAAACAATTCGCGAATCGGTCGGATGAATGACGACTTCTACTGCGCCGACATTTTCATCGCCGAGAGTTTTGCTCCAGGTCTGTCCGCCGTCAGTCGAGCGAAAAACTCCTCGCTCCCTGTTCGCTGCATAGAGATGACCGATCGCTGCGACGAGAAGCACGTTTGGATTTCGCGGATCGACGGCGATCTTTCCAATGTGCTGAGTGTTGTCGAGCCCGATGTGCTTCCATGTTTTGCCGGCGTCGACTGATTTGTACATCCCGTTGCCGTACCCGACTGAATCGCGAAGCGTGGACTCTCCGCTTCCGACGTAAACGGTGTCAGGCTGAGAAGGTGCGACAGCGATTGCTCCAATCGACGCAACCGGTTGTGAGTCAAAGACTGGAAGCCACACGCGTCCGCCGTCGATCGATTTCCAGACGCCGCCGTTCACTGCGCCAAAATAGAATTCATTCGGACGCCCCGGAACTCCAGTCGCGGCAGCAACCCGCCCACCGCGAAACGGGCCCAGCATTCTCCACCTGAGCGTCGATGCGAATGTGCTGATGTCGACGGCAGGATTTTCGGTCGCGACAGACAGACCGTGAATTGGTAAACGCAGCAGGGGAATTGTCGCACTGAGCTGTGTTGCTCGAAGAAGGAAGTGTCGGCGATTGAGACTGTCAGTCATAGCTGGTTCAAGGAGGGAACGACGGAGCCGAATCGTGAACGGTTCGGTCCCGCTTTGTCGTGATTTGGCACGCAAAAGGCTAAGCGCTATAGCTAGCTCCAGCTACAAAGCACATTCACGAATTATACGAAACTACCACGAACTCCAACGGCCATCCAAATCAGACTGCTATGGCTGGAGACCGTAAAGTGTGTTGTCCTTCTCGAGGGTAATCGTTAGTCCACGCCCGGAGGCGATTTCATAGAGCGTAGTTCTATAACGCGAAGTTCTTTATATCAGAAAGTATGTCGCGTTTCTACGCAGGCTTCTAATTAGTACGGATGCTTTCGTATAGAGTTGCACGTGCTGATGACATCAATGCGCTACGGATGCTGATGGAATCGGCAATCTCCGAATTGCAAAAGCCCTTTCTCAATCCGGATCAGATTGCGGCGAGCCGCGCAATCATGGGTCTCGATACACAGCTGATCGAAGACGGGACGTACTTCATCATCGAAGACGATGGCGAGCTTGCAGGCTGCGGAGGCTGGAGCCGCCGAGCGACTCTCTATGGCAACGACAGATCTCAAGGTCGTGATGCCGCTTTACTCGATCCCGCAGCTGACGCCGCACGCATTCGCGCGATGTATACGCATCCCTCGCACATCCGTAAGGGCGTCGGTCGCCTGATCATCAGCTTATGCGAGGATGCAGCTCGAAGCGAGCAGTTCCGGACAATCGAGCTCATGTCTACAATGGCAGGCGAGCCTCTTTACCGTGCGTGTGGTTACTCCGCTTCTGAGCGAGTTGAAGATGACAGTGGCGGAGTCGCTGTTCCCCTGATTCGAATGACAAAGAGTCTGTAGATTAGCGCAATTATGACAACAGCGCGCATGTGAGACCTGACAACTCGTCATCAGATGCAGCAACCAGCGTTGCGATCCGCATCAGCCTCGCGCTTGTATTCGTACTGACCGGACTCGACAAGGTCACGACCGGCGCAGCGTCACACTGGGTACATGTCTTCGACGATATCGGACTTGGCCAGTGGTTTCGATACTTCACCGCCGCCATTGAAATCGCCGGCGGTCTTCTGTGCCTCATTCCGGTTACTACCGCCCTGGGACTGGCAATGCTCGCCTGCACGATGATCGGCGCGATGCTCATTCACATCTTTGTCTTTCATCATCCTGCAGACTCGCTGTTTCCCGGCGCGTACCTCGCGGGAGTGATCCTGGCATTCATCAAGCTCAAGCCGCGGATGCCCTGGCAACACACCCGTCCGCAGAAATAGTAGCCTGATGCGACTAATCATCCCAGCTCTACTGTTTCTAGCTTCGTCGCTCGAGGCACAGAAGCCGGCATATCGCGACGCTGGTCTCCCAATCGACACGCGCGTGCGCGACCTCATCGGCCGCATGACCATCGAAGAGAAGTTCTGGCAGCTCTTCATGATCCCGGGTGACCTCGACGACAGCACGAATGATTATCACCATGGCGTTTTCGGTCTTCAGGTACGCGGACCCGTGAACGCTCGTAAGCATGCCGAGAAGATCAATTCGATTCAGCGGTACTTCGTTGAGAAAACACGACTTGGCATTCCGATGATTCCATTTGAGGAAACGGTGCACGGAGTCCTCATGAACAACTCAACTGTATTTCCGGCTGCGATTGCACTCGCAGCGACATGGGATACGGCACTAGCCGGTCGTGTCGGGACAGCGATAGCGCACGAAGCATCGAGCCGCGGAATTCGACAGGGACTGTCCCCGGTCATCAACATCGCGACTGATCCGCGCTGGGGAAGAACGGAGGAAACCTACGGCGAAGATCCGCTGCTCACTTCACGAATCGGCGTTGCATTCGTGCGCCGCTTTGAACAGAACGGTGTGATAGCTACCCCCAAGCACTTCATCGCAAATGTGGGAGAAGGCGGTCGCGATAGCTATCCAATAGAAGTCAGCCGCCGGGTGCTGGAAGAGATCCACTTTCCACCGTTTATCGCGACAATTCAGGAAGGTGGCGCGCGCTCCGTAATGACGGCCTACAACTCGGTGGATGGAACACCGGCCACGCAGAATCGCGAGCTCCTGAACAACACACTGAAGCGCGACTGGAAGTTCCGTGGCTTCGTGATTTCAGATCAATCTGCAACGGGTGGTGCAACAGTACTTCACAACACTGAAGCATCTACTGCAACTGCAACCAGGAATGCACTCGACGCGGGACTCGATGTGATCTTTCAGTCGTCGTGGCCACAGCATCGTCCGTACCTCGAGGCTTTCAAAAGCGGAACGATCGCGCAGTCTGTAATCGACTCTGCAGTCGCACGTGTGCTTCGCGCGAAATTCGAGCTGGGTCTTTTCGAGCATCCATATGCTGATCCCGATAGTGCTGCGTACTGGAACGACAATGCATTGCATCGAGGCCTCGCCCGTGACGTGTCACGGGAATCGATTGTGCTGTTGCGCAATGAGGGGCATATCCTTCCACTGCCGGCTTCACTCAAGTCGATCGCCATAATTGGTGAAGATGCTCAATCGCCCAGGCTTGGTGGATACACTGGTGTGCCGTCGCATGCTGTTTCGATTCTTGAAGGGATTCGTGCCCGGAGGATCACGGTTCGGTATGCAACGGGACCGGGTCGCTTGTCACCGGAATTCACGGTAGTTCCTGGTGATCATTTGTCAGACCTGCGCGGCGAATACTTCGATAACCCATCGCTGCAGGGAAAGCCGAAGCTCACTCGGCGCGACGAGAAGATCGATTTCGGGTGGAGTTTCAACTCGCCTGGCCAGGACATTCCGCGTGACTGGTTCTCCGTTCGATGGACTGGCCGAGTCACTGCGCCACGTACAGGAGTGCGAAGACTTGGCGTTGAGGGCAACGACGGCTATCGGCTCTATGTCGATGGCCGACTTCTGATCGACAACTGGAAGAAGCAAAGCTTTCGAGCGTCGCTAGCCGAAGTTCGCTTCGCGCCCGGAACTGCTCACGACATACGCCTCGAGTACTTCGAGACTACAGGCAATGTGAAGCTCAAGCTTGTGTGGGATGGCGATGTGCCGAACAACTGGAGCTCGAAAATTGACAGTGCAGCTGCAATCGCTCAGCGAAGCGGTGTTGCCGTGGTCGTCGCTGGAATTGAAGAAGGAGAATTTCGCGATCGCGCGAAGCTGAGCTTACCCGGGCATCAGGAAGAGCTCATCGAGCGTGTTTCCGCAACGGGAACTCCCACGATTGTAGTACTGATTGGCGGGAGTGCAGTCACCGGTGGAAAGTGGATTGATCGCGTCAGCGCTTTACTCACCGCGTGGTATCCGGGAGAAGAAGGTGGCAGCGCAATCGCTGATGTTCTTTTCGGCGATTACAATCCCGCGGGCCGATTGCCCATGACATGGCCAATCTTCGAGGGACAGCTTCCTCTCGTTTACAACCACAAACCGACAGGTCGCGGTGATGACTACGTCGATCTCACTGGACAGCCGCTCTTTCCATTCGGCTTTGGTCTGAGTTACACGACCTTCGAGTATTCCGATCTCAAGTTGTCTAAGACGGATCCAGCTGTAGCGCGGTTCAAAGTGAAGAACACTGGCAAACGCCCGGGTGACGAAGTCGTTCAACTTTACATCAAGGATCTTCTCGCATCGGTTGCGCGTCCTGTCATGCAGCTCGAGGGATTTCAGCGCATCACGCTGCAACCCAACGAGCAGAAAGAACTTTCATTCACAATTGGACGTGATCAACTGCGAATGCTCGACAAGGATATTCACTGGATTGTCGAGCCCGGGACGTTTCGCGTTCTCATCGGATCTTCATCGAAAGACATTCGCCTTCGCGGCGATCTGGAAGTTCGCTAATGGGGACGTCTAGAAAGCCTTCAGGCTGATCCTTTCCGGCTCGGCGGACGCGTCCTCGACGGTCAAGCGCAGTCGCCGCAGAGGGACGGCGGGGAATCGATCGAGCTTCGCATGTCCGATCGTAGTTCCTCTCGAGACCGGTTTCCAGATTCCGTCGGTGCCTGCACCATCGACCCGATATGCAGCAACCACCTGCCCGCGCGCAATGTTTTCGCCGAGGCGGACCACGCTGATCGATTTGGCGCTGGGGAGGTCGATCGTGAGCTCGGCGGTATGAGCGCCAGTCAAACGGAAGCTTTGCCGGGCTCCTGCGGTGTGATCGACTGCGAACATCTTATCGAGAGATTCACGCATTCCAATCAATCGCGTTGCGTCTGTCGAATGCAGCAAGCCTTCCCTGGTTGGCGGCACATTGAGCAGGAGCTTTCCGTTTCGTCCGACTGACGTGAAGTAAAGCTCGACAAGATTCTCTACAGATCGTACGCGATCATCTTCGGCGGGATGATAGAACCAGCCCGGTCTGATCGACACGTCAACTTCTGCAGGACGCCATACAGTTCCATCGCGATCACCATGCTGTAACGCATCGATGATTCCCGCACCATCGGCTCCCGGATATGGAACACGGCCGGGATTGACCATCGCCCAGTTTGGATCTCCTGCAGTTCCTTGCTCATTGCCGCACCATCGCACGCCAGGACCTGCATCGGAAAAAATGACAGCATTCGGCTGAAGCTTGAGCACGTGTCCCCAGAATCGGGGCCAGTCGTAGACCTGTTTCTTTCCATTCGGTCCTTCGCCATTTGCGCCATCGAACCACACCTCGGCGATTTCACCGTATTGTGTGAGCAGCTCTGTCAGCTGCGCGATGTACACATCGTTGTATCGAGGTGAATCGCCATAAGCGGGATGGTTGCGATCCCATGGCGACAGGTAAAGGCCGGCACGCAGTCCTTCCGCACGACATGCATCCACAAATTCGCGGACGACATCACCGTGTCCGCCGCGAAACGGACTTGATGCAACCGAGTGAGTCGTCGTCTTCGTTGGCCAGAGACAGAATCCATCGTGATGCTTGGCAGTGAGGATCATCGCCTTGAATCCGGCACGCTTCGCAGTGAGTGCCCACTGTCTTGCATCCAGCGATGCCGGATTGAAGATCGATGGAGATTCTGTTCCGTCGCCCCATTCGCGATCGGTGAAAGTGTTCACCCCGAAGTGGAGAAACATCGCCAGCTCATCACGATGCCATTGCAGCTGTGCCGCACTCGGCAACGGTCGCTTCGGTATTGGTGTTGTCACTCTGCGCGACACTGCGCAGCCGACGAGTGACAGAGTGCCGAGCTGCAGGAATGTCCGGCGATCGATTGGACTCATGCGCTCAAACATATAGCATATAGCGGGCAGGGTTGGTACGGTTGTGTGCACTGTAGCGTTGCCATTGGGAACCAGCAACCAACCCACCGCATTCGTCATCATTGCGATATTCACACCTATGCGACAAGCTTTTTTCATTTTCGGGTCGCCGTAATGCGATTATTTAAGCTCTCGGTCATGCTGATCACTGTCGTTGCCCTCGCATCGTGCACAGGCGCGAAGACGTCGAGTGATGACCTCGCCAGTTATGTGGACACGCTGGGTGCGATTGATTCGCATGCACATCCGATGTCGCACGTTGCACCTGGCGCGCCTCGCGACTCCGATTTCGATGCCCTCCCGCTCGACGGAATACCCTCGTTTGGCATTCCAGCGCCATTGCTCGCAAGCAATCCTGTTTACAGGAATGCGCAGGCGGCTCTGTTTAACGCGAAGGAGGCCGACAATGACTCTGCGCGGGCGAGGCTTCGTGGCGATGCAATGGTCCAGCACGGTGAAAAGTTTCCGGAGTGGGTGCTCGATCAGCTGCACATCGATGTAATGCTTGCAAACCGCGTCGCGATGGGACCGGGACTCAGTTCACCGCGATTCAGGTGGGTGTCATTTGCGGATGCGCTGATGCTTCCGCTCGATATCAGTGGAGAAGCGCAAAGAACTCCTGACACGCGTGCGCTGTATCCGCTCGAGACAAAGCTGCTCCGACGGTATCTCCAGGGTCTTGGACTCGCGACAATTCCACCGACACTCGATGCTTACCTGAGGGACGTTGTTTCGAGGACTCTGCAGAAACAGCGTGACGCTGGCGCCGTGTCGATCAAGTTCGAGGCCGCTTATCTTCGACCGCTCGACTTCGAGCCAGCCGACTCTTCTACTGCGGCGGCGATCTATCGGCGCTACGCGAAGGGAGGTGTACCAACGCGCGGTGAGTACAAGACTCTCGAAGATTATCTGATCAGGTACATCACGCGAGAAGCCGGCAGACTCAACATGGCGGTGCAGATTCATTCGCTGGATCAATTCGGAAAGAATTACTCCAAGGCAGGTGCGTCACCGCACTTACTCGAATCAATGTTGAGCGATCCGTCACTGCGTGCGACGAACTTTGTAATCGTTCATGGCGGATGGCCGCTGGTCAACGAGACAGCTGCGCTGCTAAAGAAGCCCAACGTCTATGCCGACATCTCGATGATGGATCAGCTTGCAGATTCGGTTGCGCTGTCAAATGCGTTGCAATTGCTGCTCCGGTCAACTCCAGACAAAGTGATGTTCGGAACCGATGCATTTGACGGTGGTGCGCTTCAGGGCTGGGAACAGATCGGCTGGGTTGCATCACACAACGCTCGACGCGGACTCACTGCTGCGCTTTCCAGCATGGTGCGGGAGAATGAGATCTCGCCCGATCGTGCAAGGCAACTTGCGCGCATGGTCCTTCGAGACAATGCAATCAAGGCGTACCATCTTTAGAGATGGCACCAGTCACACTTCAGGTGAAAGTGAAGCCGAGAGCAAAAACTTCCGAGCTCGTTCAATCGGCCGATGGAACCTGGGTGGCCAGGCTCAAATCACCGCCTGTCGATGGCAAGGCTAACGCAGAGCTCATAGCGCTTGTCGCGCAGAAGTTTCATTGCGGGAAGGCCGCCGTCACAATCAAGGCCGGCGCCGCCAGTCGAACGAAAATCGTCAGAGTCGAAACCTGAGTGCGTCGAACGAGGAGATTAAGAGGGTGCATAAGTGCAATCCTCATTGTCGCCCTGGCCTGTGTACTTATAGAAATATTCTTTCCGGTTCTCCGTCATCCGATTCTCTTTGCGCGCCTGATGACATCATCGGCGCCCTCGAGTGTGATGATCCCGGTGATGAACGTGCAGAAGAAACAAATCCCCAATTCCTGGGGCATGCCGCGAAGTGAGGGGCGATCACATCAAGGCGTTGACATCTTTGCACCACGCGGCACACCGGTTCTCAGCGCAACCGAAGGAATCGTCTTCCGCGTCGGAACCAACCAGCTCGGCGGCCAGGTGATCAACGTCCTCGGTCCCGGCAGACAGGTGCATTACTACGCGCACCTCGATCGATACGGCGGATTTAAGGAAGGAGATGCTGTCCTGCCGGGCGAGATACTAGGGTACGTTGGAAATACAGGCAACGCGCGTGATACACCGCCGCATCTGCACTATGGCGTGTACGACCCGGTTCACGGCGCAATAAATCCGTGGCCGCTGCTCGAGTCACGGTAATTGCAATGGTTGAAAACCTGGAACAGCGACCGTACTTTACATCACAAAGTACATTGTGAAGCCGATCAGAACGCAGATGCAGGAGATAATCGATGCCGGATGAGAATAAGCCCAGACGCCTGCGCGCCATTTTCAAGAATGCGGTGACATGGGGAGTGGCCTGGGGCGCACTGGGATCCGCGGTGGCTGCAGTCTTTCGTCTCAATGACAACATCCCGTTCGGCAATGCGATCCTCGATGGGATTGGAATGGGAGTCAGGATCGGAGTAGTCGGTGCGCTGGCCGGTGCAGCTTTCTCCACATTCATCAGCATCGCTTATCGCGGGAAAAGCCTGCGCGACATCAGCTGGACAAAATTCGGAATCGGCGGAGCACTCCTCGCAGGCGCTTTCGTTCCAGCGTGGATGGAAACCATGAGCATTCTCACTGGTGGCGGAGCTGTGCCGTTGAATCTCATTACCGACGACATCGTTCTCTCTACATTGTTCGGTGGAATCACAGCGGCGGGGACGATGTTGCTTGCGCAACGAGATGAAAAGAAAAACCCCGTCACTGTCCAGGACCTGCTGGAGCGCATGGAACAAGAGACACTGAGCGCCGGCACACCGGAATATCGAGAAACTGATATCAGGGCTCGAGAGGAATTGCGTAGATAGAAGCCCCCGATGCGTACTTAGTGGTGGTGCCCCCTCTTAGGCGGTGCCGGAGACTCGATCAACCGCCTCATGTATGTATCGAATTCGTCGTGCATGATTTTCATCGACGGGTTATCGATCATCGCACGGAATGATCTCTCGTGGGCGACCTCCCACATTCGAGTACTCCAGGAATCGAAGTAGTCAGGCGGAAGCTGTCCGTGCTTGTGCGCGTACCAGGCGATCTCGAATATCGAGAGCTGAATCAGGTTCAAAAAATATTCCTGGATCTCGCGATCAGACTTGAGGTGCTCCACATCGCCCGGACTCACTGACGCCAGCGAAGGGTGGTCGACACGGATATAGCGCAGGCGCGATTGCATCTCTACCAGCTTCGAGAAGTTTGCCACGAGCTGGGCCTTTCTGGCGTTTCGGAACTGAACGGCAGTGAAGATCAGTCCGCCCGCGATTGCGAAGGACGAAAGCGCCTGAAGAGTGATCTGGACCACCTGAAGCGTGGACGACATGCCCTAAGGATACTTCCAAAGGGACACGTTCGCGCCGAAGACTAACCGGGCACATCTTTAGGGAGATGCACGGTAATACGACCAGCGGCAGCATCGTCCTGAACCTTCTCGAGCGTGGGCCAGCACTCCTCGAGCTCAGTCATTTTCTAGCGGACGCGGACAAGGGGCACGGCCGGCTCGTATTCGTAGGCGGGGAAGCGGGAGTAGGAAAAACATGGGTCGTAAGGCGATTCGCTGAGCTGATTCGCGACCGGAGTTCCCTTCTGATCGGCTCATGTGATCCCCTCTCGACACCCCGGCCACTTGGCCCGCTGCTCGATGTAGTCGACAGACTCGGCGATGGCGACATCGATATCTCAGGCAGCAAGGACCAGATCTTTCGCGACGTGCTTGCATCCATCTCCTCGTCGAAGAAAACAACGGTCATTGCCTTCGAAGACGTGCACTGGGCAGATGAAGCGACGCTCGATCTTTTGAGATTTCTCGCGCGGCGGATAGAAGATCGCCGGGCAGTGCTGATTGCAACTTTTCGAAACGATGAAGTCGGCGACCTGCATCCACTTCGCCAGGTACTCGGCGACACAGCTACTGCGCCAGGTGCCCGACGTGTGACACTTAACCCGCTCTCGATTGCCAGTGTCAGGGCAATGGCAGCGGGACGCGGAGTGGATGTGAACGAGCTCTATCGCCAAACAGGCGGAAACCCGTTCTTCGTTTCAGAAGTTCTTGCGACTCCCGATGAGCTGATCCCTCCAACCATTCGCGATGCGGTCATCGCGCGTGTTGCCAGACTTTCAGCGCATGCGCGCGCAGTGCTCGAAGCTGCATCTGCGATAGGATTTCGCAGCGAGCCATGGCTCCTCAGCTCGATATCAGGAGTTGATGCCGCAGGAATTGAGGAATGTCTGCAGTCGGGAGTGCTCATTGCAGACGACGAAGATGGCACCTACATCTTTCGTCACGAGCTCGCACGTATCGCAGTAGTTGATACAGTTCCACCGCACCGCCGAAAGGAGCTGAATCGACAAATACTCGCCGTGTTGAAAGAGCAGAAGGAAACTCAGCAAAATCCAGCCCGTCTTGCTCATCACGCTGACGAAGCAGGCGATATCGACGCAGTGCTTTCCTTCGCACCGGAAGCTGCACGACGAGCTTCGCAGCTCAGCGCGCATCGAGATGCCATCGCGCAGTACGAGCGTGCGTTGCGATTTGCTGATCGTCTTCTGCCCGATCAACGCGCCGAGATTCTCGAGGAGTATGCGCGCGAGTGCGCAGCAACTGACCGGTATGAAAAAGCAATCGAGATCTCACGACAGATTGTCGAGCACTGGCATGCTGCAGGCGATCGCTTCAGAGAAGCGGAGATCCTCGGATTCCTGTGCGGGTGTCTGGTTTCGAATGGCCGCGTGACGGAAGGAGCGCCGATGTGCAGGAAGGCAATCGAGCTTCTCGAGAAATTTCCGCGCGGCGCCGAGCTCGCAGGGGCGTATGCACGGCAGGCACGCATTCATGTCGTCGAACGGGAGTACGGCGAGGCGATAGCCTGGTCGCAGAAAGCCTTGGACCTCGCCGACGAAATTGGAGACGTACGCGCGCGAGTTCTTGCGCTTCACCGATTTGGAACTGCGACTTTGCTCGATGGTGATGAGGAGGGTGAAGGCATTCTCAAGTTTGCACTCTCGCTTGCGATCAAGGCGCGTCTCCCGGTAGAAGCATCCGGAGTCTACATCGGGCTTGCATCGAGCTGGTTCGAGCGCTACGAATTCGTTCGCGCTGAACCATACCTCCAGGAAAGCATCACGTTCGCAGATGAACATCAGCTCGGCGGATTTCTAACGCCCACCCTCGGCTGGTATTCATTATTGAAGATGTATCAGGGACGCTGGAATGAAGTTGAAGAGCCTGCGTATAATGTCCTGAACCGTGAGCATGTAAGTGTTGTTGGGAGAATTCTCGCACTCACTGCACTTGGGCGTTTGTACGCAAGGAAGGGAGACCCGCGCGCATCGAAGTTTCTCGATGATGCACTTGCTCTGGCGGAGCCGACACGAGCGGTGATGTATCTGCCACCTGTCCGTGCAGCGCGTGCTGAAGCTGCATGGCTTGCAGGAAATCTCGATGTAGTGAGGGAAGAAGCACATTCGATCCTGAATCTCACTCTCGAGAAGAAACACCCATGGTTTGCGGGAGAGCTTCTCTCGTGGTTAACGCTCGCGGGTGAAACAGTGGACGTACCTGAGTGGATTGCTCCTGTGTTCGGGATGCATATTGCCGGTGACTGGAATGGTGCTGCCGAAGAATGGAGGCGTCGCGGTTGTCCTTATGAAACTGCGCAGGCACTGCTCGGATCAGATGATGAGACTGCGCTTCGAGAGGCGCTCGATATTTTCGAGATGACAGGTGCGGAGCCGGCAGCGAAACATGCCCGGCGTCAGCTTCGAGAACTTGGTGTAAAGGGAATTCCACGCGGGCCGCACGAATCGACGCGCTCCAACTCTGCAGGACTTACGCGCCGCGAAATCGAGATCGTTCAGCTGTTGAGCGACGGCCTGCGCAACAACGAAATCGCCGAGCGGCTGTTTCTGTCGCCCAAAACGGTGGATCATCATGTATCCAGCGTCCTGTCCAAGCTCGGTGTCAAAGCCCGCGCGCAGGTCAGGAGCGAGGCCGAACGGCGTGGATTGCTGAAAAATGGGGAGGCGAAAGGGAAAAAATAGGGAAGTCTCCCGATTTGCATCGAAACATGAGATTCCAGATTGCCTTCAGGTCTTTCAACCATTATGGAGGCAACGGTGCTTCGAGGCACAAGCAAACCCGGCGCAGCTCTCACGTGCGCAAGTCTGATCGTTCTGGCAATCGCTGGATGTAACGGCGATTCTGCGATGCCGACCGAGAGTCACATGGCAGGACTGCCTATTTCCGCAGTGGCACAGGCATCGAATGCGCAGGCGCTCAACGATCTTCGCAGGCTGACAGCGCCGCTGCACGATGTCGAAGCGGCGCTCGCCGCGCATTACGGGCTGCTCATTGCACCGCCACTCACAGCACCAGACGGATGCATCTCCGACATGACTGCAGGTGGAATGGGATATCACTACACGCGCGGTGACAATCTCGGTGACGAGACAATCGACCTGCTCAATCCTGAATTCCTGGTATACGCTCCGACGAAGGCAGCGACGAGTGGAGACGTACCGAGGAGACTGGCCGCGCTCGAATATTTCATTCCTTACAGCATCACGTGGCCGGGTCCAGACGATGGCGGCACTCCTCCGAGCTTGAGCGACTTTCCCAGCTTCGCAGGTTTGCCGGATGTTGCAATGGCGCCAACACGATTTGGCGGATGGGCGATTCACATCTGGCTGTGGGAAAACAATCCGGGTGGAATGCTCACCAACTACAACATGTCAGTTCCGAAGTGCGTGGGGTCTACCTTCTAGCTTTGAATCGAGAGAGAGCCTTCCGGGGCCGGGAGGCTCTCTCGAGAAGCTATGTTCGAGGTCGCGGGCTCGAGCCAGTCCAGCGCTTGAACGCTCGTGAGAATGCTGCAGGATCAGAGAAGCCAACGAGATGCGCGGTCTGACTCACCGACATCTTTCTTTCGTTGAGGTAGTCGAGCGAGAGTTTTTTTCTGAGATCATCGAGAACCTTCTCGAACGTGACACCTTCTGATCTCAGTTTTCGAAACAAAGTCTGGCGGCTTACCCCGAGCTGTTTCGCAATTGCCTCCATCCGGATATTTCCGCTCTGCAAAGCCGGAGTGAGAAGGTGTTCGACATGCGCCCGAATTGATTTCGATTTATCCAGCTTCTCGAGCAGCTCTTCGGCATGTGATATCAGGACCTGCGAAGTGTACGCTGAGGGTGGCGGCGGCTTGAACCTCAGAAAGGAATCATCCAGCATGAAAGCATTCCTGTCACTCGAGAATGTCACCGGCACGCGGAAGATTCTCTCATATTCAGCGCGATAGTGAGGCGCTTCATGAGTGAAGTGCACTGCCTTTGCCCATTTCGTGTCGCTCGCCAATCTTTGCGCGGATGAAATGATGCGCGCGAATCCTGACTCGGTCAACTCAGGGAAATCATTTGCGTTCAGCCGGGTATCGAGCATCCATAGCTGTCCGCCAATACGGGAAAGCACATATCGATCAGGTCCGTCCTGGTCAACCTCGACGATGAGGCGTGCGTAGCGATTGATCATCGCGAACACTTCGGTCAGTGACGATGCGCCCAGCTGTGGAGCGAAAGAGATATCGGACAAATCAACCGATTCACCAAAATGCAGCGCCAGTGCAGGATCGCCGCAGAGGTCCTGAGCCGCTTTCATCAGGGCGACGTACTTCGAGAAAGGAATCCGGTTGTCCAGATTCTCGATATCGCTCGTTTCGATATCCGATCGTTGTGCAAGAGCTGAGCGGTCTGCGCCTCGTGACATCGCAAACTGCATCAGCGCGCGCACACCGCTGGCAGCAACTGTCAGCTCAGACATCAGTGGATCTCTCCCTGCAACGTCCGGTCATGTTTCTGTTACGTGGGGTCGTATCCAGAGGTTTCTCAAGTGCGTAGAGTAAGGCACGCCAACCCAGACCTGTCAATCAATGCGCTCCCTCACCAATCCTCGTCTAACCTCGCGAATCGCGGGGTTCTTCTATTTTATGAACGTCGCGTTCGCTCCGGGATTGATTGCAGTTAGAAAGGTGTTCGTTGCAAGTGACGCCGCTCAAACAGCTGCGAACCTCGCTGCGCATGCAACGCTGTTTCAGATCGGGTTCGCCGGAAATATCATTGCCATAGCGTCTTATGTAGTGGTTACCGCGTTGTTCCATCAGCTGTTCAAACCGGTGAACAGCAATATTTCATTTCTTGCGGCCTGCTTTGGACTTATGGGATGCGCCGTGCTTGCCGTCAGCTCAGCATTTTATATCGGGGCGCTTCATCAGACGGCATCGATCACGGTCCTTCTCATCAAGCTTTACGCGCAAGCTTATTACGTGAGCTGGATCTTCTTTGCGGTATACTGCTTTCTCATCGGGTATCTGATCTACAAATCCAGCTTTCTCCCGCGGATTCTTGGCGTGCTGATGATGCTGGGCATAGGCGGATTAGTCTTTCTCGCGCCGGAGTTTGCCCGAAGCGTTTTCGGGCTCGTTCTGCTCGGAAGTGTGGGTGAGCTCGCCCTGACGGTGTGGCTGCTCATTTTCGGCGTTAATTCCCAACGATGGAATGAGCTCAGCGCGAGCAGCAGCCCTTAGCTACTACTATAGTAGTGGCGATGAACGCGTCACCAGGGGACCCGACCCGGATATTGGTGATTATTGCTTGACAGGTATCAATGCCAACTCCATTGTTTCGATTCTGAAGCAACCCGGAGGAACAATGCGAATGGCAGTCGGAACATTTCTGGTTTTGACACTGGCCGCATTACCAGTCGAGTCGCAGATCATATCGCGAATCGAGCGCACGACAAGACCGGGCTTGCTCCTCACCTTCCTTCAGCCCGCTACCCCAAGTGCGGCGCAGCAGGGTCAGAAAAATGTCTCTGTATCACTGAGCGGCGCGAACACCCATTTCGCGCAGGGCACAACTATCGTCGATTTCGGTCCTGGTATCACGCTGGCATCACCGCTCACGGTAACGTCGCCGACAACCGCGACAGTCGTATTGAACGTTGATCCCGCAGCAGCATTCGGTTATCGCAACATCACAATGACTACGGGCGTTGAAGTCGTCACAGCGGCAAATGGTTTTGCGGTTGCGTACCCGAACGACTCATTTGGCAAAACGTGCGCAATGGCCTACAACTACAACCTGGGAACGCTTCAACCAGGAATGACCAAGACAGCAGGCGGATTTTTGAATCTTCCAGGAGTGGAAGACTGGGTGGCGGTTTCGTTCGGCACGGGAGCAAACCTCACTGTGACGCTGCAGGGCGTTCAAGCACCATCGAATTTCGACGTCATCGCGTACTCCAGCTGCGGGTCAACGCCAATTGCATCGACTTCGAGTACAGCGAAGTCGTTCGTTCTGCCGAACAGCGGCCCACATAGCGTGATCCTTCAGATACGTGCGACTGCGTGGGATGTCACCAAGCCCATGTTCACCGTCTGGGTGTCAGGCAACTAATAGCCGCTGATCATCCCGGGGTTGTAATTCGCAATCCGACAATCCCGGCAAGCAGCATCACGAGCGAAACAAGCTTGAGTACGTCGCGTGACTCGCCAAGCCATATCATTCCGATGATTGCCGTTCCCGCGGCACCAATCCCGGTCCAGACAGCGTAAGCCGTTCCTACCGGAAGTGTCTTCAGCGCTTGCGCGAGAAGCACCATGCTCAACAGCAGGCTGACAAAGAAGCCGATTGTGGGCAGAGGGCGCGTCAGGCCGGCTGACTGCTTGAGCAGGATAGCCCACACCATCTCGAGCAATCCCGCCACAAAAAGTGTTAACCACGCCATCGAACATGCTCCGGTTTGAAAGTCTCTGAGATTTTGACGGTCGTTATACGGCCGCATGACGCGTCATTGACACTTGAGCCTTATCCTCGGCCGCATGAAACCCGCATTGACGCTGGTCACGCTGTCACTGCTGCCGCTGATAACGTACTCAAACGTCGCGGCAGATCGATCCCAGGGTCAGGTCTGGCAAGCAGATGTTCAGATACGGACGCTGGAAGTCACCAAGTCGCGATCGAACCTCACGGTCCGCGTTGTGGTCTACAGCGAGAAGGACGACGAGGCTCGCGACTCTCGCCTGATAATTCTCCTTCCCCTGGGTGTCGGCATCGACCGTCTTGGCTCCGGCTGCACCGCAACAGCGGGACCCTCGATGCTTCCATCACTCCGCGCGGCGGTGGAGTGCGACCTCGGATCGATTCCTGACCGAGGGATTCGCGAAGCAGTAATCACTACGTCCATCCCACCCGACGTGGTTCCGAAGCGATTCGGAGTCTTTGTCTACAGCACAACTCCGGATCCAGCGCCTGGTAACAATTACGCCGAGAGGACAATTCAATGATGAGAACAACGAAGCGTGCGATGTTGAGCATCGCAGTGCTCATCGCGAGTAATCTGTCCGGCGCGCAGGCTCCGCAGCTGGTAACGCCACGCATGCGCGTCGCTGTGATGGATCTCACCGGCAGCGCGCTCAAAATGCAAACGGCGCAGGCGCCGAACTCTGCCGGTGGAATCACAACTCAGACGACGATCAGTATTCCGCCGCCGGCAGAATTCGCACGATCGCTGACGGAAGCGTTGACAACGTCGCTCGCTGCCACGGGAAAGTTCATTGTTCTCGAGCGTGTTGCGCTGCAGCAGGTGCAGCAGGAACAGGACCTCGGTGCGTCGGGTCGAGTGAACGCAGAGACTGCGGCCGATAAGGGAAAGCTGATCGGCGCGCAGATGATAATCACCGGCGATATCACCGCATTCACGTACAATCGCTCGTCCGTTGGCGGAAAGCTGACAAACATCATAAAGGGACTCGACGCGGGGGTTGAGCGTGTAACGGCGTCGGTCAGTATCGACCTGCGATTGATCGACGCGGTTACGGGCCAGGTGATCGCGTCGATAAAGGGCGACGGAAAAGCTGCGCAGCAGGGCGTGACTACTCATCTCACTCAGGACGAGAAGAAGTACGACGGCTCCATCTCGCTCTCCACTCCACTCGGCAAAGCTTCACGGGAAGCGATTGTGAAGTCGATCGCCGGGATCATCGACAATGTGCCGAAGGTGAAATGGAGTGCACGAGTGATCGATTTCCGCGACGGCGTCGTATATGTGAATTCCGGTGCGACAAATGGAATGACGAAAGGAATGTCACTCGAGGTCTTCGATCCGGGTCCGACACTCATCGATCCTGAAACAGGACGCAACCTGGGCGCACCTGACAAGCGAATAGGTGAAGTAGTGATCGATGCAGTCGAGCAGGAATACTCGACAGCGACAGTCGTGTCCGGGAGTGGATTCAAGCGCAATCAGGTTGTGCGGTTCAAACAACAAGGAGAACAACGATGAGGTCTCTGTTTTACGCAATTGGCCTTGCTGTTCCATGCGTGACGTTTGCGCAGATAAGGACCCCGATCGGTACCCCGACTTTGACCGGTACTGCAGGGCCTGCTCCGACTGGAGTTACAGCCACACCAACCAGTCCGACGTCGATGAGTGTGACCTGGAACGCGATGTCGAACGCAAAAGGATATCTCGTCGAGAGACGCAAGACGAGCGATACATCGTGTTGCAACAACATGAGTGGATCACTCGCTGTACCCGCCTGGACCGACAACGGACTGGCTGCTTCAACTCAATACACATTCCGTGTAAACGTCACATACAACGATGGAAGCGCGGGATCGACCGAAGTTACGGCAACAACGCCAGCGCTTCCGGTCACCGCTCCAATCCCTGACACGTACGGTGGGACACCGTTGCAGAATGTTGTCCGAATCACATGGAGTCCGGTGCTCGGTGCATCTCAGTACAGCATTCTGCGCGACGGCGTTGAGATCTCACTCGGCGGCGCATGCACGCCAACGTGTTCAATTCAGAATACTGAGCAGTACGGCGCGACGCATTCGTACATCATCGAGACTCGCTTTCCAGCAGGATCGAATGTCCTGCCTTCTCGCACTCCCGCGTTCAGCGTTACAGTTCCGCACATCATCACTGTGCCGGCGCCAGGATACTATCTCGTTGCGCGAGATAGTCGCGTTGATTTCCAGATAACGAACACAGCAAATCCTGACGGATCGCGGGGCGGAATAGTCAGCGGATCAGGCAACGGTATTACCGTGAGAGATCCCGGGCTCAACAAGCTCGCGATGACGACCACGCGTGCGACACCTCTGGGCATTCAGAGAATCACGCTGAATGCGCCAAACACGAATCCTGCTTACGTCGACGCGGTCGTGATGCGAACACCGGGTCGCGGTTCACTTGCACTCACGGGGATTGCATCGGTATCACCTGCCGGAAGCAGCTCTACCCTGCGCGTCGAGCAGCTCGGCGGGCCTCGATGGGCTGCGACGTTCAACTCACTTCCGCCAATCGAATTCGAGCGGGATAACAATTTTGGCGGCGCGACATTCTGCACGAACAGTGACGCAGTTGGAGTAGTTCTGTCGTCCAACGGCAGGAAGCTCGGACTTGCGAGCCAGTGGGGAATCGTACTTCAGGAGCTGAACCGAACTCCGGTTCCCGCCGCTCATGTACTCGAAGCGCGGCGACAATCATCAGACGGAAAGACGGCATTCGTACCGCTGATCTATCTCACCCCTGACTGCACCCTTGCAGTGATCGTCGACCCCAGTGACAACCCGGCGACGCCGTACAGGATCAGAACGTACGACCTCCTGACACGTCAGATGCTCGGCACCGACATGTTCGCTGCACAAGCTATCTCGTATGACATCGCGATACCGGAGCTGTTTCCTGTCGACAACGCGACGATGAATCTCTCCGTTCGGTATCCGAACAAGAATCAGCTTTTTCCGATTCCACATCGAACATTCTGACCTCGCGAGGAAATCATGACTATGAAATCGAGGCGCATACTTTCGTCGGTGCTTTGTGCAACGTTGTTCAATGCGGCGCCGCTGGCAGCGCAGCTCATTACCGTTTTGCCAAAGCCGGAGATAACCAGCCCGACGACAATCACAGCTGGAGCACCGCCGACTGCATTTCGGCTTAGTGGAACAACTCCCACGAGCGCAAGCCTGGCGTGGGACGTAACAGCAGGCGCAATGACCTATACAGTACTTCGCACGACTGGTGTCGGCGGGAATTGGACGACACTCACTCCGACTCCGCTTCCAGCGGGTGCACTCTCATTTACAGACAATGCAGGAATCGACTATCGATCGAGCTACATCTATCGGCTGCAGGTGAACTACAGCGGCACTGCTCCCGGATATGCGGATCTGATAGTGAATCTCACGAAGCCAGTGAATCCGGGAGGATTAACCGCGAAGCAGACCGGAGATGGTGCTGTTTCGATTTCCTGGTCTCCGGTATCGGGAGTACCTGCATACACTGTCTTTGGACCTGGGATCGCCGGTGGCGCAGTCACAGTCACCGGCTCGAGCGCGACTGCATCCGGATTACCACTCGGCGCCCAGACGTGGAGCGTGGCATCGGTCTATCAGCCAGGCAACATCACGACACCAGGAACTGAATTCCCGTCAATCTCGACGACAGTTGAGAAATGGACAGGCAGCTACCGCATCACAGTGATTGGATTCAGTAATCAGTCTGCAACAACGGAAGATCCGTTGAATGCTGACGGGGTGGGTGATGAGATACTGCCTATGGTTTACTGGCAGCGCTTTCAGGATCCGAGCGCTCCAAGAGTCATTGATCAGGCACTCGCGCGAGCATCAGTTCACGGTGACAACGGGAAATATTTCAAGTCGCGCGTGCGGGCGGGAAGCGGGGAGCCGAATGGTGGAATCCTCAGCAACGACATGGTCCCGGCCGGAATCCTGTCAGGCAGCTATTCGACGAATAGCGGTGGTGGAATGATGACTACTGCGACTGCATCGACATCGACAACCACGAAAGGCGGAACAACAGCGGTCGGAGTACCAGCAGTTGTCTGGGAAGGACAGCTGACGCGCAACCTCGATGTGCTCGTGCTCTATCCGTCATTGTGGGAAATCGATGAGCAGCCGTCAGTCTATCGGACTCCGTATGAGCAGGCTGTTGCCAGCCGTGCACGCAATGCGATGAACAATGCTGGTGTGCGTGGTGCGCTCGATCAGCCCGGCATCAGTGAAGTCAGAGGTGACCTTGCATTCCAGATGTTCTCACATGGTCCGCCTGCACCTGCTGATCGGCCAATCGGAGTTGAGTCAGTACCCGGCAGACTCGGCGGAAACGATGCTGGATTCTTCGATCGCATCATCGTTCTCAACATGAAAAAGATCGAAGAGGCTCTGAACGCGCCGCCGAAATATCCAGGCCTGCCTGCGGGAACAATCGGCCTGACCTTCTTTGAGCCAGGACTGATCTGGATCCCCGCTCCTGATGCCTACAACTACACCGGAAAATACGTGCTCTACCTGACGGTGCAGCGAATCTGACACTCGAACAACTGGAGCTTCGCATGATCAACAACAGAATGCTGGTGATCGCTGCAGCAATGCTGGCGAATGCTGCACCGCTTATCGCTCAGATCCTTCCAAAAGAACCGATCGTTCAACCAACGCTGTACACCGGTGCTCCTCCAACCGGATTTCGTGTAGCAAGCTCGACACCTGCGGCCGTTTCGTTCTCCTGGGGAGCAACATCAGGTGCAGCCAGCTATCAGCTGATGCGAACATCATCAGCAGGAGCAGCGTGGACTTATCTCGCACCAAACCCGATATCAGCCACGACGCTTTCATACACTGATCAGAGCGGAATCGACTATCGCTCATCGTACATCTATCGTCTCCAGGTGAATTATCCCAGCGGTCCATCGGGATATGTCGATTTGCCTGTCACGCTTCCCAAGCCTGTCAATCCAACGAACGTGACAGCGAAGCAGACGGGTAATGGCGAGGTGACGATCAAATGGTATGGAACG
Organism: Gemmatimonadota bacterium; assembly: GCA_046732835.1. Classification (GTDB taxonomy): domain Bacteria; phylum Gemmatimonadota; class Gemmatimonadetes; order Gemmatimonadales; family Gemmatimonadaceae; genus UBA4720. Next base: position 10,619 of record JBKPNY010000225.1, on the reverse strand, counting down.
GGTAATTCGACGATCGTGTACGGCCCCAGCGGCACCGACAAAACCGCGACCGTAACTGGTGAGTCGTACGTAGCAACCGGTCTCGAGAATGGAAAATCTTACACGTGGCAGGTTGCAACGATCTTCCAGCCCGGAAACATCACGACTCCGTCAACTGAATTTCCGTCGGTATCTGCGACAGTGATTCCGTTCTCGGGGAATTATCGAATCACGCTGCTCGGCTTCAGTGCGCTCCATCCGACGGACGATGACATCCTCGATTCAGATGGAAAAGCTGACGAGATAATGCCGGCGGTATTCGTCAGGAAGTTCGATCAGGCAACCGGACTTGCCCTCGAGCAACCGACATATCCGCACGGAAAGGTTCACGGCGATAATGGGGGAAAGTTCAAGGAGCGGGTTCAGGCCGGCACGGCGAGCAGGACTGGCGGTATTCAGGCGAACGACGTCTTTCCCGCCGGATTGATGCAGGGAGGAATCGGCAGTCCCACCACCAGCACGTTCCCATTGACCGTATGGGAAGGTCAGCTCACACGCGACAAGGAAGTTCTTCTGCTTTACCCATCGTTATGGGAAAGTGACCTTGCACCCTCTCGCTGGTACGACGGCTATCTGTCGGCCCTTCCGCCGCGAACGAAGGATGCGCTCAATCCATCGACGACTGTCGGAGCAAAATTGAGGCAGGCTCTCGATGCGCCGGGAATCAGTGAAATTCGCGGCGAGGACAATTTCAGAATGGACTCGTGGGGAACCAATGCAACAGGCGATCGACCAATTGGCATCCAGGCAACGTCGGGAGGTGACGATTCAGGCGGCTTTTACGATCGAATCATCGTGCTGAGTCAGCGCAAGATCGAAGAGGCACTCGCAGCTGGTGCAAAGATCCCAAACATGCCTGCTGGAACGATTGGGCTCTCGTTTACCGAGGGTGGCGTGCTGCACGTAACCGGCCTTCCCAATCCAATGTCGTGGAATTTTCCAGCTAGCTACGTGTTGTATCTCAGGGTCGAGGCCGTGAGATAATTCTGCTGGCGACTCGAGGTGGTGTCGCGCGGCCCTCAAGCCGCGCGCGCGCCACCTCACGCCTTGCATTGTATCGCGCATCTGCACGCTTCCATGCGCTGGCGACTGCACGATAATGAAACGCTGCACTATCGCGGCTTCCAATTTGATCGAATGCCTGCGCCAGCACCTCGTGAAGATCCGTGCGCGTCACATACAGATTCGATCCGTCGATATCGCCGTGCAGTGCACTACGCACAATCGGTATTGCTTCGGCAGGACGATTCAATCGCAGTAAAGCTTTGCCGAGCTCGTAGTTAACGCGCGTGAATCCATGGCTCGGCGAATGAATCGCAGCTCTCAAATGCGGAACCGCTTCGTTGTCTTTTCCTTCTGCAACGAGAAGCATTCCCCGCAGGTAATGATGTGCGCGCTGATCGCGACCGTACAGACTGTGGTTTCCCCAATATTCAACTGTATCTGCGAGCCTTCGCACTTTAGCGGTGTCACCCGCTGCAATGAATGCCATGCCAAGGAGAGTTGCATTCCACGACCGATTGCGTGCCTGACTGCTTGCCGACATGAAGGAAATGTCGCCCGCGACGCGCCCTAGTAATTTCGGAATCGCAAGAGATGGATTTCCCGCATCGAGTGCTGCCGTAGCAAGAATTATATCTGCTGGCTCTGATCGTTTGCCGGTCAGCTTCAGCGCTTCGTCGACGCGACCCTGATTTCTAAGCAGGATCGTTTCGAGCCACAAAGCCTCGACGTACTCCTCCCGGCGTGGTGAATCGAGATATGGTTGGAGCGTTGCTTCGGCACGATCGTAGTTTTCCGCGAGGATATCCCGCGTTGCGATATAAAACGGCGAAACTGGCAGCGGGCTCGCTTCACGGAAGCGACGGAAGTATGCGTTCATGCGCGCGGTGTCGCCGCGGGCAGCGTAAATACGAATGAGAACGTCCCATGAGTTGTGCCAGTTGGGACGCAAACGCTGAGCTCGCTGAACAGTGCGCTCCACGGCCGGAATAGAATCCCACCAGAAATAAGTTTCGATGAGGTTCCCAAAATCATTGCACAGCCTGCAACCTTGGCGACCAGCTGGCTCTGCTGCCGAGTCGAGTGCGATAGCGCGCTCGATCGACGTCACTGCTCTCGCCCAGTCGCCATGCGTCCACAGCGCTTTCCAGAGAAACTCGTGGCCGCGCGGATCCAGCGGATACTTTGTCGCGAGCGAATCCGCGATCGCGATCGCTGCAGGATCCTGATCGTCGACAAGGAGATCAGCAGTGATTGTAAGACGCTCGCGCTCAGGCGCACGCTTAGCGAGCCGGAGAGCTCTTGAGCGATTGGGATACGCGTCTGGTTGTCCAAAACTTCGCGCTACATAATACGCTGCCATTGCAAACGTGGAGTCTTCCTGAAGCGCAGCACTCATCAGTCGCAATGCCGCAGCTTCATCGTACTGGTTGTATGCGCGAAGTCCTTCCTCGTACAGTCTGTAGGCAATTTGATTGTCGGTGGTGGCATCGGCGATCGATCCAGATGGCGAGCCGAAACTGAGATCCGCCGCAATTGCCGACGTCATGCTGTCGACGAGGGCGTAACGATTCTCGGCAGTTACGCGATATCCGCGCTTAACCAATCCGGTTTTCAAGTCGACGCGCTGAATCTCCATGGCGAGTGTCCACTGCGGACCAGAAAGAAGCCGACCTTGAAGGATCTCACTTGCACCGGCGCGTCGAGCAGCGTCCGAATATCCGCCTGGCAATGTGTCCTGTCCCGGAAGCATCGACTCGAACAATCGTGAATTTGCGAGAACCGACATTCCCGATACGCGCGCAAGGTTTGTTGCAAGCATATCGGTTAACACACCGCCAATGCGAAGCGTGTCAGGAATTCCATCCTCTCGAATCATGCCGACAGCAAACACGGGAGCAGTTGAAGCAGTCGGAGTTGCTGATCCCTCACGGCGACCCAGTGTCGAAACTGCTGTCGCAATCGCAACAAGCGCGGCCATTGCACCAACTATGAGAACGGGCTTGTTGGTGCTGCGACGTCGCACGTGTCGGATTTCAGGCGGCGTGTCACTCGCTGTCGCTTCGACGATTTCAACTGCTGCAGCGCGCGGAGTTGGTTTCTTTGCGGCACCTCGTGGAACAGCAGGCGATGGCAGTGCGCGAAGCTCCGCTTCGAGCTTCCGGATTTCAGGATCAGGATCTGCTTCGAGCTCGCGTCGCACGAGTCGCTCATGTGCGCGCGCGAATGAAAGCGCGCCTGCACGATCGCCTGAAGCTGCGAGCGCCTTGAGATAGCCCAGCGCAAAGCGGCCACTGAGTGGATCGAGTACTGTGAGTCTTCTCCACCAGTCCGCCGCATTCTCAAAATCGCTGGCGGCAGTTGCCTCCTTAGCGAGCTTGAGCAGAAGCTTCGTGGCAGTAGCAGAAATAGTTGCGCGCTCTTCGTCAGCCCATCGCTCAAATTCCGGATGGGAATTGAGCGTGAATCCATTCAGAAAAGGGCCGGTTGCGAGCGAGGCAGCTTTGACTGTGTCACCCGCGATCAGGGCGGCCCTGAATTCCATCAGGTCGCAGCTCAATACCTCGCGATCGAGCGCGAGAACTCCGTCACCAGTGATTGCCTCGACGCCCAGCTCATGACGCAAAGCGTAGAGAGCCTGCCGGAGAGAGTGTCTTGGATCTTCCGAGTCCGGCCAGAAAATCGCGGCCAGGCGTTCACGGGACGCACCACGGTCGCCGGCACTCGCCAGTACCGCGAGTATGCCGAGGCGCTGAGGCCGTAGCCGGGGCGCCGGCCCGTCGTCCCGCTCGAGGGCGAGACCTCCGAACGTCAGAAGACGAAGCATGGCGACTCCATGATGTGGCTGGTCATGGAGACTGTCAAACGTTCAATTAATGTCCTCCGACCCCGTGTTCTAAACCTTTGTTTTTTCAAGACATTTAATATCAATATGAAACTAATTCCGATTGCTCTGGTTTCGCTGGTCCTCGCCTTACCAGGCCGAACGCAAAGTCAGGGCAACAAAAAGCCTGCGGCGGTACCCGACAGCTCGAAGTTCACCGCCGGCCTGCTCGCCGGACTCAAGCTTCGCGCTATCGGACCAGCACTCACATCCGGTCGTGTTGCAGATGTGGCGATCGATCCATCCGACAAGCGCACGTGGTACGTCGGAGCGGCAGCCGGCGGAGTCTGGAAATCGACGAATGGCGGAATCTCATTCAGCCCGATCTTCGATGGACAAGGATCATTCTCGATTGGAGTGGTGACGATCGATCACAACAACCCGAATGTCGTATGGGTTGGAACTGGCGAGAACAACGCGCAGCGAGTTGTCGCTTACGGCGATGGTGTGTACAAGTCGATTGACGGCGGAAAAAGCTGGACGAACATGGGGCTCAGGAAGTCGGAGCACATCGGCCGCATTCTCGTCGATCCGCGAAACTCCGATGTAGTCTACGTCGCAGCGCAGGGGCCGCTCTGGAAAGGCGGTGGAGACCGCGGGCTGTACAAGACAACCGACGGCGGAAAGAACTGGACGCAAATCCTCAAAGGAGACAACGACTGGACAGGCGTCAACGATGTTCAGCTCGATCCGCGGAATCCCGACATTCTCATTGCGACAACGTGGCAGCGGCTTCGTCGAGTTTACACGTTCGTCGCCGGTGGACCTGGCTCAGCTGTCTGGCGCTCGACGGACGCGGGAAAAACCTGGACAAAATCGCAGTCCGGATTTCCCGACGCCGACCTTGGCCGCGTTGGACTCGCGATATCCCCGGCGAATCCGAGCGTCGTGTATGCAATCGCAGAAGCCGGGGACAGAAAAGGCGGATTCTTCCGCTCGCGCGATGGTGGTGCGAGCTGGAGCAGGATGAGCGACTACCAGTCTGGCAGTAACTACTACAACGAGATATTCGCTGACCCAAAAGATGTCGATCGAGTATATGCGATCGAGCCGATTCTTCAGGTAAGTGACGATGGCGGCAAGACGTTCCACCGCGTTGGTGAGCGCAACAAGCACGTCGACAATCATTCAGTGTGGATCGATCCCGATGACACATCACACCTCGTCATCGGTTGTGACGGCGGAGTTTATGAATCCTTCGATCAGGGAAAGTCATATCGCTTCGTCGCGAATCTTCCGATCACTCAGTACTACCGTGTAGCGACCGACGAATCGAAGCCATTCTACAGAGTATTCGGCGGCGCACAGGACAACTTCTCTGTTGGTGGTCCATCGCGCACGCGAAACACGAGCGGAATTACCAATGCCGACTGGTTCATCACATCCGGTGGTGATGGCTTTGGATCAGTAGTCGATCCGGTAGACCCGAACACAGTGTATGCAGAGTCGCAGTTCGGAAACCTGTCGCGGTTCAATCTCAAGACCGGTGACGTCATGGGCATTCAGCCCAGTGAAGAGCCGGGCACTCCTGGTCCGCGGTGGGGATGGGATTCTCCTCTGTTCATCAGCCCATTCAATCACAATCGCATTTACTTCGCATCGAATCGCCTGTTCGTATCGAACGATCGAGGTGATACGTGGAAGGTGATCAGTCCGGATCTTTCGCGGCTGATAGATCGCAATCGTTTGAAGGTGATGGGTCGCGTGATGGGAGTCGATGCGCTCGCGAAGAATGCATCGACTACGCTCTTTGGAGTCGTGCTGACGATTGCCGAATCTCCGGTTAAGGAAGGGCTGTTGTTCGCGGGGACTGATGACGGGAAAGTCAGCATCAGCGAAAATGGCGGAGCCTCGTGGCGCTCCATCGATCATGTGCCGGGCGTCGCCGACACTGCGCCTGTTTTCAAGATTCTTCCCTCGCAGCACGATGCGAATGTCGTGTACGCAGCGTTCAACAATCATCAGGCGGGTGATTTCAAGCCATACATAATGAAGTCCGCCGATCTTGGAAAAACGTGGACCTCAATTACCGGTGATCTTCCCGACGGAAGTGTGTATTCACTCGCTGAAGATCACGTCGATCGCAATCTTCTTTTTGCGGGAACTGAATGGGGATTGTTCGTTACACGCGATGGCGGCAGAAAGTGGCTCAGACTGAATGGTGGGTTGCCGACAATTCAGGTGCGCGACCTCGCTATACAGAAACGCGAGAACGATCTCGTTGTCGGCACATTTGGCCGCGGATTCTACATCCTCGACGATTACTCGCCTTTGAGAACCATGAGCGATGCAACGCTCGCGAGCAACTTTGCCTTGTTCCCAACGAAGGCAGCCTCGCTGTACGTGCCGTCGAGCCCGCTCGGTCTTGGATCTGATGCTATAGGTCCTGCATTTCAGGGCGCGGGTTATTACATGGCTGACAATCCGCCATATGGTGCGGTCTTCACATACTATATGAAGAGTGCGCTCAAGTCCCGGCGTGAGAGAAGGCAGGCTGCCGACAGGGATCTCGCGAAGAAAGGCGCGGATGTGTTCTATCCGCCGTGGGATTCACTCAAGGCTGAAGATCGAGAGGAGAGTCCTGCGATCGTCGTCACGATCAGCGACGCAAATGGCAGAGCGATCCGCCGGTTCACTGCGCCATCGAGCTCCGGTATCAATCGCGTAGCGTGGGATCTAAAGCTGCAGGCGCCAAACCCTGTCACTGGACCTCCGTATGCGCCTGATCCGGACTGGCCGTTCGGCAATCCACCTGCTGCGCCGTATGTAGCGCCCGGGACGTATCGCGCGAGCTTCGCAACGCGCATCGATGGCGTGTTCACTCCAATTGGCCAGTCACAGGATTTTCAGGTGATTGCAATCGATGCGGCCGATGGAAGACGGATTGCATCACTGCAGGATCAGCAGCGTGTTGCCGATCTCGAGCGATCAGTGCTCGGACTCGATCAGGTTGTGCGTGAAGCATTGAGCAGAATGGCGTTGTTCAAGCGGGCGATCGATGAAACGCCTTCTGCGGACACAGCTCTTCAGCGTCGAGTCCGCGTCATGACAGACAGATTGAAGGATGCACAGGAGATGCTGGGCGGAGATCCGACAATGGCGAGTCGAAATGAGGCGACGCCTCCTTCGCTGCTTGGGCGGCTGAATGGTGCAATCGGCAACAACTGGGGATCGACGCTCGAAGCGCCGTCACCAGCGCAGCTTGCAGAGCTCGAGCTCGTCCGCTCGAATTACGGAGCGATTCTCGCGCAAGTGAAGCAGCTGATCGAGGTCGACCTGAAGGGGCTCGAAGAGAGTGCGACGCAGGCAGGGGTTCCGTGGACTGCTGGAAGATTCCCTAAACCACCTACTGGTTGATGAATCGAGTAATCGCTGCAGCAGTTCTTGTATCGAGCATTGGCTGTGCAGGATCGATCCAACAACCAGTTTCGTCGTCAGCTGTCGACAGGATTGCGATAAAGACTGAAACGCTTTCGAGCGGGTATCGAGTGGTGATCGCTCGAACTCCTCCGGTTGCGGGTCAGAGCGAGAGGATTTACGTCGGCAGCTATGCGTTGTACGGATCGATGCAGGAGAATATGTTCGGCTGGGCACATCTGATGGAACATGTCGTTGCGAACAATCGCTCGACTATCACAGGACCAGCCCGGCCGGAGGGAGTCAGTTTCCTCGAAGGCAACGCACTCACGCGTCCGTATTACACGAGCTTCGTGAGTGTTCTGCCGCCTGCGCTTCTTGCATCGACGGTGCATTCGAGAATGGCGCGACTTGGCCGCTTTGAAAACGATTCTGCGGTCTTCGCGACTCAAGTCGGTAGAGTCCTCGCTGAGCTCGAGAGGGATATGGCGGGTCAATTTCCCGCCTACAAAGCACTAGTTGCCCTCGCCCTCGGCAAATCACCGCGGCTTAGCGATGAGCTCGACCTGGTCCGCAACACGAATCGGGAAGAGCTCGCGAAGGAGATCGCTCCGATCTATCGACCTGAGAATGGTGTGCTTGTCATCGTGGGTGATCTCGACATCGACAGTACAAGTGCCCTGGTGCATGAGACGGAGGCGAGACTCCGGCTCAGTGAAGTGCGTGGTGCAGCGAGATCTTCGACACCGACCCTCCGAATGAATCAGTCGTCAGTCATCGATCATCAGAACAAAACCTCCCACTATGCAGTCGCCATCGGTTGGGCGAAGCCACCTCTGGGCGATCAGGATCAGCTCGCTCTTCTCGTCGCGAACCAAATCCTGCTGGGCCGCGGCGATTCTGTAGCGGATCCTTCGCGCAGTGATTCATCCGCCGCTGCGGTTCGGCTGGCGCGAAGTGTTGGTGGTTCAGCGTTCTGGGACGGCCGCGCAGGAAAGTGGGGAGCTCCCGATCTCATCGACACGGGTCCTGGAATCAACGCGATCGTCTTCAGCACGGATCGCAATCTTACGGTGCAGCAGGTGCGAGACTCCACCTCGGTTGCATTGCGGGACATTCGCATGAATGCGATGAGCGACAAGGACATCGATGTAGCGAAAAAAAGCCTCGCATCGTTCTACGAACGCTGGTTTTTCGAGCCCACGTATCGCGTGCTTGCGGATCACCTCATGGCCTACGTCGCAACGGGAAGAAATCCGCAAGAAGTGAAGCTGATTCCGTCTCAGGTCAGGCGAGTAAAACCAGCAGCAGTACGTGCTGCGTTCGAGAAATATTTCCTGAAAGCGGAATCCAACGTCGTTGTGCTTCCGCCGGGGAGCTAGAATACCGGCGGATTCTCGTCCTGAGACGACCCCTATATATAGTAGTGACCCTCTACGCTGCCTCCGGAGGCGATTTCTAGCATCCGGCTTGCAATGGCCAGCCAGTGGAGGGACAACATGTTTACCACCTTGATTGAATCCACGCCCCACAGGAAGCCGAGTGGAGGCGCTAATCTGGTCAGTGCGTTGACTCATTCCGCTCTGATCGCAGCAGCGGTGTACGCAACAGCTTCAGGTGCTGCAGAAAAAGTTGTCGCTGCAGCAACGCAGGCGACGACCGTTCACTGGGTGAAACCATCAGCTCAACCGGGTGCGCCAGCGAAGCCCGCTCCTAAGCCGAAGCCAAAATCGAAACCCATTGTGGCGCCGAAAAAAATTGCCAGCACCACGCCACCAATCGATCCAAATGCTCAGGCCACCCCTGAGCCTGATGCTTCGACCAACAATGTCGCACTTGTCGGCGGCGGTGCTCCGGGAGCATTCAATTCTTTCGAAGTGGACGTCGAAGTAGTCGCAATCGCGAGCAGCGTTCGTCCGCGATATCCGGAAATGCTCAGATCGAACGGAACTGAAGGGCAGGTCATCGCGCAATTCGTCGTGAATGAGAAAGGACGCGCGGACAAGAACACGTTCAAAGTCATTTCTTCAACTCACCCGCTCTTCGCTAATTCTGTTCAATCAGCGCTTCCGCAGATGCGATTCAAGCCTGCGATGATTGGTGGAAAGCCAGTGTCACAGCTCGTTCAGCAGCTCTTTGTTTTCAAGCTCGACAGATAATCACGGCAGGATATGACAGATGAATCGACAAACCCTGCGTCACGGAGTCTTTCCGAAGACCAGGACACCGCGCTCACTCCAGAAGGGCAGCGCGAAATTCGTGAACGCGTTACGCATTTGGTCTTCGGTGGCGATGACGCTCTCTACAAGGAGTTCGTCGATAACCTCGCCAATGCGACACCTGATGGCGCCTGGGTAATTCTTCGCGGCAGCGCGATCACAGGACACAAGTGGCATTCGGACGAGCCGTTCGATGGTGATGGACCAGGAACAAGCGACATGGATGTCACCTTCGTCGGTGGTGACATGGTGATGCTCTTCAATGAATTCCACATTCCGGCAATCCATTCGGTTCCTTTCGGCGAAGACCATCCGTTCGCGGCACCGGCACTCGGTGATTTGCGAGAACGTCTCTGCAGAATGGCAAAGCGTCAGGTGAACATTCAAGCGACTACATCACTGGTGCAGAGCGTTCGCGACGTAACAATGGATCAGCCGTATCTCGTATTGGTCGACAAGCGGGACGCTGACAAGCCGGAAGCAAAAGACAAGTGACGGATGCGACTGCTCACCTACAACATTCGCGAAGGCGGAGTCGGACGAGCTGAGCTGATTGCGGAAGTAATCAAGGCGGCAAATCCTGATGTCGTTGCCCTCCAGGAAGCAACACACCCTGCAGTAGTCGAGCGGATCGCAAAGCTCGCTGGATTCAAGTATTCGGGATCTCAGCGAGCGAATTCAACAGGCTTTCTGAGCAACGTTCCGGTTGTGAATTTCGCATGGCGGCATCCGCCGCGAACGCGACATGCCCTTCTCGAGGTATCATTCGCCGACGGTTTTCCCCGGCTCTTTGTGCTTCATCTTCGTGCGTGGTTCTCGAAGTGGAGTGAGCGTCAGCGGGTGAGAGAGCTGCGCGGGCTGCTCGACGGAATACAACAGCAGCTCATCAAGGAAAATCGCGCGTTCGCGTTTCATGTTCTTTGCGGTGATTTCAATGCGCTTGCTCCGGATGAAAAGTTCGACTCATCACCAATGCCGCGGTGGATACGGGGAATGATCTGGGTGAGCGGACGCGACATTGCGCGCTCCACCATCGCGATGATGCGATCAGAGGGATACGTCGATGCGTGGCGAACTCTCTACAAGGATCACGTGAACGATCCGGGGTATACCTTCCC
>JBKPNY010000224.1:0-21322 GCA_046732835.1 Gemmatimonadota bacterium | reverse complement strand
AGCTCCGAAACACCGGATACTTCGGCTCGGCGACAACTGCTCTCGTTCCATTGAACGATCCTGCGTATCGAGGAGCGGTGACATTCAAGCAGAGCGCGTCGGACGCTGACAACGAGACCAGTGTCGTAACGACATCGGTCTACGTTCAGGATCAGATTTCGATTTCACCTCAGGTTCGCTTCATTGCAGGCGCGAGGCTCGAACAGTTCAATCTCGATTTCACCGACAATCGTGCGGATCAGACGCGTCAGAGAAGCGATCGCATGCTGTCGCCGCGTGGCGGTCTCGTGATAAAGCTGGCGGAGAATGCTTCGTTTTATGCGAGCTATGGCGTGTCATTCCTGCCTGGTTCGGGCGATCAGTTCACGACACTGACTGACATCACCAAAGCGCTCGAGCCCGAGCGGTTCACTAACTACGAAGCCGGCGTGAAGTGGGATGTGCGCGATCGACTGGCCCTCACTGCTGCTGCATATCGTCTGGATCGAACGAATTCGCGGTCTGTCGATCCGCTCGATCCCGCAAAAGTCCTGCAGACAGGTGCGCAGCGGAGTCAGGGAATCGAACTCGGTGCGGCTGGCAACGTTACGAGCGCATGGGAAATCGCAGCGGCGGCAGCGCGGCAGTCCGCTGCAATCATTCGAGCCACTGCATCGTCAGCCGCGGGTGCTCGTGCGCCAATGGTGCCCGAACGCACTTTCTCTCTCTGGAACAAGTACTCCTTCACCGGCCGACTCGGTGCAGCACTTGGCGTGATTCGTCAGTCGGAAGTATTTGCCGCTATCGACAACAAGGTGACGCTGCCTTCGTTCACCCGCGTCGATGGCGCCGCATTCGCGGGAATTGGATTTGGGCTGCGGGCCCAGCTCAACGTCGAGAACGTTTTCAACGTGAAGTATTTTCCGACGGCGCACAGCAACAGCAACATCTCTCCTGGCTCGCCAAGGGCTGCGAGGCTTTCAATAACGGCCGAGTTCTAGGGAGCGAGTTATTTTCCGCAAATGGCGGACAGCACGGCTTTACAGGATCTCGATAGCGCACTCGGCTCGGGGTATCTCATCGTACGTGAGATGCCGCAGGAAGCCGGGTTTCACACATACGCCGCTCGCTCGAAGGCAGACGGTTCGACTGTCGAGATAAAGACAATTTCAATAGCGCAAATCGGTGGGAGTGTGCCGGTGAGCGAGACCGATCTGGAATCCCGGCGAATACAGCATCCCAACGTGGTTCCGATGATCGGCGCTGGAAGTGAAGGCGACACTTTCTTCTGGATTTCTCCAGATGTAGATGGTCGAACGCTCAGTGCGCGCTTATCGCGCGGCGGTCGCATCGATATGCGCGATTCGCTCACTGTTCTCCGCGATGTTTCAGCGGGCCTCACGCACGCGCATCTGCATGGGGTTGTTCACGGCGGACTGTCGCCGGACAGCATTCTCCTCAGCGGCGGTTCCGCGCTTGTAGCAGATCTGGGGATTGCAGAAGTATTCACTGCACTCAAGCGATCGAATTCGTCAGGTCGTGCAACGCAGACCAGCAGCGGCATACTCAGGTACATGTCGCCGGAACAGGCGAGCGGAAAAAAAGCTGACACTCGCTCCGACGCGTATTCGTGGGGAGTGATTGCGTACGAGATGCTCGCTGGTCGTCATCCATTTGCTGGACGATCGACTCCGCAGCAGATAATTGCGGCGCATACGGAAGAGACTCCGCCGCCAATCTCGAATCTTTCCGCTGATATTCCTGCGGGAATTACGCGGCTGATCATGCGGTGTCTCTCGAAGGATCCGTCGAAGCGTCCTGAAACGGCGCGTGATATTCGCGATGTGATGACGAAGGAAATGCTTCAGCCCGATCCTTCGCCTCCTGCTGGATCGGGACAGAAAGCAGTCATCGCACTGATGATTCTTGCACTTGTTGCGATAGGAGTGATTGCATGGCTCGGGATGTAATGCATGGTCCAGCGTGCGCAATCGATGGCAGCTGTTGCGGCCCGGAGAGTCCATGCTGTCCTCAGTACGAAGGGCCGATCGATATTCGACGCGCACGCGAATCTGACATCGATGCGGTTTCGACGCTTCTTTCGAGCTCGAATCTTCCTCTGGACGGCGTTGCTGATTCGATCACCGATTTCTTCGTAGCCGATGCGATGGATACCGTTGTCGGATCCGTGGGTGTCGAGGTACATGGAGAGTACGGATTGCTTCGAAGCGCGGCGGTATCGGAGGCGCTCCGGGGCAGAGGCGTTGGACGCCGCCTTGTTAATCAGGCAATCGATGACGCCAGGCAGCGTGGATTGCACGCCCTCTTTCTGCTGACAACTACTGCCGAGGATTATTTCCCTTCGTTCGGCTTCGAAAAGGTGGTACGCTCAACCGTCCCCGCGGAGCTGAATGATTCGGCCGAGCTCAAGGGTGCGTGCCCGGCATCGGCCACCGTGATGCGAAAAGGATTATAGATTCAACTCATGCTTCGACTGTTGAAGCGCCCACTCGCGGCCTTCCTTGGCTTGTGGTTCCTGCTCGTGATGATCGAGCCGGAATCGGTTCACTCGTGCCCTGTTCATTCAGCGGCAATGGGAGCGGGTCACAGTGCGCATTCCGGACATTCCGGACATCATGGCGCGACGCAGGCGGGTCATCAGTCGCACGACAAGTCGAAAGCATTCTGCAGCTGTCCTGGAGACTGCACGAGCAGCGTATTCAAAGCGCTGCCTTCGGCTGCTCAGGAACTCGCTGACGCAGCGATAATAGTTGCGGCGTTGCGCAATCCGATCGCTGATTCAATTCAGCTTACACGCACTGCCTTCCTCCAGCCCTTTGCGATAGGGCCGCCCGCGGCGCTCACAGCGTAGCAGTCAGAAAAAATCAAATCGCAGCTCGCGCGCCTGATGGTGGGCGTGAGCACCAACACACAAGAGGAAGTAATGAAGCTCGTCGCAGCGTTGTTATTCGCGCTGGCCGCCGGCAGTCTCGCTGCTCAGGTGCCAGCACGTGATTCAATAGAGACAAAAAAGAAAACCGATTCATCCTCAGTCACGAGCCTCACAACGGTGACGGTGATCGGAACCAAAGCTGATCTCGACGAAACGAGAAAGCGCATGACGCAAGTGCCGGGATCCGTGTCGCTCATCGAGCCTGCGCAGCTTCGCGCATCGCGACAGGCAAATCTCAAGGATGTGCTGAGCTTCACCCCGGGAGTGTATGTGCAGTCGCGCTTTGGCGCGGCTGATGAAAGCCAGATCTCCATTCGCGGCTCTGGACTCCGGAACAACTTTCATGCGAGAGGCATCAACCTTCTCGTGAATGGAATGCCTTATCGAAATGCCGACGGCTTTACGGATTTTGAATCGCTGGAGCTGCTGACGACTGAAGCAATCGAGGTCTACAAAGGCGCCAATGCGCTTCGTTACGGCGGATCGACACTGGGTGGCGCAATCAATCTCACGACGAAGACCGGATATACCGCTTCTCCAATCTCTGCATTCGCACAGGGTGGAAGCTTCGGCTTTTACAAAGCGCAGCTCGAGTCAGGCAAATCGCGAAATGGCTTCGATTACTACGCGAGCTACGCGAGAACGTCGCTGGATGGTTATCGCGACTGGTCGGGGCAGGAGCGCGATCGCGTCAACCTTCATGCGGGCTTCACGGTTTCACCCCGGCTCGATTCGAGGATTTTCTATTTCTTCGGGCACGTGAAGGAGCATCTTCCCGGATCAGTCGACGAGCACACGCTCGAGACTGCACCGCGCACCGCTCTAGCCAACAACGTGACGAATCGCTGGGGAAGGACTTACGACCTTCACCACGTCGGACTTCAGATCAGGTCGCAGCTTTCTCCCAGTCAGCGCCTCGAGGTCAGTCCGTACCTGCAGTACCGTGACATCGATCACCCGATTTTCGAGGTGATATCGCAGGTATCGCGCGATGCAGGCATCGAAGCTCGATACGAGAACAATGCTCGCCTCTCGAAGCTTGCAAACCGGTTCACGCTCGGACTGCAGTACGCGAATGAGAACATGGACAATCGTCAGTATCAGAATGTCAAAGGCGAACATGGCGCGCTGACTAAGAACCAGAAGGATCGCGTTGCGACAAGCGCACTTTATTTCGAGGACGTGCTCAGCATCACACCCAGGTTTGCAGCCGTTGTGGGCGCACGTGCGGAGAATACCACTCGACGCTCGAAAGATTTCTTTCTTGCCAACGGCGATCAGTCAGACAAGCGCGTCTTCAAACCAGTAACGCCGCGCGCAGGATTCACGTACGCGCTTGCATCGAGCTCGCAGCTCTTTGGCAACGTAAGCCGAACGTATGAGCCACCGCTTCTGCTCGAGCTCAACAGTCTCGCAATACCTGGTTTCATCAAGCTCGAAGGACAGAGCGCATGGCAGTATGAGCTTGGCGCCCGCGGCCGCCGCTTTGGCCTCTCCTGGGACGTGTCTGCATTTGATGTAGAGCTGAGGAACGAAATCCTCAACATCAACGTGCAGCCTTTCCCAAATGCGCCATTCACTGTGCCGACGTACAGAAATTCTCCTGAGACGCGTCATGCCGGATTAGAGACTGGCGCGTCATATCAGCTCCCTGGTGGAGTGTTCATGCGCGGCGACATTCGAGATCACATCGAGGCGCGGGCAGCGTACACATACTCCCGCTTCACATTTGTCGACGATTCGGCTTATGACGGAAACGATATCCCCGGTGCTCCGCGTCATCATGGAAGTGTGGAGATCAAGTACTGGCATCCTTCGGGATTTTCAGTCGCTCCATCGTTCGAGTTCGTTCCGAGGGCGTATTTCGTCGACAGCAGAAACACGGCTCGCAACAATGCCTGGAATACGCTCGGCCTGCGTGCGGAGTGGACTTCTCAAACGACCGGGATAACCGCGTTTGCGGCGGCGCAGAATCTCACCAACCGCAGATACTCTGCATCAGTGCAGGTAGACAATGCAGCGCTCAATTACTATGAGCCCGCGGATGCGCGCTCATTCTACGCCGGTTTCCGCTGGCAGCGCTAATGCTGAATAGATTCGCAGGCGCCAGACAGTGGACGCTTGCGAGTCTCGTGGTGCTCGCATTCTCCGCTGCGCCGTTTGCGAAAGCATTCGCGCACGCGTCGCTCATCTCGAGCAGTCCGCTGAATGGAAGTCATGTTTCGGTGTCTCCCGCCGAGCTCAGGCTCAAATTCAGTGAGCCCGTAGTTTCGAGCTTGAGTCACGTCATGCTCGGCATCATCAACGGTCACCAGATGCCGATCGCTGTTGCCGGTGACCCGCACGAAGTTCGCGCGATCATTGCGCGTCTACCGCGGCTGGCTGACGGAGCCTATCAGGCAACCTGGCACATTATCTCCGCCGATGGCCATCCAGTCTCGGGAACAATCGTCTTCACGGTTGGCCATGTCGACAGCATTCCCGCGATAACTCCCGCTGCCCATCACGATGGGCAGATGGTGATGTCCGATGCTGAGCCAATGCTTGCCGGTGCGGCGCTCGTACCGGCGATCCTTCGAGGGCTCGCACTTTCTGCTTTGCTTTCACTGTGCGGAATGCTCGGCTTCATCGCTTACGGCTCCTCGTCGTCCGCAGCTCAGGCGAGGATGTGCGGGTGGCTCAGCCTGATTGCGACGGGCCTCCTGCTCGTTCATTTGATAGTGTGGCTGATTCACGTGTCGCCGGAGAATAAGCTCGATGCGGCGATTCTCGAGGCGGCGCTCTCACGCGAAGTCGGACTGAACGAGCTTCTGCGATTGCTGTTTGCCGCGCTCACTGCCTGGGCAATTCTTCTCGCCAGACAACTGCGGCTCGCGTTCGCGCTGTCACTCGCTGCTGTAATTGCCGGCGGTGCGATTGGTCATTCAGCAGCGATCGATCCTGTCATCGCGATTCCGATGAAATCACTTCACCTGGTGGGCGTCGCGTTCTGGCTTGGCGGATTGCTCATGCTCGCAACATCGGATACAGCTGCGGACAACATCGCCGCATCTGCCGGAATTGTGTCCAGTGTTGCCCTGATATCCATCACTGTCGTTGGTGTCACCGGAATTGTGCAGGCTTTTCTGTTTCTGCCCGGCTGGCGTGACGTTTTTGGATCAGCTTATGGGGTGACGCTGATCGGGAAAGCCGCTGGACTCGCTCTGCTTGCTGCATTCGGCGCACATCATCGCTACAACGTTCTTCCGCGATTGAGCCATTCGTCGGCTTCAGCACTTCAGAAGTCTGTGCGAAGAGAAATTGGTCTCATGATCATCGTCGTCATGCTCGGCGGGTTCCTCGCGTACGTTCCAACTCCTCACATTCAATGAAAAAAATCTCCTTTCTCCTCGCAGCGGCTTTGCTCGTGCCATCGATTGCGTCAGCGCACGCGGTGGTATTCCCAAAGAGGAGCACTCACGGCGCGTATGAGAAGTACGTGCTTCGTGTGCCAAATGAGAAGGACGTTGCAACCACACGCGTCGAAATCATGTTTCCCGCGGGACTGCGCGTTGTTTCGTTTGTCGATGTCGCGGGATGGCAGCTCGAGGAAATCCGTGATTCTGCAAATGCAGTCATCGGCGCGGTGTGGACGGGCAGTCTGCCGCCGGAGCGATTTGTTGAGTTTCCCTTCGTTGCAGTCAATCCGAAAGACGACGCACAGCTCGTGTGGCCGGCGTATCAGACTTACGCGAGTGGCGAGAAAGTCGAGTGGACTGGACCTGCCGACAGCGATCGGCCTGCATCATCGACAACGATTGGAGCTTCTGCCGACGCTAACGGTGGCAAGCTTTCTATCTATTTGTCCGGTGTCGCCGTGCTGATGTCGTTAATGAGCCTGGGCCTCGCTTTGCGACGCGGCTCGTAAGCGATTGAGCAGCATGTCCGCGTCGATCGAGTCCGGAGTTGGACGCGGGGCATGAACGGCTGAAAGCAGCGGCTCGATCATCTCGATCGCCTCTCCGATCCGACCATCACGCTCCATTAGCCTGCCAAGACTCACTGACGCGCGAAGCTCGAAAGATTTCGCCCCCTGCTCGCGCGCAATCTCGATTGCCTTGAGATAAAGTCCCTCGGCGGCGGTCTCGCGAACGTCCTGCTCCTCTTTTCGGTCCAGCTCCGAAATGCTCGATTGATCGACTCCCGATTCGACACGCAAAGCCAGATCGCCAAGTGAGCGATACACATCCGCCATGGCCCACACATCGGAATTCCTGTTTCCAACTTCGATCGCATCGTGCAGCGTCTCTCTCGCTCGCGAAATGTCTCCGCGCACCGAATAGGATTCTGCAAGCAGCGTCAAAGCATAGGGAAGATCGAGATCAGCGTTCATGCGCTTCCTCATCGCGAGGCTGGTCTCGATTTCAGCAATTCCTTCGTCGAGCTTGCCAATGCCGACAAGGCCCCAGCCATGCGATGTCGTTATCCACGCGCGCTCCTGGATGATCTGATGCTCATCGGCGATCTCGATTCCTTCATCACCGTACTTGATGGTGAGCTCCGGCTCACGCATGAGATGATGCAGAACCGCTCCCATCAACATCGCGAATGCAAGCGTGCGGGGATCAGGGCTGGAACGAGCGAGCGATATCGCTTTATCGAGAGTAGCAAGTGCGCGATCGACCTGACCTGCTCCCCACAATGTCCTGGTCATCTCAGAAAGACAGAAGACGCCGGGATCCATGTGATACTGAGCGAGATAATCCAGCTGCTTTGCCGGATCGTAGATCGCTGCAGCTTTCTCGAAATGGTCGATCGCCTCATCGAACTTGCCGATGAACCGCAGCGTGATCGCCATGTCGGTGTGCGCTGTCATCAGCGCCATCTCGCCCTTGTGCTCAGTCGCTATCGCAAGAGCGCGCTCGGCAATCTCGAGTGACTTTCTGATTTCACCTCTCACGAGATTGTACGCGTGCAATCCCCAGAGAGCCGGGGAAAGCTGTGGCGCGGTACCAAGCTGCTCCGCAAGGACGCGTGCGCGGTCCATCGCTGCTCGCGCATCCGATGCCGCATAACCTCCGAGTACAGCGGCTGCAGATCCGAGTATGAGCTGCAGGCCGAGCTCCATGCCAAGCATTTGTGGCGAGGGGGGCTGGCGCGCGATGATTGCAATTCCGCGATGTGCGAGGCGGCTCGCTTCATCGAACGCGAACACTCCAAGCGACGCCTCCGCAGCGAGCGCGAAGTATCCCACCGCTCGCTCAAACTCCCGCGCAGTCTCGAAGAGAAATCCGAGCTCGGCCGCAGCGCTCCCAGGATTTCCCTGATGCAGCTCGAGTAAACCTTCGCCAACCGCCTTGCTCAACGCTACACGACGCGAAACCGAGAGCGCCGCATACAATGCGTTCTGATAAAGCACGTGAACGAATCGATATCGTCCGGAGATTTCTCCATTTGGAAACTCCCGCTCTCCGGCGCGTCTGACAAACCCGTAGATGCGATCGAGATTTTCCAGTCGATCCTCTATATCGGCGTGCTCGAGCTTCATTGCTTTCGCAACGATCGCTGAATCGAAGCTGTAGCCCTGAACTGATGCGGCCGCGAGAAGATTGCGGTCAGTGACATCGAGCTGTCCTACCTTTCGCTCGACCATGCTGCGCATCGATTCCGGAATGTCCTGGTCGAGATCGGGAAGACTTCCGGGAAGCTCCCATCCTCCTCCGGGCACCGGCACAATCGATCCACGCGCTTTCAGGTAGCGCAGAAGATCTTCGACGAACAGCGGGCTTCCTTCAGTTCGCGAATGGACCAATTGCGTGAATCCGTCGGGGAAACGGTTTTTCGGAAAGCGATCTTCGATGAAACGGCCGACGTACTCTTCAGTCAGGAATGAAAGCGGAATTTCCTTCGCTGCTCCGCGCGTCTGCATGTCCAGCTTGAGCGTGAGGAACGGATGCGATGACAGCTGAAGCTCAGCCGGACGATACGTCGCAATCGCAAGCAGTCTTGAATCGCGGAGTCGCGTGAGCACGTAGCCGAGCACGTCGACTGTTGAGATGTCGGCCCAGTGAATGTCTTCGATCAGGAGAACGAGAGGCTCATCGCCGCAAACCTTCTCGAGGAATGCAGCGAGCTCACGCTTCATTCTCTCCTGCGATTGCGGTGTCGAAACGTCGCCCTGAGAATCCGATGCGGAATTTCCGTTGAGCATCTGCGCCCATGTCGGTGCGAGCTTCTGAAACACCGGCATTCTCTTCTCGGTGCGATCGTCATGAAGCAGATCGTCGATTGCATCGAGTAGAGGCAGATATGCTTCTGCACCCGCTAGTCGCTCGGAGCAGCGACCGAGAGCAACAGTGTGTGCCTGTGATCCCGCGAGGCCGCGAAGAAAAGCCTCGATAAGCGTTGTCTTTCCGATTCCGGGCTCACCCGACACGCAAAGCAGAGAGGCCCGGCACGCTTTCGCGCTGTCGAAGCCAATTGCGAGCGCCTCGAGCTCGACCTCGCGGCCGATCACACCAGTCTGCGTTGCGACAGCAGTGCTTGCGTGCCGGCTCGCAGTCTGAAGCGCAACAATGCTGTCGAGAATCTCGTCCACTTCAACTGCATTCGGCCGCTGTTTCGGATCCTTCGCGAGCATTCGCATTACAAGCGAATCGAAAACCTGTGGCACTCGCGAATTGATACGCGAAGGAGGCACGGCATCGCGGAGAATGATGGCGCTCAGCACAGCCATATCGGAGCTGGAATCGAACGGATGGCGTCCCGCAGCAAGCTCATACAGAACAATTCCAAGCGAGAAAATGTCGCTGGACGGGGTAACCGGATTGCCCTGCGCCTGCTCGGGCGACATGTAGCGCATTGTTCCCACAACCACGCCGGGCTGTGTGATACGCGACATGTCAGTGCCTTCATTTGCGGTCGCGTTAAGCTGTGCGATGCCGAAGTCGAGCACCTTGAGGTAGCCGTCATCGCGCAGCATCAGGTTTTCCGGCTTGATGTCGCGATGAATGATTCCCGCCGCATGAGCTACTGCGAGTGCTCGCGCAACCTGCGCACCGATCCTCGCAATCTTCGGTATCGATGGGGATTCCGCGCGAAGCTCGCGAAGCGTGCGGCCTTCGATGAGCTCCATCGCGATGAAATGCCCCGATGGCGATTCGCCGATTTCGTAAACGGTTACAATGTTCGGATGATTGAGTGCTGATGCCGCACGCGCTTCGCGAACAAACCGCTCGACTGCATCCGGATGAAACACTCCTCGCCGCGGAAGCAGCTTGACGACGAGCTCCCGTCCAAGCTCGGGATCACGGGCGTGATACAACTCGCCCATTCCACCGGCACTCAGGAGCGAAAGAATCTCGTACCGTCCGACAGGAGCGCCGGCGGCAATAATAGTCGATTCAGCCATCTCTCTGGAAAATAAGAACGAGTGTCAGGCGTTGGAAACCCATTCGGTTAACGGAAGGCGGGTGATGGGTTGCCGGTAGTGAGTTTCCAGTACCCGGTTAAAACTGGAAACTCACAACCCTCAACCGGTAACTCATCACTCGCCCTCCGATAACCGAATGGGTTTTCAATACGGAAATTTTGCTTGCGCTATGATGCGCCAAGCATTTGCTTTTACAGGGCATTTTTCATTGTAATCCGGCCGAGTTTTCTCCGGCTGAGACAAGTGTGCCCAACCAGTCAGGTTGGGCATTTCTTCTATGGTCTCCTAGTACGCCAATTTCAGGAAATCACATGCGTCGTTCGTTATCGTCGTCGCTGATACTGCTCGTATCGGTGGCACTGCCATTTTCGGCATCCGCACAATTCAGGGCTGCGTCCGATGCGAGTCTCGCCGGAACCCGCGAGCTCGGTGTGTTTGCAAGCGGACGTCTGCTATCCACTGAATACAGCGCTGACGAAGGGAAAATCGGGTACGGCGGCGCGGTGACCTTCGGCACTCACCTCTCGAGCATGATCGCAGTTCAGGGTGGAATTGCCGGCAACTACTCGAGACAGGGCTACAGCTTCTATCGTCCGCCGCTCATGACATTCACTCCGACAATCGCGCTGATCCTTCAGCGACCAACGTCGGAGAGCCTGCAGCCATATATGAGCCTCGGTGCCGGATACGAATTCATTCGCTACACTCATCCGCGCTGCGACTGCGACCAGAGCCGAAGCCTCGGCGTCGGTAATGTCGGAGTCGGCGTCAGGAAAATGACGAGCGGACGACGCGCTCTTCGATTCGAGGTGTCGAGCCAGATCGGGAAGGGAGGACCTGCGTTCACCGCGCTCGCGGGAATGTCGTGGTTCCTTGGCACGCGCGACCAGTTCAATCGTCCGAAGATGCGGCCACCCGAGCGGGTGAAGAGTGAGCCGCCGATTCAGCCAATACCGAAGCAGACAACAACTGTGCAGCGAGCCAATCCGGCACCGCCACCGGTTGCACTTCCACCTGCGCCGCCCGCGCCTACTCCGTCCAACACAGTTACGCGGACCAGACCGCCTTCGCCGCTTCCGACTGGCGTTGGCACTGTGCTGCTCAAGTTCGACGGAACACAGGTCGATTTCACAAAGCCAACCTGGCGTGATGAAGCGGAAGAGATGCTCGACGGACTCGTTGTGGATCTGACATCCGACGCGGGACAGTCGGTCAAGATCATGATCGAAGCGCACACGGATAATGTCGGATCGAACGCCGGCAACATAATGCTCGGTCTCGATCGCGCTCGTGCGATCCGCGATTACCTCGTAAGCCAGGGCGTCGCACCGGCAAGAATCAGAATGGTAAGCTCGGGCGAGGATGCTCCAATCGCACCAAATACCACCGCGATCGGAAGACAGCAGAATCGCCGCATCATCATCAAGCGGGACAACTAAATGAAAAGGACTGTTCGCAGCGCTTTCACTTTCGCTGCTGCTCTTATTGCTGTCTCCACTGCCGTCGCCGCGTGCGGTGAGCTTACCGGCCCTGAATCGCCGAGCACTCCGACTGATGTCGTCGCAACGCTTGCGAGCGCGACATCGGCAACGATTTCATGGACGCCGAGCCCGCTGAACGATGGCGTCATCAGCTACAGCATCTTCAGAAATGGAGCGAAGGTCGGAGAATCGACGACAACTTCGTTTACCGACACCGGACTCGCGCAGCAGACGACCTACGTCTACTCGGTAGCTGCGAACTGCAAAGGCGGAATAGTCTCTGATCGTTCTGTAGAAACTACCCAATCGACTATTACGACGATCGACATCACACCACCGACGGTCATCACTCATCAGCCGCCGTCTAATTTCATTGGAGTTGCCTCGGGGGCCACGGTTACGGCGACCTTCAGCGAGCCAATGGATCCGACCACGATAAATGCGACTACTTTTTCGCTTCGCGTGACAAGCAGCGGCGCTGCGATCCCGGCTACCGTCACGTATAACACGACGACTCGCGTTGCCGAGCTGACTCCGACAAGCCCGCTGCCGAATCCGGTCAGCATTACGGCAACGGTCAGCACTGGATCAAAGGATCTCGCAGGAAATGCTCTGGCCGCAGCCGTCGTGTGGTCATTCACCACGCGAGACGACACACCACCCACGGTCATTGCTACCTCGCCAGCGAATGCCGCGACGGGTGCGTCACCAGGCGCACCAATCACCGTGACGTTCAGCGAAGCAATGGATGCCACGACCATCACCGCGGCTAACATCACCGTTCGTGCGACCACGTCTGGAACCGCGGTGACCGGAACGGTCACGTACAACACTACGACTCACGTTGCGACTTTCACTCCGTCTGCACCGCTGGCACAAACCACCGGCTACACTGTTACCGTCTCAACCGCAGTGAAGGACGCGGCAGGCAATGCAATGCTGCAGAACTACGTCTTCGCGTTTACAACCGGAGACACGAACGCTCCTACTGTGACTGCGGTTGTTCCTGCGAATGGGACAACGGGCGTTGCATTGAATACCACCGTCAAAGTCACGTTCAGCGAAGCAATGGACGCGAGCACCATAAACGCGACTACTGTAACGCTGAGAAACACCGCAACGAGTGCGCTTGTAACCGCCACGGTGACGTACGATGCATCGACCAGCATCGCGACCTTGACTCCGAGCTCGCCACTTGCAGGAAATACGAACTACACAGTTGGCGTTTCGACTGGCGCCAAGGATGCATCCGGAAACGGTCTGGCGACTGCATTCAGCTCTGCCTTCACGACGCTGAATCCGGATTCGACACCGCCGACAGTGATTGCGGTGAGTCCGCTCAATGGCGCGACGAACGTCTCCACGTCAGGAACGGTCCAGGTGACGTTCAGTGAGCCGATGGATCAGTCAACGATCAATGCGACGACGATCTCGCTCAAGAACACAGGTACCAGCGCAGTAGTAACGGCAACTGTGACGTATGACGTTGGCACCAATCGCGCGACGCTCACTCCGTCCGGCCCTTTGTCGAACGGTACCAACTACACTCTGACGGTGCTGTCAGGTGCCACTGGCGTTAAGGATCTTGCGGGGAATGCGCTGGCGGCAACGTTCACGTCCGCTTTCACAACGTCGGCAGTGAATGACAATACTCCTCCGACAGTAGTGGCACGCACGCCAGCGAATAACGCGACGAACGTTCCGATCAATACGAATGTGACGGTCACGTTCAGCGAGCCGATGGACGCAACCACGATTACTTCGACGACCATCACACTTAAGCCGACAGGTGGTGGAGCGAATATCGCAGCAACAGTGACATGCAATTCACCATGCACGACTGCGACTCTCGATCCAACAGCCGATCTCGCCAATAACACCGACTATACGGTGACGGTGACGACTGGAGTGAAGGATGTTTCAGGTAACGCGCTGGCAGCGAATTCCGCTTCCACGTTCAAAACCATCGCTGACACCACCTCTCCGACGATCATTCTGACATCGCCGACGAATGGTGCAACCAACGTCCCTGTCACCAACACGGTAACTGTGACTTTCAGCGAGGACATGGATCCCACCACGATCAACGGCACAACATTCAGCTTGAAAACGACTGTCGGCTCGATACCTGTCGCGGGAACTGTCTCGTACAATGCAGCAACGAGAATCGCCACATTCACGCCGACACTGTCACTGGCGGCAAACACCAATTACACGGCGACAGTAACCACCGGTGCAAAGGACACTGCGGGGAATACACTGGCCGTTAACGCCAGCTTCAACTTCACAACGGCGCCGTAGCGGATGACCCTGCTCGGCGCGGGGCTCGCGCTCCTCGTCGGCTTCGTGTTGGGGCTCCTTGGGGGCGGTGGGTCAGTACTCACCGTCCCCATCCTCATTTACGCACTTCATGTACCTGTGAAGCCGGCGATCGCGATGAGTCTCGCCGTTGTGGGGCTTGTCGCTTTCATCGGTTTCATTGGTCACGCACGGCAGAAGACCGTAGCGACACGTGTTGCGCTGATCTTCGGACCGCCCGCCGTCGCAGCGGCCTATGCTGGTGCGCGCATTGCGCGCCACGTTCCTGCTCACGTTCAGCTCGTGTTGTTCGCCCTGTTCGGTCTCACTGGATCAGCGTTGATGTTTCGATCGGCAATGAAGATGTCTGCCAGGACCGATGTAGCTGGATACGAATTTCGGCCTGACACCAGAACGGTCTCGCTGCTTGCACTAGAAGGAGCGGGAGTTGGATTGCTCACCGGTCTTATTGGCGTGGGAGGTGGATTTCTCATTGTGCCTGCGCTTGTATTTGTCGCAAAGCTTCCGATGCGACTCGCGATCGGCACCTCGCTCCTCGTAATAACACTGAATGCTCTCAGTGGATTTGCAGGATACCTCGGCACCGTGCCGATCGACTGGCGCCTGGTGTTATGGTTTACTTCGGTCGCGGCGATTGGAAGTATCGTCGGTGCGGTCATCAGCAAGCAGGTTCCGCAGAAGCGGCTCAAGCAGGTTTTCGGCGTGCTCCTCATTGGAGTGTCGCTCTACGTATTGTATAGACGATGACAGAAAATCAGATAATTGCTCATCCGCCCGAGACAATCGAAGGCTGGTACGCGCTGCATCAGATCTACCGATCGACTTCTCCCGAAGACGCGCACGGGAAACTTTCCACTCCTCAGGTTGAGGAGCCGCCCTCTGGTCGGGGATGGACGCGCTGGGTGCGACTGATCGGGTCGCCAGCAGATGTGATGGTGATTCACTTTCGTCCAACCCTCGACGACATCGCCAGCGCGCAGGATGCATCACGTCACTGGATCAAATCGCTCGGACTCGAGCTGGTGTATTCGTTTCTCAGTGTGACTGAAGCGGGCCTGTATCACATCACGGCGCAGCTTGCTTCGAACGCTGAGAGTCGTGGAGGAAAAGTTGGAGATGAAGCGTATCGCACCGAGATGTCGGACCGTGTTCGTGCGGAGCTCGAGAGCGATCATGTGAAGAGAAGGCTGTATCCACAGCCTTCCGCGGACATGCCCTACGTTTGCTTCTATCCGATGTCCAAGCGCCGTGAGCCGGGACAAAACTGGTATTCGCTGCCTTTAGATGAACGCAGTCGTCTGATGCACGCGCACGGTTTGACCGGACGGAAGTACGCGGGACGAATTCAGCAGATCATCACTGGTGCAATCGGACTCGATGCGTGGGAGTGGGGAGTGACGCTCTTCGCGCGTGATCCACTCGACTTCAAGCGCATCGTGACGGAGATGCGGTTCGACGAAGTCAGCGCGAAGTATGCGGAGTTCGGAGACTTCTACGTTGGAAAAGTTCTGACCGCCTAGTCTTTCCGTCGCTCCTTGATTCGCGACGGAGAGAATGCGCTGAAGTGCATCGTGTGATGGAGTGCCTGATCTCCATCCCAATCCGTATCGACTGCTTCTGCGGTCTCCGTTTCGCCAAGCTTGCTGACGTCGATACTAACGGTGCCGTCATCACGCACGGGATTGTAGATGTTGACGAACCGCTGCCCGACGACGATCTCCGGCGGCTTGTACGAAGTCCGCGCGTGAACAGTCATCGAGAAAGTTTCGTCGATGCCTGAGAGAAGCACGAGGATTTCCGCATCCTTGTCGGCGAGATCCTGACTCGTCATCCCGTACAGCGGACTTTTCTCGTCGATCGGATGAACGATCGTCCAGCTCAGTGGGAAGAACACCAGGCGCTTTCGCTCGAGGTCAAGCTGGTCATACTGCCGCGAATCGCCTTCCATTCGTGTGAACAGAACTTTCGCCTCGAGCTCGATAAGCTGATTGGCGCGACCGTTCGTGAGGCGGAACATCAAGCCGGTGATGTTTCTATATGGTGCGATCACGGCGCGATCGCTGAAAACAATTTGCGCGGTAGGCCGAGAGAATCGCGCAAAGAGAATTCCTGTGCCGAGCGCGAGGACTGAGAGCCCTGTGAGAGATTCGAGTGTGACGATGAGGTTCGGCAGGATTCCGTTCGGCTGAATGTTGCCGTAGCCGATTGTGCCTAAGGTTTCGACGCTGAAGAAGAAAGCGCGTCCGAATTCTCCGCCGAACTTTACGGCATCCTGGCCGATGATCGCATTGGGTCCGCATGCGAGGTAGGCCATTGCGAAGATGAGGTTCGCTGTGAGATAGCCGATTGTCACCACCATTATGAACTGCTTCCATGTGATGGTGAGCAGGAAGTGGTAAGCGCTCAGCGATTCGAGGAAGCTCATCCCTTCGCGGCGGGGATTGAAGGTTCCGTCGCGGTTGAGCAGCCGTTTTTCGTTGGCTCCGCCGACAACGGAGCCGAAGCCCAGGTCTTTGTATTCCTGGGAGTCTGAGGTGGCTAATTCGGGTGCTGACACGGGATGAACATAATGTCAGGTACAGTTTCCGACGAGATTTATTAGAAGCGTTGAGGGCTTTGCCCGCTAGCGGTGGAGGGCTAGATTGCGCTCTGCTTCTCGAAAGAGAGCGGGACGTGGCGCAGCCCGGTAGCGCACCTGAATGGGGTTCAGGGGGCCGCGGGTTCAAATCCCGCCGTCCCGATTAATGAAAATTGCCCGGCTTTCGCCGGGCATTTTCATTTTCAGGCCACCGCGCTTTCGCCTTCCCGAGAGAACGACAATTGGGCTCTGCCGCCGAGATTGCGAGTCACATAAAGTCGTATTTCATGAAAACGAGCCAGTTCCTGAGATCTTCGGGCAGATCGTAGTAAGCAGGAATTTTTTCAAAACCGAGGCTTTGGTAGAGCGTTAGCGCTTCCGTCTGCCTGATGCTCGTATCGAGCAGCATTATTCGATAACCTGCGTGCCTTCCAGCCTCGATGATTGCTTCGCCCAACGTGCGGCCAATCCCGCGTCCGCGAAATTCGGGATAGATGAACATGCGCTTCATCTCGCAACGGTCTGCGTCGATCTTTCGCATTGCGACGCATCCGGCAACAGCGTCATCGGCAGTCGCGATAAACAACGCTCCCTCGGGTGGTGCGTATTCACCCGGCAAATTCGCGAGCTCTTGCTCCCACTCGGCTTCATCGAAGTAGCCGTCGATCAGTGCGAGATCTTGCGGATGTCGCTCACGATGCCACGTCACGAACGCGCGCATTAACCCGCGCACGTCGTCAAGATCCTTCTTATTTGCCGGAACGTGCAGTCGGACAACGCTCAAAGCTCAACCCCTTGAGCGCTATCGATGTCTCATCTCCACCAGCACCACCCGGATTGTCGACGTTCCCGTGTTCTCAGCCCAGTGCGTGACCCTGTCAGTAAAGCGCGCTTCGCCGGTTTTGAATGTGACATCTCTCGTGGTTCCATCCGCGAAATGCATCCGGACGCTTCCACCATTCAGCACGTACGTCACATACGGTGGATGAGTGTGCTGCTTTTCCTTGTGGCCTGGCGGGATCACGGCTTCCATCACACGCACTGAATCGTTCTCGAGCTTCACGCTCAAAGTCGCTGGATTGTTTTTGTATGGATCCTGATCGTCTGGTACAACCTGAGCTTCGATCTTCTTTGGCTCGAACAAAATGATCGATACTGGAGTGCTTCCAACGTTGGTCACGTAATGACTCGGCACCGCTCCTCTAAATGACACATCGCCTGCTTTCTCTTCGGACACGAAGGAACTGTCGCCGAGGTTAATTCGGAGCGTCCCGCCGGTCAGCACGTAGGACACTTTCGCTGGATGCGTGTGATTCTGGTCACGCTGACCTGGATTGATCGTGTACTGCACGACGCGCACGTTGTCGTTTTCCAGGATGACTTTGTACATGTCCGGCGAGACGGCGACCGGATCTATCTCCTGGGCCACCGCGGCTGCCGGCAGTGCGAACATAAGCGCAGCGACAATTAGTCTCATATTGTGACTATTAAATGTTTGAGAAAAGTTAGGAGGTCGAAATTAGACCGCACATTCCCAACGGGTCCCAATGGATCTCAACCTCGACCTCGCGAACCCCTGCCGAATCGACCGTAATATGTCTCCGCTGTGGGGAGTAGCCGATTCTTCTCACAAGCATTTCGTAAGAGCCGGGTGGAAGTAGTGAGAAATTTGCCCGGCCTTTTTCGTTCGAAATCGTGCCGACATCTCTGACACCGGGGCGTACGAGCGACACGACTGCGTGCGACACGTAACCTCCGTCGGAATCATCTTTGACCGTCACTCGCAGTCCCGGAGGAGTAACAGTCGTCGAATCGATTAGTGCATCTGGATCTCGCTTTGTGCCCGGATAGTGTTGGCTCATCGATAATATTCGGCACCCGCACCTGATATCGGACCCACCGAAGCGCTGGCGGAGAGCCAGAGAATCGCCTGCCCGAGTGAGGCCAAGTTCGAAGGCGATGTTGTGGATAGGGGAAATCAGCTCCCTGTGACAGTCTTCGTATCCGCTGGCGCGAACCACGACCTGATACTCCCCAGGATCTTGTGGACCCAACGCGAATCTTCCCTCACGATTCGTGGTTGATTGGGCGACGACCTTGCCTTTTGCGAGCAGTTCCACGCGTGCCAATGGTATAGGCGTGACTGAATCGGTCACTAGACCCGACATCCCGGTGATTTGCGTCGGCTTGTCGACAAGTCGAGATGTTCTCGCGCACGCGGCCAAGAGAGTTGCAAGAAAGAAAAAAACAATTCTCATCTGATGAGCAGTAAACCCCGGCAATTCGAGTTTGTCTTTTTTCTACACTCACACATGATGAATCTTCTCCGAAAACAAGTGCGTAGAGCGAAGAAACAGCAACCGTATTCGGAGATTTTCAGTGATCGAAGCGTCAACAACCGACAGAGAAGGGCGATCGATGTATCGCATCGCTGTCTTTCTTATTCTACTCGTTGCAACAACACTGGCTGCGAATGGCATCGCGCCAAAACTCGGCAACAGCCCGGCCGTCCCATTTCTCTTTATGGGAACACCGGCGATCGCCGCAATCCTCGCGAGCATTTTCACTCGACGATCATTTCGCGAAATCGGATGGAAGCCGTGGCCGGTTAAATATCTCGGACTCGGCTGGCTTCTGCCGATACTGATTGCATTTCCCGCCTACGGACTCGTGTGGCTCACCGGACTCGGCGACGTTCCCAATCCACTGTTCCTCGAGCGCGGACGCATCACCATCGGAATGCCCGGCGGACCGAACTGGCTCTTCATCATTGCCGCGTTCGGATTCATCACGATCGTAAACCTGCTTCCCAACGTTATCCTCACGCTCGGCGAAGAGATCGGCTGGCGGGGATTTCTTGTTCCGGAGCTCACAAAGCAATTCGGATTCAAGCGCGCCGCGATTGTGAGCGGAGTGATATGGGGTGCATGGCACCTCCCGGGAGTATTGAACGGCTCCTACGGCGCGGGATCGACTCCGCTTGCATATCGCATCGCGTGCTTCAGCGCACTCGTAATCGCGACGGGTGTGATCATGGCGTGGCTTCGAATGAAATCAGGCAGCATCTGGCCTGCAGTGATCATGCACGCGACTCACAATGGCGTGATCCAGGCGTTCTTTGACGCAATCACTGTTCGCACTCCACGGACGGAGTGGTTCACAGGCGAATTCGGAATCGCACTCGTTCCGTTTGCGGCGTTAGCTGCATGGTACTTCTGGCGTCGCAGCGACGAGATCAAATCATACTTGTCAGCGCGGCCGAGTCTGCCGATCGATGAAGTGAGGAGTGCAGCTTAAGAACGTAAGGGCCAGAGGTCTGGCCCTCACCTCTTGTGGTTTGCCAGTTCGATTTTCAGATGCAGCATGAGCACCTGCGTCACCTGTCATTGTTGCGACGACAGCTCAATACCGGATTCGGTCGCGCTGACGGCAAACCATTCCACGTCTCTCCTGCGGCTGCCGCGCGAAGAGAACCGCAAAGTTGAGCATACGGCGCGTCGAGTCCGTATTGCGAAGGGTCACGCTCACGTTCGCTGATGCAGCGACGCAATGCACCACTCTGCGCGATCCATGGCTTATGCTCCTCAGAACGGATCGCATTCCAGTGACCGGGAAGGGAAAGAACATTCCCTGCGATCATCAGCAACAAGACCGCAGTTGTCCCTCGAGCGGCCCGAGGAAAAGCGATAGCAGATCGCTGTACAATGGCGGCTCCCGCCGTCGCGAATACGACAAGCTGCGGCAGCCAGTAATAGACGCGTCTGCTTGCCGGCCACGGCAGGGAAGTGAGGCGGGCGTACATCGCGATGTACACGGCCGCCGTTGCCAACGCAACGACTGTAAAGGCCAAAGTGAGTCGGCGATCACGCGCGCGCGACAACACAAGAGCGGTGATGACGACGAAGGCGATCAACGAAACCAATCCAAAGTTCCCGAAGAAGTATTCGACGTGATCCTTCAGCAAATCGAGCGCGGGGAGATAATGCTCGCTCTGAAAGAAAGTGAATCGCAGATGGACGATCTGATCACGAGTGTTGGGAGCAAAACCATCCGCCACCTGGCTCAGGTGCGGTCCGATTGCCGCGCTCCAGACAGCGTTCATGAAAAGCGCAGCAAGAAGCGTCACCCCGATCGCACTGCTGGCTCGATCGAATCGTCGTGCGAATGGAATGACAATCAGGATCAGAAGCAGCATGTAGATGCCCAGCCTGTCGCTCATTCCCATGAGAGTCGCTGCAACGAATAGCGAAATTAGCGACACCGGTCGAAGCGCCCAGCCTTCCTCTCGCATTTTTGCAATGCCCGCCAGCACAGCCGCAAGAAAGAACGCCGCCAGAATTTTGGCCGGGCGATAGTAGTAACCGGAGAAGATCGCGGTGGGAGTCGTAAGAAGCAGAACGACCACCAGTCCTGCATGATTGCGCGTCAGCGCAGGAAAGATTCTCGTGAGCGCCCGCCATGAAAGAACAGCGAGAGCGAAAAGACCGACGAAATGCGTTACGGAGAAAAGGTGAATCCAGCCGAGTCGTGCTGAGTATCGAATGAACCCGGCGTCAATCCAGCCGAAGAGAAAGCTGAGCTCTCGTCCCTGATAGCAGTCC
>JBKPNY010000223.1:0-17346 GCA_046732835.1 Gemmatimonadota bacterium | reverse complement strand
TTTTCCGCAGTGACTGCGATCGTCAGCTCCTCGGCGAACATCGGAACCGCCGTGTCCAGGTTGCCGCCGCGCAGGAAAAATTCCTTGGAGAGAATCAGGAACGCTCCATGGGGCGCGTAAACGGTTCGTGCGAATTCGATGCTCCTTGTGGATTTCGATGCATCGTGGCGCGTTCGTCGAAAAAAGCGATTCACTGCGAGCATCGTTCGCGCGACGCGATAGTCACTGTCATACAGCTGCCATTTGAGGCGTTTGACGAAGGGTGGTGAAGTCTCGAGAAGTGGATTCTGTTCCTTCCCGGCACTCGAGACGATCCGTGGTGCGACAATCGGAAATTTGATACCGTCGAGCGATCGGATTTTTCGTACGAATAACGGATCTTCGATTGTCACGTCGTTGTTGCAGATGACAATCCAGTCAGGCATTGAGTCTGACTCCTGCAGGTTTTCAATTGCGCGGGCAGCGCCTCCCCAATAATAGAGGTTGCGTCCAGGAGTGATAACTTCGACTGGAACAGGAGAACGCTTCTCGAATGCGACTGCATCCGCACGGGACCCCGGAGACGTCGTGTTGTCGACGACGACGAGCGAACAGCCCGGTGTGTCGCGAAGAACCGCAAGACTATCGATAAGTCGCCAGGTGTCGTCAGGATTGTTGAATTGAACCGTGATGAATGTGACGAGCGTGTTCAATTCAGCTGTCCCGCGCACAAGATGACTTGATGCACTGCGTCGGGAACGTCGAGCTTCAGCTTGACGGGTTTGACATCAGGCGGGGGCGCTGACGAAATATCGTAAGGCATCCTTAGCAGCGGCCCGAAGACGATCCGCTTCAGCATCAGCCTCGTTTTTTTTCCCTCGGGAACCACGTTGAGTGAAACAGCGAGTTTTCGCACGGGTGCAAAAGCCCTGGCTCGAAGTGACGGGTTGTTCATCGGAATGATTCCGAAGGCTTCCGGCGTGAACCCGTTTGCTTCAAGGAGACCGGCGAGCTCGCGCGTACCATACAGCTCCCGGTACAGCGAATGATGCGGATTGAACTCGACGCAATCCTTGTTGATGGAGGAAATGACGCACCACCCTCCGGGCCGGAGGACTCGTTTCACTTCCTCCATGAATGTTTGAGCGGAGGGCAGAAAATAGATCGCCTCCAGAATGATTACGACATCGAGAGATGCTGAGGCAAATGGAAGTAATTGTGCATCTGCGCGAACGAGCGGCTGGATGTTGCCATTGCCTTTGCGCGCAACAGCAAGATTCTCAGGACTCAGATCGCATCCGTACACCCGGGCAGCCCGTGAGCGCAGCAAGCCGAGTCCCTGTCCGGTCCCGCATGCGACTTCCAGCACGTCTTTTCCTTTGCAGTAGGATACCGCCCAGTGATATCGGGCGATCAGCCGGCGCAGCTGGGTCGCTTCAGCAGGCTCGCCCGCAACATCGGTAATCTCTGGTCCGATCCTGGTCCCACCTTCAACTGACAAGCTCACCCTGCCGGGCGATCGATTCTATATAGTCGATCATCTCGCCGTAAACTTTGTCAGCTGAGTAATGGTCGTTATATGCCCTGAGACTGTTGCCAGACAGGCGGTTTTGCTCGCCGCTCACCGCAAGGCGGTCGACTGCCGACGCAAAGCTCTGTGGATTCCCACCGCTGTAAGCAATCCCGGATTGCGTCGATTCAATGATCTCCCTGGCGTCGCCGCCAATGCTGAGGAGAATCGGCAATCCCCCAGCCATGTACTCGAAGAGTTTGTTTCCGACAGTAAGAAACCCGGATCGATACGGCGCAATGCCTGCCCAGGCGACCTGACGCAGGTGAATGATATGCGGCACACCTATCCAACCCGTGAAGACAACCGATGGAACACCTTTCGCGAGCCTCCGCCATTGTTCGTCAAAATCACCGGAGCCGCTTATCACCAGCTGATAGTCGTCTTTGCCCTGGCGTGCCATTAGTCGCATTGCTTCGATTGGCGTCTGCAAATCAATCCATCGATTGAATGTGCCAACGTACCACAGGATTTTCTTGTCTTCTCTCACGCCGAGCGACTGAAGCTCGCGCGTCGCGGCATCGATTTCTGCGTCGGTAGCCGTAATCTCCGGATAGGCGAGAGGAAAGACCGCGTCATTCTCAGAGCGAATCCGCTGCGCATGGTCCAGACCCCAGTTGAGAAACGAAGGCGCGATCGCAACTATCCCTGACGCGAGCTGCAAAGACGTTCGCAGGTCACGATACATTCGCTGCAATGCAAGGCGCGCCAAGGGATGCGCAACCCTTGGAACGAGATTCAGATAGATATCTGGATGGAGATCCCGAATGTCGATAATCACAGGGATATCGTGACGTCTTCCGTAAGAAGACGCGGCCGCAGCAAGCTCTACGATCGGCATCGTTGCGAAAATTACTTCAGGTCGATCGGCCTCAGCCGTCGCTTCGGCGGCGGATTCGAACGCCCGCGCGAGCTGATGGTGGTTAATCAATCGGCCAATGGAAATATTCGCCGAGTAAGGACGTGCGTGAAGAAATCTGATTTCGAATTTTTCTGATATACGAATCGTGGCGTTCGACGTGTAGCGCTGTCGCTTGTAGTTGTGATCGAAAGAAGATGTCCACCAGACAACTTCATGCCCTCGCTCAACAAGCCGGTCGGCGATCAATCCCATCCGAAGTTTGCGCTCGGCTCCGGGGTCAACGGCCATCGGCTCGCCAACATTGACAATCCACACCTTCATGCGTGCCGATTGAAGAAAGCTGCCGTTCTCGCCAGCTGCGCATCCGAAACTTGAAAACCGGTTGGCAGCGAGATCACACGCTCAGCCAGATACTCTGCCTGTGGACACGAACCCGGCTCGTAGCCAACATCCCGTAACGCTGACCCGGAAAGTGGCTGCACAGGTGTATCGTAAAAGACGGCCGTTTCGATCCGCGACTCACGGACTTTCCCGATCAAGCTTTTCCTGTTGTGCGCGATCATCGGATAGCGACCAAATACAGGATTGAATCCCTGCGGAATTGCGAAGTGGTCAACGGCGCTGGAGTTGATGGTAGCCCGATATCGCTCGGCGCACTTCTCACGGTGAATTGTCTGCGATTCGAGTTTGCCGAGCTGATTGATCAGAATTGATTTTGGCAAACGACCCAGTCGGCGTCTGAAATCGCTGGCCGGTCTCAAATGAAGGCCGACTTTGTTGTAGTTGCCGCGAATGATTCCAGCTTTGGACAGCGCCCGAAAAACCGATCGAACGGTCCAGTAGCTCCACGGCCGATACGCAATCCGGTATGCATACACCAGCGCCGCCGTCTCGAGTTGTGAAAGAATCGGCGGTTCTTCATACGATGCATAGTCGCTTTCGATCTTCCTCCGCAATTCGGCATTGTTGATGATCGCGCTGCCGCCAAATCCAGCAAAAACCGGCTTGGCTGCTTCGTAACTGTAGAAGGCGGCATCTCCAAATGATCCGACAAATCGACCGTTTACCCGCGATGCGATTGTGTGCGCGCAATCTTCGATGACGTGTACTCCGCGTTCGCGCGCAACACGTGTCAGCTCAACCACGTCGGCTGGCAT
The DNA here is from genome assembly GCA_046732835.1 of Gemmatimonadota bacterium. Classification (GTDB taxonomy): domain Bacteria; phylum Gemmatimonadota; class Gemmatimonadetes; order Gemmatimonadales; family Gemmatimonadaceae; genus UBA4720. The sequence continues at coordinate 13,778 of JBKPNY010000223.1, read as the reverse complement.
GCCGTAGGAGTGCTGGATAATCACTGCCTTCGTTCTATCGCCAATTTTACGGGCGAGATCGAGCGGATCCATGTTCGGGGTTCCAGGCGCGATGTCGACGTAGACGGGCTTCGCGCCAACGCTCATGACTCCTTCAGGGACCGCAACGCACGTAAAGGCTTGTATCAGGACATCGTCTCCGCGACCTACCCCAAGTGCGCGCAGGATTGCCGACATCGCGACTCGCCCACGAAAGTAGGTGAGACGCGTGAGATCCTCGCGGAGCGTGCTGAAAGTCCACTCCGCGGGAGGAAAAATGTCTGAATGAGCGTGTTGAAGGGCTCTCGCAGTCGTCATTGTCGGGTCAGGGCAATTTAGACACCGCTTATTGCCGGCGTCAGACCGGCGATCACGACGGAAGTCTGCATTCTGGCCGCTCCATGGGTATTTTCGGTCCTGGATTGACACACGCAATCGACAAAAAAAGTTTGAAAGTTCTTTACATCATTCCTGTCGGACCGGCTGGAACCGCGTCGATGGTTTTCGCTCATGCAGAGATCGCCAGGATCGCGGCGACCGGTATCGAGACCGCCATTATCCCGTACTCGACCTCGCCGCGGCCAGACCGCTTGCTTCGCGAGATCCGTGCGATCCGCTCCCGCGTCAGGCAGTTCAAGCCGGATGTGGTTCACGCACACTTTGGAACGATTACCGCGTTCGCCACCGTCATTGCCGCCGACGTTCCCGTTGTTATCACGTTCAGAGGCAGTGACCTCAACCCATCTCCTTCTGACGGGCTGATACGCAATGCAGTCCAGAAGCTTCTCTCGAACATCGCGGCGAATTTTGCGGATGCTGTAATTCTTGTGAGCAGTCGGCTTCGAGACCGGCTCTGGCTCGACCATCGCAACGCTCACGTGATTCCGACCGGCGTGGATCTGGACTTGTTCTCGCCAGCCAGCTCGAGACTCGCGCGAGTGAAGCTCGGCTGGAGTCCCGAAGAAAAGATTGTCCTGTTCAATGCCGGGAACTCTCCGAGGGTAAAGCGGCTCGATCTGGCCGAGCAAGCAGTAGAGCTCGTCAGGCAACGCATTCCAGCTGTGTCGCTGAAAATTCTGCGAGGCTCGACGCCTCACGACGACCTGCCATTGCACATGAATGCAGCTGATTGTCTGTTGCTGACCAGTGACTTCGAAGGGTCGCCGGACATAATCAAGGAAGCACTTGCGTGTAACTTGCCGATCGTAAGCGTCGACGCAGGTGATGTGAAGGAACGCATCAGCGGAGTAACACGAACCGCGATCGCTCCGCGCGATCCCGCAGCGATCGCGAACGAACTGTCACTGATTCTGTCTTCAGATGAACGCTCGAACGGGCGGGAAAAAATCAGGGAGCTGGACGCGAGTAAGATTCGCGACGAAGTGATCCGGGTTTATAAGGATATTCTCGGCAAGCGCTCTAACGAAGTGCTTCCGCAGCAAGCACGAACTTGAACGCGGAACGTTTAACGCCGACAAAATCATCGAACGCTTGAGAGACTCTCCCGGCATTGTGTGCTCCGAGCAGTCTTTCCACTACTGGCAGCGCCCAGGTAATCGACCCGAAGTATCGAACTTTTACCCGCGCAAAGTGGCGGCTGATTTCATTAATTCGTTCCATATCCGGAATCCGGCGAAACGTGCTCGAGGTGCGCTCGCCTCGGCGGTAATTCAGCCAGCGATTGATCCGATAGATAGGGTTGTGGTCGAGCGAGTCGACACAGATAAATGCTCCTCCCGGTCGCAGCACTCTCAATATTTCCGCATTAACCAGGGCGGGCGCGCCATAGCTGAGACTGCCGGCACACGCGACGACATCGAACGTGTTCGACTCAAATGGCAACGATTCCATGTCGGCTACCTGGCACCGGAGCTTTCCTGTCCCTAGTGAGCCAAGATTCTTTTCGAGTAATGCGAGCGAGCTAGGCGAAATATCAGTCGCGGTGACGCGGGCTCCTGTACGCAGTAGTGCTCCGGTGTGAAACCCGGCGCCGGAGCCAAGCTCGAGCACTTCGTGTCTGGACGAGACGAGCTCAGAAATTACCTGCTCGTAAAAATCATACGGCGCCCTGAGGGCGGGCGATATTCCTGCCGCTCCAAGCTGACCGAGCTGTGCTTCGGAGTCCAGTGCTGCTCGCGCACGAGTCTCATATCGTTCGCGCTCAATGGATTTGTCATCCACGATCAAACTCCGCTGCCACGAAACCCAGCGAGCTTCTCGAGATGCGCGACTGCATCGCCGTAAACCTTTTGAAAGGAGAAACGCTCCTCGTAAAGTTGAGATGCTTTCCGAGACATTCGCTGCTGCAGTGTGCGATCAGTGGAGAGGAGGGCTAGGCAATCGTAAAGAGTTCGATCGGAGTCGCTGCCATATCGGACTCCGACGCCCCATGACTCGATTAATTCGGCAACTTCGCCGCGTAACGACGTGATGATGGGCATGCCCAGAGACAGTGCATCGATCACCTTATTGGGAACACTACGCTCGAAATCATCCGATCCGATATACGGCGCAAGGAATCCGATGCAGAGATCTGAAAGCACTCGAGTTTGAGCAGGACTGATCCAGCCAGGGAACAGCACGTTCGGCAGACCCGCCGCAGCTTTCTTCCATTCGCTGGATCGGTCACCATCGCCCGCGATTACAAGGTCGCAATCTATGTGTTCGTCGTGCAGCCTTCTGGCCGCATCGACGATGGGTGCAAAATCAAACGACCTCGTATGACTCCCGATGAAGCAGGCCCTTGGTTTCCCATCATCGCATACACCGAAGTTCGCCCACCATTCTTGCGCGGCGGTGAGTTCAGTCGCGGCAAGATCTCTACGGGGACTCGTCAAAGGGATGACCACGTCGTGAGATGATCGACCGCGGCCCGCGAACAAAAGCGCCCATTCCAGAAAGCTCTCAGCCATCGCCGAGATTCCGGTTGCATCTCTCATGGCGCGTCTAGCGCCGGCGTAGTAGGGGGACAATGCCACTCTTCCGACGGATCTCAAAGACCGCGGAATGGAACCCAGGAATAACGCCGGCCATTGATCTTTCACGTCGAGCAGAGTCGGGACGCCTTTCTTTTTTAGCCAGCGTATCATGACCGCGGCGGTCTCGATAGGCGGATATCCGACGAAGCACGCGTCAGGCAGCTGTTGTTCCGCCTGCAGTACACGCTGCAGATTCAGTGCAAGCATGGCATGATCCCAGAGGCGCGCTGCGCTGATGTTTTGCGCGTATCCGGGACTTGGGACGAGACAATACTCGAGATTTTCCGAGATCACCGTTCTTTTGACGCCGCGCGAGCGATGCCGACGCTCCAGGTGAGAGAATGCAGAGCTCCAGACAACAACGCGATGGCCCGCATCCACGAGCGCGTTTGCAAGATTCATCGCACGCATGGGACGAGGATCGCCTGGATCCAGGTGGAGCGGCTCTCCTGTCTGAAGAATCCAGATTGTGAGTCGACCGCCGGTCTCGACACCTGGTGACGTCATGCAATACCCTTAAGCTGAACCGGTTGCTGCTACCGCTCGTGCAGCCCCTCCTCTCAAGCGGGGAAGGCGAAAGCTGCCTCTGACAGCGAGGATGATCATAACTTCCATAAAGGAAAACGTGGTGAAGTACGGGTCGAACCACGCAAAAAGCAAAGGAGTCATCCACCACGACCCGGCTGCGCACGCGAGCGCGGATTGTTTTGCCTGCCACCGCGACCATATCCAGTAAGAAATCATCGCGTAAGCAAGTGTAATCGCAACTGCACCGACCCATCCAGCGCGGTAGAGAACTGATCCGAAAAGTGTGAAAACGTTCGAGTCGATCATGTCGCCCGGGTGGATAATGAGGTAGAGCGAGTTCACGACCATGTAATAGTCGCCGGTGCCGATGAGAAAGCGAGTCAGATTGATGAACGGAGCGAGCGCGTATTCCACTCCTTCGCCGCCCAACGCAACGAGATTCGTCTGTCTCAGGAGTTGATCGAGACCGATGATGCCCGCCATGAGGTACGCCATGAGATGTCGCGCTATTTCCGCACCCATCGTCGGCGTCAGTGTGAAACCGGCGACTGCCGCGTTAGCTCCGAAATACGCATACACCGCAATGCCCATGGCGAGTGGTGCTCCAACAGCAATCAGAGCGACTTTCCACGTAGACAGATACCCAAAAGCCCATCTGTACAGGACGGCTGCTGCGAGTGGAAGAAAAATCAGCGCTTTCACCTGATTGATTGCGAGGAGCCAGAGCACGAGGACGGCGAACGCTATTCGGAGCAGACGTTGTCCACGCCCAGTCGATGTCGCAATTACCAGATAAGCAATTCCGATTTCCACCAGGTGGGTGCCAATTCCACCAACTCCAAGTTCCCCCTTCACAACGTCTCCACCTCCGCGAGATGCAATCGTGGAGCTGAAAAAAAGAACGATGATGCCGCCGACAATCAGATACTCGAGACTGGAGACACGATGTAATGGAAAATTCGTCCGCAGAATTTCGGGCGTTGCTTGCAGACGCGCAGGCCCAACAGCGCCTTGCCGAACGCGATTGGTAGATACCGACGCGATCGCGAAGAGGCCAAAGAAAAGCCCAATGACGAGAAGAGTCTCAGGATGCAAAGAGTAAAAGCCGAGACTCGGACCGACGAAGATGGTAATGAAGAGCAGTGCGAGAAAAGGGTATACGACAAATGCAAAGGGCGTCCTCTTCGAACCCCAGATCTTCATCTCCTGCCTTGAAAACATCAGCGCGAAGGTTAGAAGAAGAAAAAACCCTATGCCGGTCATCTCGCGGCCTTGAATTTCTCATTCATCAAATGAGAAAAGAAATCGGCGTCCACGCCGTTGAGCTTGAGCGAATCGCGAGCAAAATCCTTGACGACGCGGATGGCGGCAAACGGTGTGAATCCCATTCTCGCGATCAGCTTCCAGCAAAAGTAAGCATGGAGGAGTATTCGCCGTGCCTGCCAGCGATATCCGTTACCCCACACACTTCTAAGAAAGATCATTCGGTTGAGATACCCGATGTATACCTTGGGCAGCAGGCCAACATCGGTCTTCCTGGTGAGGGATGCACCGACTTTGTGATAGATCACTGCCTGCGGCAGGCAGAACATTGTTCCTTTGCCCATTTCTCTCATTCGCCATGAGAGCTCGATATCCTCTTCACCAAAAAAGAAACGCTCGGAAAGCAGGCCGTGTGCAGCCAGCCATGCGGATCGGATGATCAGCGCACACCCGCTTACCATTTCAACTTCGAATGGGCCCACCCCATCGAGCGCCGACACATTCGCTTCAGCGTAGTAGTAACGGGGGGTCGCAAGCCACGTCCATCTGGCTCCGCAATTCCAAATCCGGTCCGGGTCGTCGGCGTACCTGATCTGCGGGACCATGCACTCACACGCGGATAAACGATCCATTCCGTCGACGAGCTTGGCGAACGCCTCCTCCCCCAGCAGGGTGTCGTTGTTCAGAAGAAGAACGTACTTAACGCCGCGCTCGAGGAGCAGCCGAATCCCGACGTTATTCCCCGCGGCAAATCCAAGGTTTGACTTGTTTTCGATTATCACGAAGCGGAAATCGGAGAAGCCCGACGCGGGTTGTCCCGATAAATCCTTTCTCTGATGCAACGTGAATTCACGAACCTGCTGCGGCCATTCACGATCTGCCTGCACCTCCGTTGCAGCAAACCGCCGATGGTTTACGATCCACTGATGGACTGCTTCAACCGACCGGTCGTGTGAACCGTTGTCGACGAGCACGACGTACGCGGGCACCGCCTGCTGTTCGTAGATCGATGCAAGACACGCCAGTGTATCGTGCATTCCATTCCAATTGAGAACGATTGTGCCGAGATCGAGCTTGTTGATCACGTCAACTGAGCTTGCGGTTCGTCAAGGACGATCTGCCCCGACCGCCATTCGTTCCAGATTATCCAGCCGCTCACAGCGGTAATTACGAGGAAGGCGACGCCTCTTATCGCAACTGGTTGTATGACCGGCAGTAAAAAAAGAACTACGATCGGCAAGACGAATCGCGGGATTGTTCGACCGACGATGTCTCGCATCACAGCTGCCTGCCTCGACGCGGCAATGGTGAGAATTGTCAGATCGAGGATCATCCGGCACGTCCAGGCAATGGCTACACCGGTCACGCTCCACCGCCCAATCAGCAGCCATAGAAGAATCAGATATATCGGGACCTCGACAAGGTGCGTCTTGGCGGTGATGTCGGGACGGCCGATCCCCTGGAGGTAGAAAAACGGGTTAAAAGCGAGGCAGTTGATAAACGCGCCAATCGTCAGAATCTGCGTGAACCTGAACGACGCGGTAGCGAATTCATTTCCAAACCACAGCCCAAGTCCTTCTCTCGCGAACAACAGCATAGCTGCCGACACGGGAAGAAGAGTGAAAGTTACAAACTGCGCTCCTCGAAAAAACAAATTGCCCGCCCGTTCCGGGAACGACTCGTGGCTTCGCGAAATTGCGGGAAACAACACCGCCAAAAGAGCGCCCGGTACGATTTGAAGCTTGGTGACGATCTCCTGAGAAGTGGCGTAGTAACCTGCAAGCGCTAACGAAACTGCTGCGGCGACAACGAAACGATCCAGGTAAGCCATTACAGGACTGATCAGATTGGACACGGTAATCCACCCGCCATATCCCATCAGTCGCTTCGCTAAGCCGACGTCGGCCTGCTTCAAGCTGCCGCGGAGCTTGAAGAAAAATCGGCAACGAACATAGTAGGCTCCGCAACCGATCACTCGAAGCGCGACGAGGCCAGCGCAGATCCAGTCGAGACGCAGGGAGAATCGGATTACAATCACCGGCACCAGATAGGTTCCGATACCGACGACAATGCGGATGACATTTATCCATGCGAAATCGAATACGCCTTCGAGAGCACCGCGGAATCCAGCCGACAGGATTACAAAGAAAAGACCGGCACCGAGCACTCTTGCAGTGTTTACTGCTTCGTTCCTAAGCTCGGCCGGAATGCGCTCGAGGTTCCCCAACAGCGGCGCCGCGATATAGAGCAGCGAGCCTCCGATCAAGCCAAAGACGCCCATCGCGATGAGCCCGGTTGCAATAACCGGCACGGCGTTGTCAGTCGAGGCCTGGTACTCGCGTGCAACAAGCTGTGTGATGGCGCGACTCAGCCCGAAATCGAAAATGCTGAAATAGCCGACGACTGCCCACGCCAGAATCAGCAATCCGTATCGGTTCGCCCCCAGATTGCTGAGGAGAAGCGGCATGCAGACAATCGCGAATCCAAACGGAATGCCGGTTCCCAGCAGGTTCCATATTGAACCCGTGAGCCAGTGCGGCTTTCGGCTCACTCGTTAAGCCCGCCGCGGCGGAGAAACCGCGGCGTGGCCTGATCGACCAGCTCGAAAAATTCTCTGGATTCCGCTGTCGGCGCCGTGCGAGCGGCCGAAACTCCATATGAAAGAAATGCGATCACAACTCCGAGCAGTGCGCCGGCGATTCCACCCAGGAGCGCCTTCGTCACCGAGTGTCGCGGCTCGGGCAGGACGGGAATCTGAGGCTGCTCGATGAGGGTGATCACCGGCGTATTGCGAACCTCACTGATTTTGGCCTCTTCACGGCTCTGACTCAAGGACGTGTAATTCTGCTGGCGCAGCAACACTTCGCGCGCGAGACGGTCCTTTTCCAGCGCAAGCTCCGGAGAGCTGGAGACTCCACCGCGATTTTTCTTTTGGAATTCCTGCAGCCGGTCCTCTGCCTGACGAAGCTCGCGTTGAGCGTCAAGAGCCTGGGTCTCGACGAACCGGCGCTCTGCACCAGCGTGTGTCTTCCGCGACTCGAGATTGAACTGATTGAGACCAGCAACGAGGCTGTTCGCAACCGCGTACGAGACACTGGGCCATTTGGTTATCACGGTAAGCTTCACGGCTCCAAGCTTTTTGTCTTCCCCTACGACGACCTTCTTTCTCAGCGCGCGCACTGTGCGTTCGAGCCGAAGCGACTGAGAGGCAGGTTTGACCCGAAGAAGGTCCATGATTGCAACACGTCGACCCATTTCAGTCACGTTCAGCGTATCTCCCGCAATCGGTTGCAGCAGCGCTCGTGACCTGAGCAATTCGGCGTACACTGGGGGACCCCATCCGTTGCCCCCGGATGGAAGCTTGATCCCCAATTGTCCGGCGGCGAGAGAGAGGCCTGACGGAAATTCGTTATTGGGTTCCTCGGGAATGATTGTCGCGCTTGCAGCGTAGACCCTGCTGCTGAACAAAGCGGCAGCGAGTCCTGCTACCGCGCCGAGGAAACCAAGCGCCAGAATGAGACGGCGCCTGCGGAGGACGGCAGTACCGATCGCAAGCAGTGAGATGGTCTCTGCAGGATACCTCGAGGTATCGCGGTGGAGCGTTGGTTCCTTCATCTCATCATTGTGATTGATCTGCGCCGGCTGCCGCGTTCTGTGGGCGGAATATCTGCTGGCGGCGAAGTGACCACAAGTGGCATTCATCTCGTGTGTGATGTCGATGTTCCTCGCTCAGTCTTTCCGCCGATCGAACAAGTCGCGAGCTTATATGAATAATCCTGAGAACGGGCGCGGTCGGTATTCCTGTGATTCGTCGACTTGTTGTGATCGGAGCAATTCTCACTGCCTCAGCAGCAGGCTGTTCGCAGTCGACTGAACCCACGTCAGACGGACCGCCAGTCGAGGTGATGCTGGCAAATCTCAGCATCCCCGTTCTCGCTGCTTCGAATAATCGGATCTTTACATCTTCATTTGTGGACTCCGGAAGTCGCGCCCTGGATTCACGATCGCTTTCCGGCGATCTCCGATGGACGACGACGGTTCCTGCATGTCCCGGCGGCGTTCGGTGCACACTCGCCGTCGATGGTTCATCGAATCTTTATCTCAACACGGTTGATGGCCTCATGTCGAGGTCCGTGTCAACCGGTGCGTTGCGATGGACGCTGAAGGATGTCGTGACCCCGGCAATTGCGATCGGGTCGGCGGGGCGTCTTTACGCTCCAGGAATGCCGTTCTCAGCAACTCAGCTGATGCATGCGGTCGATGTCAACTCTGGAGCAATTCTCTGGAGCTCAATTCTTCCTCCAAACTTCGACGCGACCGCGGCACTTCTCGATGAAGCACGATCAGTCGTGTACGCGATAGGGCGCGGTGCCGTCACCGCGCTCGACACTCAAACTGGCGCGATAAAATGGATTACATCACGGAATTGTTTTGCGGGAAGCGACGGAGCACTCGCCTCTGACGGAACGATTTACGTGACCTGTGACAACAATGGGTCATCGGCGTTGATCGCGTACGACCCGGGAGGGACCGCAAAATGGGAAACAAACCTGGGAACCATTGCCGGAACGCTTTCGCCTTTGATCGATGCAAATGGGCTGGTCTATGTTGCGAACGTCAATTCGCTCACGGCCCTCAACAAGGATGGGAGTGTCGCGTGGCGACTCGCAGGTTTATTTCGAAACGTGACGCACCCCGTTATCGACTCCGACCACAATGTCTATATATCCGCTTCGCGAATCAGCAACATAAGCGGGCGGTATTTGATCTCTGTGAACAACGGCCAGATTGTCGAGACAAAGGGCTTGTTCCCATGCGGCGGTTCACTTCTCTTGAACAGTTCAGGCCGCCTTTACTGTGCGGAAGTCGCACTTCTCATCTACACGCAGACAGCGGGAGCTGACCAATTGGCTCAATGGAGTCAGCTGAGTCACGATTCGAACAGGACCGGACGCAGGTAAGACGATACATCAGCCGTGCTTCGACAGGTGATCTCGATGAGCGAGATACCAGTCGACGGTCTTTTCAATTCCCGTGTCGAACGTTTCTTCAGGTCGCCAGCCGAGCTGGTTCTCTACGACCTGCGAGTCGATTGCGTAGCGAAAATCGTGTCCGAGCCTGTCAGTCACTGAAGAAAGCAGGTCAGCGTACTTCCCGCTTTTTCTCGGAACGCGCTCGTCAAGAAGACCGCAGATCAGTCGCGCAATGTCAATGTTGCGACGCTCGCTGCGTCCGCCGATCAGATACGTCTCTCCATTCTTTCCTTTTCGGATGACGAGATCGATCGCTGAGCAATGGTCCTTCACGTAAAGCCAGTCGCGGATATTGAGACCAGCGCCATAAATCGGAATTGGCTTCTCAGCCAATGCACTCCGAATCACCGTTGGAATGAATTTCTCCGCATGCTGATATGGACCGTAGTTGTTCGAACAGTTCGTAATGGTGACTGGTAAACCGTAAGTGTGATGATAAGCGCGCACCAGATGATCTGATCCAGCTTTGCTCGCCGAATACGGAGAGTTGGGGGAGTAGGCAGTGGTCTCACTGAACGGCGGATCCGATTCGGTAAGACTGCCAAAAACCTCGTCGGTCGAGACGTGATGAAAACGAACGTCCTCACGTTTTCCGCTTCCAATCCATGCAGTGCGCGCGGCTTCGAGAAGCGTGAACGTTCCAACGACATTGGTTGTGATAAACGCCGCAGGCCCCGTGATCGAACGATCCACATGCGATTCGGCCGCGAAATGAATCACAGTGTCGATCTGCTTATCATTGATCAGCCGATTTACCAGCGACGCATCGGTGATGTCGCCTTTCACGAACTGATGACGAGGGCTCGGCATCACCCCCTCAAGATTGTCGAGAGACCCTGCGTACGTGAGTGAATCCAGCGTGACGATATTCGCCTGCGAATCAGTCTCGAGCAGATGCTCGACAAAGTTTGCTCCAATGAATCCGGCTCCGCCCGTTACAAGAACATTCCGCGGCGTATGTGCTGCTTTGCTCAAGAGATTCTCCCCATCGTGTCCTTCAATGCCTCGCGCCACGGCCTTGGCTCAACTCCAAATGCAATCTGAAAAGAGCTGGTGTCGAGAACGGACGAGCGCGGACGCTTTGCCGGCGTAGGATACTCCCTCGTGGGAATCGGAAGCAGCGTCGGTGCAGGTGACTCGCGCGCATCGAATATCGCTTTCGCGAATTCAAACCACGTGGTCGCGCCCGCATTGCAGAAATGATAAGTGCCGGTCACGTACGATTTCATCATCAGGTTGGCGGCACAGAGAAGTGCGCTCGCGAGATCCTCGGTCGATGTGGGACATCCACGCTGATCGTTCACGACTTTGATCTCGGATTTCTGCTCGCCTGCGCGCAGCATAGTGCGAAGAAAATTCTTTCCCTCATGACTGTAGACCCATGAAGTCCGCACGATCACATGCTCCGGACACGCATCCTTGACCGCAATCTCGCCGGCCAGCTTCGACTCACCATAGACATTGATTGGAGCGGGACGATCGTCAGGCTGATATGGCTCGTCGGATTCTCCATCGAACACGTAATCGGTGGAAATGTGCAGGATCTGAGAGCCGTTGACCTTCGCCGTTCTCGCAATGTTCTGCGCCCCGGCGGCATTCACAGCCATGGCGCTCTCGACATCCTGCTCCGCGGCATCGACAGCCGTGTACGCCGCGGCATTTATGATCACGTCGGGACGCGCGTGACCGATCACTCCTTCCACTGCGTCTGCATCAGTGATATCGAGGTCGGCTCTTCCCAGTGCGACCACATCCCAGCTTCGCTCAGTCGCCTGGCGCACGAGCTCGGAGCCGGTCATTCCACCAGCACCAGTGATCAGAACCTTCATCCAGTGAAACGGGGAAGATCGAAGCGCGTATCCGTCAGGCGACGCAGCCTGGAATCCTTGGCAGACACGATGGGATCCTTTTCCGGCCACTCGATTCCGATGGATGTGTCGTCCCACGCAACGCCGCGATCATCGGCAGGATCGTAGAGCGACGTGCACTTGTAAATGACATCCGCGACATCCGACATGACACAGAATCCGTGCGCAAATCCAGGCGGGATCCACATCGAGAACAGATTCTCGTCGCTCAGCTCCTCACCGAACCACTGCCCGAAATTCGGTGAGCCGAGGCGGATGTCGACAGCGACGTCGAAAATCCTGCCGCGCGCCGCGTGAACCAGTTTTCCCTGAGGGGATCTCAGCTGGTAGTGCAATCCGCGCAGCACGCCCTTTGTCGACCGGCTGTGATTGTCCTGCACGAATTCCGCTGGAATCCCAGAGCCTGCAAGAGTCTTCGTACTGAAGGTTTCCGCAAAGAATCCGCGATCGTCACGAAACACTTTCGGCTCGAGCACGAGCACGCCGGCAAGGGAAGTACTGCGAACGTTCACGAAGGCGTACCTATTCGTTGAGCAGGGTGGTCAGATACTCGCCGTAGCTGCTCGATCCCATTTTCTTCGCCAGTCCCGCGAGCGCGGCCGCATCGATGTATCCCATTCGGAATGCGGTTTCCTCAGGCGATCCAATCTTGAGTCCCTGGCGCGCCTCGACGACTGCAACAAAGTTCGATGCGGCCAGCAGCGCCTCGTGCGTGCCGGTGTCGAGCCACGCGTTGCCGCGGCCGAGTGTCTCGACGCGCAGCGTGCCCCGCTCGAGATAGTGCTTGTTCACGTCTGTAATCTCGAGCTCGTTTCGCGGGGATGGCTTAAGTGATTTTGAGATTTGCACGACATCATTGTCATAGAAATACAACCCGACAACCGCATACGGAGATTTCGGATACTCGGGTTTTTCTTCGATGCTGCGTGCCTTTCCGGTCTCGTCGAAATCAACTACACCGTACCGCTCAGGATCCTTAACGTGATACGCGAAGATAGTGGCTCCATCTTCTTGCCTGGCAACGCTTTGCAGTTGTTCGCTCAGGCCGTGTCCGAAGAACAGGTTGTCGCCCAGAACGAGAGCAACACTGCTCTCTCCGACGAAGTCAGATCCGATGATGAACGCCTGCGCGAGCCCTTCAGGCCGCTCCTGAACTGCGTACGAAAGCTCGAGACCGAGATGACTTCCATCACCTAACAGATCGCGGAACCTCGGCGTATCTGCCGGGGTGGAGATGATCAGAATCTCACGAATCCCCGAGAGCATGAGCGTCGTGAGCGGATAATAGATCATCGGCTTGTCGTATACAGGCACGAGCTGCTTGCACACGACTTTAGTAGAGGGCCAGAGGCGCGACCCCGAGCCGCCGGCTAGTATGATTCCTTTCCTCATGCCGCTTTCAGCCGCGAATGAGTGTCGCGAAGGGTGAGAGTCGCAAGAAGCGTCAGCGCGATGACGATGCTCACCGACATCCACATCAGCGAACGATTAACCAGGCAGAGTATCACCACCACCGAAAGCGAAACGATGAGGTTACGGCTGTTCAATGCTTTCACGTCGAGGGCGTCGAGGATGCTGCGCATAAGGATGTAGACTGCGTAGGGAATTGCGCCGATGAGCGCCGTGCGGAAATAAGGAATGGCGGGCAAGAATGCCTCTCCGAAATACCACCTGATGAAAGGAGGAATCAGGATCTCGCCCATCACCACTCCCAGGGTGGCGAGCAATATACCGCCTGACAGAATCCGGAGAACAAGACTTCTCAATCCGGCCATTTCGCCCGTTGCTACCTGGGCGCTCGCCTTCGGAAGCACCACAAGGCCAACCGGGGCGAAAGCGCTCGCAACCATTGTGAGTACTGAGAGCGCAGCGGAAAATTGTCCTGCATTGACGACTCCATGCGCCCGCACTGCCAGCAGGGACGGAATTGCAAAGAGTCCCACGAGCGCGAATTCTCCCGGTACACGAGGGAGCCCGAATCGAAGGAGCACTGCGAGATGTTCTCTCATGCTGGAGAACCCGCGCCATTCGGATCGCTCACGATAGAGAATGTGGATGAGTGCAATCGCACTTGCAGACAGCCACATCGT
>JBKPNY010000222.1:0-9450 GCA_046732835.1 Gemmatimonadota bacterium | reverse complement strand
ACACTACGACTCGCCACATTCATTGTGGTTGCATCGCTTTCGCATATTCGCCCGCGCGATGCTCAGGCGCAGAACGGCCAGCCGCTCAAGTACACAGGCAAGGCGACACAAGCGGCGATAACGGCCGATGATGCAAAGATGCGTCTCTACATCTTCGCTGACGATTCGATGATGGGCCGTCGCGCCGGTGACATCGGCGGAATGAAAGGAACCGCATACATCGAGCGCGAAGTTCGGCGCATGGGACTCGTTCCCGCCGGCGACAACGGGACATTCTTCCAGGCCGTTCCGCTTTACGACCGGTCGCTGGACATGAGCTCAAAGCTCAGTGCCGATGCGGAAGCGCTGACACTCAACACCGACTACATCCCGATCAACCTCGGAGGCAAAGCTCGCGCACTTGAAGGCGCGCAGATCATCTACGCCGGCAACACGACAGATCAGGCGACGTTGATTGCCCCAGAAGCGGCCGCCGGAAAAATTGTAGCAGTTTCCGGTTCGACATCGGGACTTGCACGCAGATATCCCGGCGCAGTTGGATTCGTCGTGTTCAGGCCGGAGGCAACGCTCGCGCAGACGCGCCGCTTTGCAATGAATCCGAACACCCTGATGCACAGCGATGAGGATACGGTCACGACGACGATCAGTCTCGTCGTTCCTGCAACTGCATCAGCGAAACTCCTTGGCGTTCCGGTTGAGAATGCGCGACCGGGAACCGTTGGACGAACGCTGCACGGCGAGATCAAGTACACGCTGAAGGACGTACCTGCACGCAATGTTGTCGGCATCATTCGCGGCAGCGATCCGAAGCTCAAGAACGAATACGTTGCAATCGGCGCGCACAACGATCACCTCGGAATTCGACGGGCCGGTCCAGTCGACACCGATTCAATTCGCGCATTCAATCAGATCGCCGAGCGTATCTACATTGCGCGCACGCATGAGCTTCCCGGATTTCCGGGCAGTGGCTTGACTCCAGAAGAGCGCGCGACAATCAAGATCAATCTCGACAGCCTTCACGCGATTCGCCCTGCACGACTCGATTCCATTTACAACGGCGCTGACGACGACGGATCAGGAAGCGTTGGCGCGCTCGAAGTTGCGGAGAAGTTCGCCAGCGCGAAGGTGAAGCCGAAACGCTCACTGATCTTCGTGTGGCATACCGGTGAAGAGGAAGATCTCTTCGGATCGACATGGTTCACCGATCATCCGACAGTTCCTCGTGATTCCATTGTCGCGCAGCTCAATATCGACATGATCGGGCGCGGTGAAGCGAGTGATCTTCCGAACGGTTCACCCGGTTATCTGCAGCTCATCGGATCACGTCGTCTTTCAACAGAGCTCGGCGACATTGTCGAAGCAGTGAACAAGGGCTACTCGGACCCGTTCAAGTTCGATTATCAGTATGACGCGACTGGACATCCGGAGCAGTTTTACTGCCGCAGCGATCATTACGAGTACGCGCGCTACGGAATTCCGATTGTGTTCATGTCGACTGGCGGACACGTCGATTATCACCAGGTGACTGACGAGCCGCAGTACATCAACTACCCGCACCTCGCGAAGACTGCCTCCCTCCTGGCTGACGTTGCTGAGCGAGTTGCAAATCTCGACCATCGGTTAGTCGTCGATAAGCCGAAGCCGGATCCAAAAGGACAATGCGTTCAGTAGTTTATTCCGGTTCATTCCCGGAGTGAGAAGTGCCCCCCAAATATGATCGTCGCCGATTCATGTCCTATTTCGCTGGTATCGGGCTTGGATCGACGATCATGCCCGATCTCCTGTGGGCGAGAGCAGAGCAGGGGAGTGAGATAACCGCATCGAGCATCGCTGCAGCAGAGGAGCTCGCGGGACTCAAGTTCGATGATGCCGAGCGGACGATGATGCTCGAAGGGCTAAAGACACAGGAAGCGCGGCTTGAAGCGCTTCACAAGATCGAGCTCAACAATTCGGTGGCACCGGCAGTTGTGTTCGATCCGCTGCCTCCTGGAAAAGTGATTCCGAGAGCCGTGCGGAAGGCGATGGTCAGGTCGCCGGCCACGATGCGCTCACTTCCATTGTCGGATGAAGACATCGCATTCCTTCCGATCACTGAGCTTTCTGAATTCATTCGCCGGGGACAGCTCAAGCCGACCAGGCTGACTGAGATCTATCTCGAGAGACTCAAGAGATATGATCCTGTTTTGCGCTGCGTCATCACACTGACTGAAGATCGTGCGCGCGCGCAGGCAAAAGCTGCCGACGCGGAGATTGCGCGAGGACATTATCGCGGACCGCTGCATGGAATACCCTGGGGTGCCAAAGATCTCCTTGCAGTGAAGGGCTATAAGACCACGTGGGGTGCAGGGCCGTACAAGGAACAGGTCATCGATGAAGATGCGACAGTTGTAAAGCGACTCGACGAAGCCGGAGCAATTCTTCTCGCGAAGCTCACACTCGGCGAGCTTGCACAAGGTGACATGTGGTATGGCGGTCGAACGAGAAATCCATGGAAGGTCGATACTGGATCGAGCGGATCTTCTGCAGGTCCTGCATCAGCGACTGCTGGCGGACTTGTTGGGTTTTCAATAGGAAGTGAAACGCTCGGATCGATTTCATCTCCATCGACAGTGTGCGGCACGACTGGGCTGAGACCAACGTATGGTCGAGTGCCGAAGACCGGTGCGATGGCGCTGTCGTGGACCATGGACAAGCTCGGCCCCATCTGCAGAAGTGTGGAAGACTGCGCGATCGTGCTCGACGCGATCTACGGTCCTGACGGAAAAGACAACATGGCGATCGCTGCTCCCTATACATGGGACGCCACGCTCAATCCGAAAAGACTTCGCATTGGTTTCGTGAGAAGTGCGTTCGAGACGCCGCTCAAGGATCCGAAGGACGAGAAGAATACGCTGCATCTCTCGAAACCCTGGGATGATCGCGCGCTCGCGGTTCTCCGCGATGAGATGGGTCTCAAGCTGATTCCCATCGACATTCCCGACATTCAGTACGATGCAATGCGCATCATACTCACAGCTGAAGCGGCTGCGGCGTTCGACGATCTCACGAGATCGAATCGTGATGCGGAGCTGGTGCAGCAATCGAGATTCGACTGGGCCAATACCTTTCGGACCGCGCGATTCATTCCTGCTGTCGATTACATCAATGCGAATCGATATCGGAGCAAGGCAATCCAGGCCTGGGATGAATTGATGAAGACAGTGGATGTGATCGTCACGCCGACAAGTGCGGCGAATCTTTCACAGCTGGTCGCGACGAATCTCACGGGACATCCGGCCGTCATTGTGCCCAATGGATTTCGTGCAGATGGTCAACCTGTATCACTGACATTCCTCGGCGGATTGTTCGAGGAAGCGAAAGTCCTCGCAGTTGCGAATGCGTATCAGCGCGCAACAGGATTTCATAAAATCCATCCGGCAATACCGCCGACTCCCGCAAAATGATGGAAGTGAAGCCGGTGACGCTCGAGGGAAGACGCGTAAGACTCGAGCCGATGAGATTCGAGCATCTATCTGCGCTAACCCAGGCCGGCGCTTTCGAAGATCTGTGGAAGTGGACGCGGACGTTTGCGCATACGCCTGAGTCGATGAGGGAGTATGTAGACGAAGCGTTATCAGAAGCAGTCAGAGGTGCGGCGCTTCCTTTCGTCACGGTCGACAAGGAAACAGGGAGGGTGATCGGAAGTACGCGCTTCGCGAACTTCGATGCAGCAAATCGACACGTCGAAATTGGGTGGACGTGGATTACTCCGGCATATCAGCGGACTCATGTGAATTCTGAAGCGAAATATCTGATGCTGTCGCATGCGTTCGAGGTGTGGAATTGCGCGCGCGTGGAGCTCAAGACCGATGTGCTCAATTCCAAGTCGCGAAACGCGATGTTGAGGATGGGTGCGACGGAGGAAGGCGCGCTCAGGAAGCACGTTCTCGCGTACAACGACCGCTGGCGGGATACCATCTACTATAGTGTTCTCGATACCGAGTGGCCGGAGGTTAAGGCCCGATTGAAAGGGTTTATCGACAGGGACATCTGACGGCGTCAGTTCCCCATTGTTGGAAAAGGCTTGCCTGACTAGACTCGGGTTGCCGCAAATCTGACCTCTGATTTGCGGCATTCTTGCTTTCTAGGAAACAGACGTTTTAATTGCGTCGGTCCGGAGCAGCGGACTGGGATCAATCGGTTTTCAAAGTTTGTCTTTGTCGTCGGCGCGCTTGCGCGGAACCGGCGTTGAGATACGACCACAACGAGTGTTGTGGCGTAGTTGATTTAACCGAGGAGGTAGTAGATGTCCCGTTTCGTCTACGCGGGGATCACGGCTGTTGCCGTGGCTTCGCTCGCCGCATGCTCTGACGCTCCCGTCTCACCGACGAAGCTCGACACGCCTGCTGACGTAGTTCTCAGCGCGAACGTGAGCGGTGGACCTGAGCAGGTGATGGCTGGCGAAGTAATCGTAAAGCTCAAGGATATGTCGGGCGTGGATGCAGTCGCCCGTGCGCATGGGCTCGCAGTTGGCGAGCGCGGTTACAAGAACAGCTTCGTAGTAATGCGCGGAAATGCGGGCTCGGAGCACGCGAACGCAAACTCGCTGAAGAGCGATGCGCGAGTTGAATACGCGGAGCCGAATTATCTGCGTCAGATCGATGCGATCAATCCGAATCTCTGGGCTTTCTACAATCCCGGCGGGTTGAACATGAGGTACACTCGCGGCGGCAGCGGATTCATTCCCGCGAGCTATGCTTCAGTATTGGATGCTGACGAAGACAATGTCGAGAACTACGCGGTTGGCGGCGGCGACGTTGTAATCGGGAGCATCGACACGGGCGTCGACATGACTCATCCCCAGTTTACGGGACGCCTGATCGCCGGGCGCGACTGGGTCAACAACGACGCAAATCCCGCCGACGATGACGGCCATGGGTCGCACACGACTGGCACAATGGCTGGATCGACAGTCGGCGTCGCGGGTGTGTCTGGAGCGGCTCCGCATGTAAAGGTGTACGTGCAGAAGGTTTGCGGAAAGCGGGGTTGCCCTACCTCAGCAATCGTGAGCGCGATCAGAGCAGCCGCGGATTATCCTGGAATGGTCGCGATGAACATGAGCCTTGGCGGCGGGTCGGAGTCGCAGGCTGAAAAGGATGCGATCGCCTACGCTACAGGCAACAACGTTCTCGTGATTGCCTCGGCAGGAAACGATGGAACTGGAACTGTCTCATGCCCGGCCTGCGATGTGAATTCGATTTCCGTTGCATCCAGCACCTGGCAGGACAAGCTTGCTTCGTATTCGAACTGGGGCCCCGGCTTGGACATTACCGCTCCCGGCGGTCAGTGCTATTCGAACACGACACCTGAAGGATGCATCTATAGTGCATACAAGGGCGGCGGATATGCCTGGCTTCAGGGAACGTCGATGGCGGCGCCTCAGGTGACGGGCACCGCGGGTGTTGTTGCTTCGGTGACCGGACTGCGCGGTGCAGCACTTCGCAGTCGCCTGCTTTCAACCACCGATAACATCGGCGACTCGCAACACTTTGGCGCGGGACGCGTGAACACGTATCGTGCTGTTACTGGCAGCGGCCTTCCAGCTGGTCAGTAAGAGTTTCGATTTGGAAATTTGAACGGGCTCCCGATTGGGAGCCCGTTTTTTTTTTCTACTGCACCGTGATTGTGCCGGACATTGCGGCGCCGTGCGTCTGGCAATGGTACGAGTACGTTCCGGCTTTGGTGAAAGTTTTCGTGAAGCTGCCGGAGCTTTGCAGGTCCGAGCCACTGCCATCGTCGAACGTCACGCTGTGGGAAACGCACTGATCATCACCGTAACCTCCGCCGGTGCAGCTCGACCAGTTCCATTGGACTGCCGTTCCCACTGAGATCGTTCGACTCGCAGGACTGTAGGAATTGTTGTTGACCATTATCGATGCGGTCGCGGGTCCGGGATTGTTGTTTGGAGGATTGTTGTTCGAAGGTGTGGGGTCAGTTGAATAGCCACCTCCGCTTCCTCCGCACCCGGCGGCCGCAACTACGAATAAAGCTCCGATCAGACTTCGCAGAGTCATGAGCACCTCCCTTGTTGACGTGATGCCGCACATCAAGATACGGGCGGGTCAGACGTACCTTCATAAGGTGACCGGGAGTCGGGCGTGAACGACAATATTCGCGCGGTGAACGGCGGCAACTTTGACGAATCGATAAATTCTCGACCATGACAAATCCTGCCACGCATTATCGCTGGGATGATATCCCGCGGGAAAAAGTGAACGACATGCTCGATCGCAAGCTCATCACGGGCGATCGCATGATGATCGCGCACGTGTATCTCAAGAAGGACTGCGTTGTTCCGAAACACTCGCATGAAAACGAGCAGCTCACCTATATCCTCGAAGGCGCACTCCTGTTCACTCTCGGTGAAGAGCAGAACATCGAGGTGACCGTCAGTGCGGGAGAGGTGCTCCACATTCCGTCGAATCTTCCTCATAAGGCACTCGCACTCGAAGACACACTCGATGTCGACGTATTCAGTCCGCCGCGACAGGACTGGCTCGACAAGTCAGACGCGTACTTGAGGAAATAGCAGTGGATCTTGGTCTGCGCGGCAAAGTCGCGCTTGTTGTTGCGTCGAGCAAAGGACTGGGCCGCGCAGTCGCGGAAGAGCTCGCAATCGAAGGTGCAGGCATCGCGATGTGCGCGCGCGGTGAAAACGAACTGAATCGTGCGCGAGACGAAATCGCGAGGAATCACAATGCCGACGTCATCGCAATTGCAGGCGATGTCTCCAAGCCCGACGATACAGAAAGAATTGCGCGTGCTGCGCTCGAGCATTTCGGTCGCGTTGACATTCTTGTTACAAACGCAGGTGGTCCGCCGAGTGCGAAGTTCGAATCGATTACTCCGGAAATGTGGGATAAGACTGTCGATCAGACTTTGATGAGCGTGATCAATCTCACTCGCATTCTTCTTCCGCAAATGCGTGAGCGAAAATGGGGACGCATAATCAACATCACTTCGATCACTGTTAAGCAGCCTGTCGAAGGATTGATGCTGTCGAACAGCATTCGCGCAGCTGTGACAGGATTTGCACGAACGCTTGCGAATGAAGTTGCGCGTGATGGAATCACTGTGAACAACATTCTTCCCGGTTACACACGGACGGAGCGCGTCGAACAGCTTGCGGGAGCGATCGCGGCACGAGACGGAATTTCAGCAGACAACGCTCGCGCAGCGTGGGAATCGGAGATTCCAATGGGACGCCTTGGAGAGCCACATGAATTCGCTGCGTTAGCTGCGTTTCTAGCGTCGGAACGTGCTTCCTACATCACTGGAACGTCGATCACAGTCGATGGAGGATGGACCAAAGGACTATTGTAAAATGCCTTACTGCGAGTTAGCAGAGGAGGCAGAGGTAACAGAGGCAAAATGCAAGACTTTCTTGCAATAAAATCCTTTGGAAAACCGATGCGCGAGTTTTACATTGGCTTGTCCGGACCCCTCTCTGCCTGGCCGGACTTTCTTTCACCAAATGCATGCAGCGAACAGCAGTGCACGCCAGTGATACTCCGGCGCGTCCGCCGACGCCGTACGACACTCTTCCAGAGGAGTCGTTCGACCGCATAGCACGTCTTGCGGCGGCGGCGCTGCGCGCGCCCGTTGCGATTGTATCACTGCTCGATGACGACCGTCACGTTGTGAAAAGCAGCGTGGGTCTCACAGGTCGCTCACGGGTGTGGAGAAAAGTTCCGCTCGCGCTTCGTTATTCGCGCCAGGTTGTCACGTCAGGACGTCCGCTGTTCATGGGCAACAGCGCGGAATCGAAAACGCCGGATGGTGTTGCGTACGCTGTCGCACCGATCATGACGACCGACGGTCATGTGATCGGAACGATTGCGGTGATCGACACGCTTCCGCACGGGTGGACTCATACTGAGGTGACATCCCTGATGGATGTCGCATCGATGTTCGTAACCGAGCTCGAGCTGCGCAGCGATCTGTCTCTTAAGAGACAGACTCAGGAGCATCTGCTCTACAGCACTCTGCACGATGCGCTGACGGGTCTTCCGAACAGATCTCTGTTCACCGAAAGACTGCGTCATGCAATGCGTCGCGCAGCACGCCACCCGGACGATTTGTTTGCAGTGCTGTTCCTCGATCTCGATCGCTTCAAGGATGTGAATGACAATCTCGGTCACTTTGCAGGTGACGAGCTTCTGCGTGCAGTTGCGCGCAGACTCGAAGCGTGCATTCGTCCTGAGGACACTGTCGCACGTCTTTCGGGTGACGAGTTCGCAATTCTTCTCGAGAGCATCACCGACACGAGCGATGCAGGGCGTGTTGCCGAGCGTATCGAGGAAGCACTTTCGTTCCCGATCAATCTTGCCGGTGCGGAAGTAACGACATCAGCGAGCATGGGAATCGTGACGAGCACAATGTCGCACGATCAGCCCGAGCAGCTTCTGCGAAGCGCCGACATGGCGATGTATCGCGCGAAAGCTGCGGGACGTGCTCGCTACGAGATGTTCGATCGGGCGATGCACACCGATGCGCTCGAGCGGCTCAGGCTGGAGACCGACCTGCGTCGTGCAGTCGAGCTCGGCGAATTCCTTCTGCATTATCAGCCGCTCGTCTCACTCAAAACAGGTCGAGTCACGGGACTCGAAGCGCTCGTGCGCTGGCAGCATCCGGACAAAGGTCTTGTTCCGCCTGGCGACTTCATTGCGATTGCCGAGGAGACGGGACTCATTGTTCCGATCGGAAAGTGGGTTCTCTTCGAGGCGTGCAAGCAGATCCAGGAATGGCAGGCAGCGCATCCCCGTGACGAGCCGCTCACTATCGGAGTGAATCTTTCCGTAAAGCAGTTCTCCCAGCCCGATCTCATAGACCAGATCCGGTCGGCACTCGAAGTGACGGGTGCGCCGGCAGCTTCGCTTCGACTCGAGATCACCGAATCGGCGATCATCGACAAGGGACGCTCTGCAGTCTCGATCCTGTCACGAATTCGTGAGCTTGGTGTGCAGGTTTACCTCGACGATTTCGGAACGGGATACTCATCGCTAAGCTATCTGCACGGGCTGCCGATCGATGCAATCAAGATCGATCGTGCATTCGTGAGCAGCATGGACACTGACGAGAAGCACCGCCGCCTGGTACGTACGATTCTTACACTCGCGGAGATTGTTGGAGTTCGTGCTGAGGCTGAAGGGATCAGTACATCAGAGCAGCTCAGGGAGCTGAGGTCACTGAACTGCGAGCAGGGTCAGGGGTACCTTTTCTCCGCACCCATTCCGAGAGAAGCGGTTGATGAGGTGTTACGGGCGAATCCCGTCTGGTAGATGCGACAGTAGAATCAACTCCAGACTGGAGATAACCGATCGGAGATTTGAGATGACAGACAAGCGTATGGACTTTCATCTGACGTCTTCCGACAGTCATCCTGAGTCTGGAGTTCAATACGCTGTAAAC
>JBKPNY010000221.1:0-1315 GCA_046732835.1 Gemmatimonadota bacterium | reverse complement strand
CCAGCGAAGACTTCAGCGCTATCCCCGACGCCTTTGGGACGCCCTACACCTATTGGGGCGTTGGAGGTACAGATCCGGAGAAGTATCAACGAGCTCTCGATGCGGGGCGGGTGGAGCAGGACATCCCGGTCAACCACTCGGAATTCTTCGCCCCGGTCATTGAACCGACGCTGTCCAAGGGGACGCAGGCGCTCGTGGTTGCCGCTTTCACGTATCTAGCGAAGTGAGGTTCTCGCCATGGCTTCCGCAACTGGCACCGTGACTGCTCACAAAATTCAAGGCGTCAACAGGCTCATTGTGGGAATTGTTCTTGCGGTCATCACGTTCTGGCTCTTTGCGCAGACGACTCTCAACGTCGCCCCGACGATGCGCGAAGAGCTAGGGATCAGCGAAAGTCTGAACAATATCGCGGTAACGATTACCGCGCTCTTCTCAGGCATCTTCATCGTTGTCGCAAGCGGTATCGCAGATCGGCTTGGACGTTTGAAGATGATCACCATCAGCACATTGAATAACAATGCGAAGGCGGCCGCGAATCAGTGCAAGCGTTGCGGGCATGATACAGGCAGCCGACAATCCTTGAATAACGCGTCCCGTCATCAGACAGAAAAGCGACGGTGTCGGTGGGAGAGATTGCGATCAGCAGTGAACTTAGGATACTCAGGCCCAGGCCGATGTAGGTGATTGCGATCATCGCCATCGCGCTGACGGTCTCGAGGGATGATCCGAGGAGTCATGCATCGCGCGCGCCCCGATTCAAGGCGCGTCCGGGATACGAAGGAGAATTCTGAAATTGATCCAGCCCTCGGTAAGTCAAGAAGCCTTGAATGCCCTCGCAGCATTCCAGGCTTATGCGGCCCGCACACTCTTGGTGCTCGACCTTATCGGCACTTTCGTGTTCGCCCTGAGCGGTGCGGTAGCCGGGGTTAGGGAACGTCTTGATTTGTTTGGTGTGCTTGTCCTGTCCTTCGCAGCGGCCAGTGCCGGTGGAATTATGCGCGACCTGCTGATTGGTGCAGTCCCGCCGGCAGCAATCAGCGATTGGCGTTACCTCGCAGTCTCTCTCCTCGCCGGGCTGGTAGTGTTCTTCTGGTATCCGCTCAGCGAACGGCTGCGCAATCTGCGGAACCATGTGCTTATTTTCGATGCCGCTGGGCTGGCACTCTTCGCTGTTGTCGGCACGCAAAAGGCGCTCGGGTATAGGCTCAATCCGGTGATGGCCGCGCTGCTCGGCGTGCTGACAGGAATTGGTGGCGGCATGCTTCGCGAGGTGCTCGTCGCCGAGACTCCGACCGTGCTGCGCTCGGAACTGTAT
>JBKPNY010000220.1:0-3850 GCA_046732835.1 Gemmatimonadota bacterium | reverse complement strand
CTGACATCGCTGAGCGCGACAATTAAATGCTCGGGGTTTTCGACGTAAGCGTCATCAATAATCGGAATCGAGAAGGTCGCGAGTGTCTGACCTGCCGCGAAGTGTACCGTTCCGATCGTAGACTCATAATCGCAACGCGCTGACGCGACGTTTGAGTTTGCTGCACAATCGACCGCGGCCAGGTCATCCTCCGTCGCAAAATGAACATCAGCGGCCGCGGCGGTATTGCCCGAGCGCGTAACGGTCAGGGAGACGCTGCCTTCTCCTTCGCCGACTCCCACCTGCGTGGCGGCAAATTGAACCGTGCTGGCTGTTGTTGACGTCGCAAATTGCCCCCGTATCTCGCCTGTCGGAAAGTTAGCGGTGTGGACGTTGACGTACCAAAGACCGTTCTTCAAATCCTGCACCTGGGCCGGCGTCACGTTGACGCGAAAGTCACTGACCTGGCCTAACGGCAAACCAAACAAAGGTGCGGCGGCAGTGCCGGGCGGAGCTGGACTGTGAATGTGCGCGTCAGTTTGCGCGCTCGAGAGACCCCAGAAGTTGAGTGAGACAATCATGTTTGTCTCGTCGGGACTGAGCACAACGGTTGCGGTGCCGGTCGCGCTCGAATTGTTCGGCGGCGTTTCCTGCGCGCCGTTCAGGTTGGCATAAAAGATCGTGCCGGGCTTTGATTTGATTTCATAAACCGCACCGTTCAGGAGGGAGACGACGTAGACATTTCCGTTTGGACCGGTTTCGATGTCCGGCACCACGCCGAAGTCACGACCGGCGACAAGCGACTCGCTTTCGGTCACGTCAAACTTGTCGACATTGTCGGCAACGCGGTCGTTGAGCAGCGGATCGGTAAACCGGAAGTGCTTGCGGTCGGGACTTAACTTGAAGCGAAACAGAAAGCCGTTGAGCAAGGTGGTTCGCGAAGCGCCGACTAACATGTCGCCTTCGAACGTCGTTCCCAATCCCCTGCCCTTCACGAACCCGATCCCCGCAGGCGCCACGGCGTACTTCCAACTAAACTCCGGATCGGTGTACTGAGAGCCAGGCAAAACATACATACGCGCGAGGGCAGCTTGCGGCGTGTCAGCAATGTTACTCGGCGGCCAGCGCAATTGCTGCAAATTTCCCGGCGCGTAGTTCGTCTCAATTGATTTGAATTCACTGATGCGGCTTAGCGGACCCATCGCCTGTATCCAACCGCCGTTGAAACCCGCACTGACGCGATTCATCTCGTCAAACGCGTCGTCGCCGTTTTCCTGAGACCAGAGAAATCCCGCCAGCGGGTCGAACGCCAGACCGAAGCCATTACGAACGCCATACGCAAAAACCTTCTTGACGTTCGTGGCCGCTTCACCTGTCAAACCGGTTACCGCATTGAAGTAGGGATTATCGGAAGGAGTGGAACCATCGTCATTGAGGCGAAGGATGACGCCAGTCATGTGCGCATCGTCCGGCTGCGGACCGCCGAATTGATCGTCGGGAACGGGGCCACCGGTGGGAAGATTCTGGAGAAACCCTCGCCGGCCGTTATCGCCAAAGATGATGTACAGCTTTCCGTCTGGTCCGAATCGCACGACGCCACCATCGTGGTTGCCGCGCGAAGGCTGACCGCTGTCCTGTTGCAGGGCGCGAAGCTTGATCAGATTGCGATCGAAAACCAGCCCCGTTCCCGTCCAGATGAATCGATCGACGCGGTTGCCAAGCAAGGCAATCTCGTCAATGTTCGTCGTATCAAAGCCGGTACTACTTTCAGTCCAATAAAGATAAACGAAATGATTCGAGGCAAACTGCGGATGCAAAGCGATGCCCAGCAGCCCGCGTTCTGAAGCGGAATTGACGGCGAGATCGAGCACGGCGGCCTGAATCGAACCGTTTATGACGCGTTGAACTTTTCCGCTCGCTTTCTCGAGCACGAAGAAATCATTGGCGGCGAGAAAGGCGATGCCCATCGGTTGCGAGAGTCCGCTGACTGCTGTGGCCACCGTCAGGTTCGGATCGAGCATGACTGGCGTAGCGGCGGCCGGTTGAATGAGGGTGTTGAGCGTCGCGGAGTTGTTGCTGGTATCGTGATCAGTTTCGCTGGCGCCGGCTGACGCCGTATTGGTTATCAGACCGGTATTGTTGGGCGTGACCGTTATCGTGAATATGGCCGAAGCCCCAACCGCCAACGAGTTAAGCGAACAATTTACCGGACCGGTACCGGCACAAGTGCCCTGGTCAGCAGATGCCGACCCAAACACAACTCCCGCCGGCAACGTGTCGGTGAGCGTGACATTCGTGGCTGTAGCCGGCCCATTGTTTGTCACCGTCACACGATAACTAAGAACGGCGCCTACCTGTCCCGGGTTCGGCGAAGCGGACTTAGTAACTGCCAGATCGATACTCGACGCACTCACCACTTTTAGAGTCGCTGGCGTTGAATGGAGCGTCGTGCCGGCGGTACCAGTGATGCTTAGAGAAGCGTTACCGAGCGGAGTACCTGCCGTGGTTGTCACCGTCAGTGTCGAAGTTTTTGAAGTAGCGTCAGTGATAGTGACGGAGGTCAGATTGAAACTTGCGGATGCTCCAGCGGGTAGTCCTGTCGCGCTCAAATTAACCGTGCCGGCGAAACCTGCTGACGGCGTAATCGTCACGGTATATTGTGCGCTGCCGTTGGGCACAGTTACACGCGACGACGGCGAAACGTTTATGTCGAAATCCGGGGTCGCCGAGAATGGCGCCGAAGTCACCAGCGTTTTATAAATGTAATCGCCCGAGGTGTTCCCGTCGTTGTTCGCCTGATTGCCGGCGGCGTAAAAGGTGACGACGCCAATGTCCGTTGCTGGCGCAGTCCAGTTAAACGTCCAGCTCGCTCCGTTTTGTTGACCGATGAAAGTTCCGTTAACACTGTGCTCGATGTACTGCCGGGCGTTTCCGGGTCCGGCGTTGGCCACAACCTGCGTAAGCTCATCGGCATTTTGCAGATTGCCCGCTTTTTCATCGGACGTGTCGAGAACCGTCAGTTCAAACCCCCAGCGCAGTCGCGTCGGGTCCGGGTTCGTATGCGTAACAGTGATTGGATAGGTTTGACCGGGGACGTAGGTCTGCGGTGCGGTGATCGAGATATGTCCGGTGCCGGAATCCGTCGGAACGTGACATTCAGCGCACGCTTCCGGTTCTTCGCCCGGTGCTGCGGTGTAGCCCGCGGGCGGTCCGGCGGAAAAGGCATTGACCGGTCGCGTGACGGTGTTACTCGATAACAGGAATCCGACGATTGCAACGAGCAGCGAGGGCAGGACTATCAATCTCACCTTATCGAGTCGACACATGAAAGCGTTGTCAGTCATCGCGCTGATTCTATTTCAAAAACTTGGGAGGGTTTGAAAAATAGCCCGGCAATATCGGCCGGGCTATTTGTCGTAACGCAAACTGTTAGTTTGCGTAATCCTTCGTAAACACATCCGCAAACTGACAGTTTGCGTTACCAGCTAGGACATGAACCCAGGTTTTCGGCCGGGCTATTTGTCGTAACGCAAACTGTTAGTTTGCGTAATCCTTCGTAAACACATCCGCAAACTAACAGTTTGCGTTACCAGCTAAGACATGAAGCCAAGGTTTGTCGTCGGGAATCTGCCAATCAACGGAAACACAGCTGACAGATCAGCGCTTGAGAGTCCATACCACGTCGCCAGTGTCGCTCCGTATTGCTCGACTGAGGTGGACGGAATCCAGCGACCGCGCGGAGCCAGGCCGCTGTCAGTATCGTCAGGTCCGCCCAGCGCGAGACTTGGATACGTTCCATAGAGCGTGTGGCCCAGCACGGCGCCGCCAACGATCAAGTGATGGTTTCCCCACGCGTGATCGCTGCCCACGG
>JBKPNY010000219.1:0-16542 GCA_046732835.1 Gemmatimonadota bacterium | reverse complement strand
GCGTTGAAGTGGTCGAGCGCGCGGACCTGAGCGATTGAATGCGGTTCTCGCGTCGCACGCTCTCGAAAAATGACGCGCGGCTTTGAAAGGCTTCCAATCACGAACCAGATTAGAACAGCCTCGGCAACAACAATGACCCACAGCACTTTATTCATTCCAATAAGCTGGGCGCTTCTCCAACTGAAACAACACCTGTTCCGGCGCCATAACCGGCGATCTGACTATCAATTAGTATAGGTTCGCACACGAATTGGCTTATCGGCATTGAGGTACAGCGTCACAGACCCGGGCGCAATGTTGATCTGCAGAGGGTTCAAGATCGTCGGCACAACCCGGCGCACATGAAGACGCGAGTACTCCCACCCGCGATCGATTGCGCCCTCCTGAATCTTCAGTGCCGCTTTTGAATCGTACTTGTCCGGCAACGCCGCGAGCGTCTCGGCCAACGGAGTCCAGATCGAATCCATGCCGGCCAGATAATCCTTGTGGGCTGCGTCGATCGCTTCCGTCTGCTCGCGCGACAACAACAGTGAATCGCTTTCCTCGATGAGGGCGAGGTACGGATCGTTCACGCTGCGAGCATAGCGTTTCTTGAGATCGGCCACTGTGAGTCTCGCGCCAGGATGACTATTCCGCCCCGGATTCAACGATCTCTCGAGCTGCTGCGTCGGCAGACTCCTTCCGAGATCCAGGGTCAAATCGATGGTAACACCGAACGGTGATGGATTAAGCGCGCGCGATCGCCTTGTCGATCCGAATTCCGGATTGACCTGATAGACGAACGACGACGACTGTGGATCGAATCCATTCACACGTAGCAGTGTGCGATCCGGCGACACCGTCGAGCCCCAGCCGCGAAGAGCCTTGGAGCCGTGCACCAGCTGGTCGATTCCACCAAGCGGATTCGCGAAGACGATGCGAAGCACCCCGCGGCTTCCTACAATCGGCAGTTTACGAACGGAAGACACTTCCGCGTTCATCGAAGCAGTCCACGGTCCGCTGCATGAATTCCTTCGCGCAGCAGCTCCTGACTGCCGTTCGAGACATTTCTTCACGCGGCCAGAGGAGCTCGCCATCAACGCGGCGATTCCCTTCCCAATTTCACCACCTGCCGCTGGATCGAACACGAATGCGCGGTCGTTCACCAGACCATCTCCGTTTACGTCACTCGCGACGATCGGCGTGAACGGCAGACCCGATTGAACGCGGCCATACATAGTCAGCACAAACCCATGAGAGAAAGCTCCAGCCTGCACGCGAATCTGGTGGCGTGCATCGAAACTCGATCGCGTGCTCTCGACAATACGCGGGTCGACAAATGTCGATGACGAGAATCCGTTGCCAGTGTATGAGCTCGACGAAATCGCGTACGACCCGGCGACGTGCAGACGCCAGAACCCCCTGAACACCGGCAGCACATTCAACGAAAGCTGTTTTGCCTGCGAGCGCGCCGTTGACTGTTGTGCGATAACCGATCCGTAATCATCCGTGATTCGCGCCGATTGTGCCGAAAGAATGCCCGTTCGTGGATCGATCGACGACGCCGGCACGTACACTGGACGCCCGTCGGGCGTATTGAAGCGCACATTTCCAGAAAAGTTACGATCCGAAAACTCATTCATCGACCGCCCAAGTGAGTACGTGCCCTGGACGGTGTAGAAAAAGATTTTGTATTGAGACGTGTACGAAAGATTTGCACGCCAGCTCCTTGCGGCTGTGTAGTTCTTATCGATCAGCTCGACGCGGGGAGCCGTATCCGCGAAGGCATTATTTGCTGCCCCTCCGATGCATCCGCGTGGGGCATCTGCTCCCGACAAGTAAGCTTCCCAATCAGGAATCGGCGCCGACGAGCCAATGCATTGGAACTGCAACGTTCCGTCGTCAAGCCCGGTGAAGGTTCGCGGATCAGCGATCAACGCTGGTGCAAGGAAATCGCGAAACTCGCCAATTCCGCCGCGAATTGTTCGCGCTGTGGATCGATAGAAATTGCCAAAGCTGTTGTACTGCTGCATCTCGGATCCGGTTTTGCGAGTCCAGGAGAACCCCGCACGAGGACTCACATGAGTCGTGTTTGGTGTCTCATCATTCCTGACGCCGAGAGATCCGTAGAGATCGCGATTGAATTCCGGTGAGCTCAGAAAACGGTTCGTCTCGAATCGGGCGCCGTAGAGCAATCGTAAATTCGGTCTTACCCGCCATGAGTCGCTCGCTGACAGGAAACCATTCCAGACGGCTGCGTCCTGGTTTCTTTCAAACAATGTTCTTGTAAAGGATGCCGGCCTGTTGTTTTGGAAATCCTCGATTGAATTGAAGACAAACGTGCCAAGCGAATTACTTTCGCGCGATGACGCTGAAGCATCGAACCTGCTGTCTGCAGCGAATCGCAGATAATGCTTTGTCGATCGAGGCGCCCAGAGCTCGTAATTCGCTCGAGTCTCCCATATGCCGGTGCGATCGTCAGATCCACGACTTCCGGAGCCACCAAATCCTACGCTCGTAAAAAGACTGTCCTGACTGTCATGCTGAGAATGGGCGCGAACGATTCCAAGTGGAATCTCGGAAACCGGATTTCTAGATGTGCTGTTCCCGGAAATTGTCGATCTCAGCTCGAAGAGATATCTGTCCTTATGGATGGACGAATACGCGAGCTGAGCTCCTCCGGATAATGACCGCTGTTCTTCGGCGGTTCCTATCGTCGAAGTGGGCACTACCATAGCCGGGTTGGAAATGAAATTGCCGAAGCCGGTTATTGACCACGTGGTTGGCGTTGTCTTGAAAGTCGCCCAGTCAATCGGCGATCGATCGACGCGGCCCATAATCGAGACGGACTGCTCGGCTCGATCGATTTTATTTCTCGAGCTGAGGGGAATACCAGCTGATGCAAATGCAGGTCGTAAGATCGCAGCAAGTTCGGGTGAAATTCCGGCGCCTTTGAGCTGACTCGAAGCCGCGTCATCGAAGGACGATGACCGTACAGTTCGCACGCGACCCTGCGCTCCAAAGTTGTGCATCAGCTCGTCACGATGAAACGCTCCGACCGATCCAAGACCGGCGTCGACGCTGGTGAACTCGTTGTCCGTTCCATTCAGCGATGACTGACTCGCCTGAAGAGCAGGCGTATTCAGGGTCACGTGTGAGCTTATACGTGAAAAAAGATCGCCAGCGCTTATGTCGATACTCGTCTCAGCGCCCGAGAACCATCCTCGCGATGGATCGTATGTCGACGTCGATACTGCCGTGCGGGTCTGAAGGTCGCGAGGTACCGAGCCGCCCGCGAATGACATTCCGCCGAGTGTCGCCCCGTTAGAAGATGAAGGCATGCCGAGCGCGGAGAACCCGCCGCTCGTAGAAGTAATTCCAGGCATTGTCAGAGCGATCGCTTCGAGATTGCCTGCCTGCTCGGGAGACAGTGTTCCTCTCACGCCATCGGACAATCTTCCCGCTTCGCCCGTGCCAATAGAAAACCCGAATGGGCGTGAGGGTGCAGGTCTTTTCGCTTGAACTTCGACCGGGGCAAGCTGTTGTACTTCGGACGCCAGCTTGAGCGTGATGTTCGAGAGTCCGCTATCGGATGCTCGCGTTACTCGTACGCGCGCTGATCGATAACCGGTTGCCGAGGCATGCACGAGATAATCGCCAGTGCCTTCAGCGAAGATGATTCTGAACGCACCAGACGCGTCGGTTGTGGTCTGAAGAAACTGTCGATCAGGTGCGCGTGTCGCGCTGACTGTGGCCCCAGGGATTACTGCTCCGCTATCGGAAACGACTTTGCCGCGGAGCGTATCGGGACGCGCTGGGACCTGCGCGGACAGTGTTCCCGCGGCAAACAGTGCGAAGGCGCAACAGGTGACAATCGCTCGCATCACTCATGCATAATGCGCTGGTGTCGACGATTTCGCACGTCTTTCGTTCGAATGACGGGCTCGGATCTGTAATGAAAGCTTAATTCACGCCTAATACAGCGAAGGATTATGAAGCTTTAATTCGCACTCGTGAGAACTCTGTCGGTAGTACTAACGCTGACACTGAGTCTGTCGTCGATGTCGGCAGCTCAATCAGCATCGGGCGACACGATTTCTGGAACTGTTCGGCTTCCCACTGGTGCGTCGGCAAATGCAGCGGAGATTGCGGTGACACCAGCCGGTTCGACTCAATCATTCACGACTCATAGCGATAGCTCAGGCGGGTTTCGAATTGTCGTTCCGCAAAGCGCGAAGTATGTAATCTTCGCACGCGCTGCTGATGGCTCAACGGGTCGAGTGACAGTCGATCGATCAACGACCGGCAACACTACAATTTTCTTAACGCTGAACGCAGCTCAGGTGCTTCCAAGAGTCAGCGTTCAATCGCGACGAGCGCCAACTGACTCACGCCTCGCTCCAGCTTTTGGGCAAAGTGAGTCCGAACTCGCAATTGTGAGTGGTGATGCTTCGCCGTCCGAGCAGGGTAAGATCGGCTCGGCGCTAGATCTGATTGTCGGCGCACTCGCTTCGTCAAAAGGTTCATCGTTCAACGTTCTCGGACTTAGCTCGGATCAGAATCGCATAACATTTAATGGAACTCCCGTGCAATCCCTGGAGCTGCCTCGGTCGACACCAGTGATTGCACGTCTCAATTCGAGTCCGCATGATGTGTCAAAAGGCGGCTTCAGCGGTGCGCTGTTGACAGTCGAGCCTCGACCCGCGTGGAATTTCATCACGACGAATGTCGGTGTATCAGGCCAACCGCGCGTGTTGGCAGGTAAAGAAGGGCCTGCTGCACTCATTGGAGATGAAGAGAGTGCGGTTCACGTCGACTTCGCTCATACCGGCCCAATCAAGTGGGACAAATCTGCGTATACTGTTAGTGGGCAAATAGGAAAGCGAATTCGTCCCGTTGCTTCGCTAAGCAGTCTCCCCTCTTCCGCGCTGTCGGAGCTTGGCATTAGCGAGTCCGCTGTCGCGCGACTTACAGAACAATTCAAGACGGCAGGATTGCCGTACGCTTTCGAGATCGACTCGCGCACAACATCCACAAATGAAGGATCCTTCCTCGGTCGACTCGATTTCACGCCAGCGAAATCGAGGCGCACGAGTTTTACCGGGACTGGTTCATTCTCTGACGTTGATTTTCTCGGCGTAGGTCCGACGTCTTCGGCAACGGGCGCCTTCACGTCACGGTCGTGGAATCAGACCGTTCAGGCCGACGACCAACGAACGGCTCGAAATGCAGTGCTCAATGATTTCCATCTTGGTTATTCGGGAGCGATGTCACGACAAACCCCATCCCTGAATATTCCCGCAGCGATCGTGATGCTCCCGAATGACAATTCGTCGAATGTCACCGTTCCGGTATTCTTTGGCGGAGCAGGTACAGGTCGATCTGCCGACCGGCGAACCACCATCGATGTTTCAAATACATCGCAATGGTACAGCAGAAATGGCGAGCACCTCTTCAAGGCTTCCGTGCAGGCTCAGTACGATCGAATTCAGAACAACGTTGGGGCGACAACCTATGGACAGTATCTGTTCCTCAGTCCTGAGAAGGTTGCGTCAAATGAGGCAGCAACATTTGCCAGAACTCTCGGTCGGTCGCTTGCACGCGGCGATTTTACATCGATCGCTGGATCTGTCGGTGATACCTGGGAGCGAGAGAAGGGATTCAGTTTTCAATACGGTATTCGACTCGATGTATTTCGGGCGAATCCGGATTTCGCCGATGCCTCGAGTAATACACATCAATCACTGATTCCTTCTTTCGATGCGAAATGGACGGCTGCGGTGAGCCCTCGCATTGGATTCACTCGAACGTATGTGCTGCCACAACCCAACACAGCGACTCCTGCGCGCCGCATCATAGTCTCTGGTGGAACGGGCATCTTCCAGTCCGCGGATGCGCAGGCAGTACTCGCTCCGCTTCGAAGAACCGGATGGCGCTCCGATTTGGGAGTTCAGCTGTTCTGCGTCGCGGATGCAGTTCCGCAACCCGACTGGCGGGCGTTCGTCGAATCGCCTCAGCTGGTTCCCGTACATTGTGCGGGAGCCCCTTCAGCCGCAAACGACTCAGCGATAACAGTCGCGCGACTTGCTTCTGATTTCAGACCGCCCATGTCCTGGCGAACTAACCTCGCCGCAACAACTCGCGTCTGGCGTGTTCGCCTCGGTGCAGATGGCATCCTCTCGTTCAACAGATTTCAGTCTGACATCCGCGACGTGAATCTTGCGGGAAAAACGAAATTCCGGCTCGAGAATGAAGGCAATCGTCCAGTGTTCGTCGATGCTGCTGCGATCAATGGAACCGGCTTCTTTTCAGTTTCAGGAAATCGTCTCGACCCGACGTTCGGACCAGTCTGGATCGTAGGCTCAGGGCTTAAATCATTATCACGACAGCTGGTCCTGAGCATTCAATCTTCAAACCCAACCATACTTGTCCGTCGAAGCTGGCAGATTTCCTACGGCCAGTCGTGGGTAACGGAACAACGACGAGGGTTTGAGGGATCGACCGTCGACAATCCGTCGACCATTAATCGACTTCCTGGCCAATTCGAATCACGTCATCAGCTGGCCGCACGTGGTTCGTGGGTCTTTGGCTCGTCTGATCAGCTCGAGATTTCAGGATACTTGCGGCTCAACTCCGGTTTTCCGTTTACACCGTTGATTGCATCCGACATCAATGGAGATGGATTGGCGAACGATCGGCCGTGGATCTTCGCTTCTGCAACCAATAGCGTCACGGCAAAAGATATTGAGAAACTGGCTGAATCTGGTCCCGGTTACGTCAAAGACTGTCTCATGAAGCAACGCGGCGGTTTTGCTGGCGCGCAAAGCTGCACCGGACCGTGGTCAGTTTCATCCACGGTGAACTTCAAGATGCGGGGCGATGTGGTTCGGATGCCCTCGCGATCTCGGGTGACTTTGAGCGTCACGAACCCGATGATCCTGGCCGATCGACTTCTGCATGGCAGCGATGTGAAAGGGTGGGGACAGCTCCCGGTTGTCGATCCTTATCTCTACTCCGTCACGGGCTTCGACGCGACCGCCAGGAAATTTCAATACTCGGTGAATCCAGGGTTTGGCTCAAGGCTTTCATCGCGGTCGATCACGACCAATCCCTTTCGATTGAGCCTCTCCGTTTTCATTCCTGTTGGACCAACATGGGGCGCTCAGTCTGTTGAGAACGATCTTGCACCTGGCCGGTGGCGAAAAGGATCGCGTAAGAATGCCGACGAGATGACTAACGAACACATCCTCGGTGTAATCGGATTCGATCCGGTTAGCCGCATTGGACAAGGTCGCGACTCGGCCAGCTACACACCCGCGCAGCGGGTTGCTATTCGTTCGGCGATATCGATACGGGATTCAGCATTGCGCGCCATCTTTTCCCGGGTTGCTGTAGTCGCGGCCGAGGTGAGCGCGAATCCGTCTCAGAAAGAAAAGCGGGAAGTTCTTCGACAACGCGCTGCTGCAACGGATTCGGCAATTGCAGTAATGATCACTGCCGGTGAGACAATCACTTCAATCCTCACCGCCGAGCAGCTCGAAAAGCTTTCGCCCGGTACAAGAATCTTTCTGAATCGGCCGGACATTCTGTACCTGAGACGATTACAGGGTTTCGTGTACTGACGAGGCTTTAGCTCGGTCCACCCGGTCTTCGGCCAGCCTTCCAAAGGGTCACTCAACCCTTTCCCCATCTCCCGTTGTCCAATCCGGGAGGTAGAATCATGGTACCTGAACTCCACCGCCATGCAGTCCATCCCCGAGAGGGTGCGGGCACAACTCAGCGAGCACTACGACATCGAGCGCGAGCTCGTTGGCGGGGGAATGGCCCATGTCTTTCTCGCCCAGGACCGCGAGCTGTCGCGACAGGTCGTCATCAAGGTCCTGCCGCCCGATGTCGCGAGCGGAGTCTCGGCAAGTCGCTTTCGCTCGGAGATCCTCACTGTCGCGAAACTGCAGCATCCCCATATCGTCGGCATTCTCCGGGCGGGCGAAGTCGAAGGAATTCCCTTCTTCGTCATGCCATACGTTCACGGCGAATCCCTCGCAGTTCATCTTCGGAGCTCGGGTCCGACAAGCGTACGTGAAGCCGTAGCAGTTTTCCGCGATGTCGCGCGTGCGCTCGCATTCGCGCATTCCAACGGCGTCATTCATCGCGACATCAAGCCCGGCAACATCCTTCTCTCCGCAGGCTCCGCAACAGTAACTGATTTCGGCGTCGCGAAAGCGTTGTCGTCAGCGATGCGAAGCGGTCCCCAGAATGGTCGTGTCACCGACACAGGAGTGTCGCTCGGTACTTTGCTTTACATGGCTCCCGAGCAGGCGGCGGGAGATCCAAACATCGACGGCCGCGCAGACATCTACTCGCTCGGAATAACCATTTACGAAATGCTCGCGGGACATGCGCCGTTCGATGGAATGGGCCCTCGCGAGATGCTCACGGCGCGACTGACGCAAAAGCCGCCGAAGCTGTCGGGCATTCGCCGGGATATCCCATCGGGACTGGAAGCCATGATAGGGCGCTGTCTCGAAGCCGATCCCGCAAACAGGCCGCAGAAAGCAGACGAGATTGTCGAATATCTGGAAGCGTCGCACGTCGGAAGCGGCGCGAACAAAGTTCCGTCAGGCTCGTGGTCGATTGCTGACTTCACAAGCAACAGAAACCGAATCGTAATCGGTGCAATTGCAGCAATCGCGATCATTGGAGCCGCGGCGTTCATGCTGCGCCGGGAGTCGCCCGCGCCGACAAATGCGATGGCTCCCGTAGTAGCCTCGACACCAACGGCCGAGGTGATCGCAGTTATGCCGTTCGTGAGCTTGAGCGAAGACTCGAGCAATGCATACATCGCTGCAGGACTTACGAATTCACTTGCCACTCGTTTGTCGAGAGCAGCGGGGCTCAGTGTTATTGCGCCGAGTCGCGCTGTAGACCTCGCGAAGAATACGTCCGGCAATGGTAAGGGCGTGCTGGTTCTCGAAGGAGCTGTCGAGCGCGAAGGTAAAACTGTTCGCATCAGTGCACGACTCAGTGATTCGCAGACAGGCATCATGCGATGGGCCGATGTGTTCGATCGCGACGTGACCGACCTGCTGTCAGTTCAGGACGACATCGCGGACAGAATTGTCGAAGCGGTCGCGCCTCATTCTGCTCCGAAGGTCGACAGCTTCGATCGTGCAACCGTGTCGCTATCGCCTGATCTGTACGAGCGCTATCTCCGCGCGAAATTCGATCTTGCGCAGCGTGGTGCGCCGTCGATCAATCGCGCAATCACTTCACTCAAGGGAATAACACAGCAGCAGCCGAAGTTTGCGCCAGCGTTTGCCTCGTTAGCACAGGCGTATGCAGTACTTCCGTTGTACAGCTCAACGGCATCAGGTGATTCGCTGCGACAACTCGCGCTCGACGCAGCAAATCAGGCGGTAAATCTCGATCCGCGACTCGCTGATGGATTCACTGCGCGCGCTGTTGCGCTCGATGCAATGTGGAAATGGCCTCAGGCGACATCGGATTTTCAGCGTGCACTCGCGCTCGATTCGCTGAATGCGAGAGCACACCAGTGGTACGGCGAGCATCTCCTGGTGCTCGGCAATTCTCAGAGCGCGGTTCGCGAGCTTACGATTGCAGCGCGTCTCGATCCCTCATCTGCGATCATAGCGGGGTCACTCGCCGTTGCACTCGTGCATGCAGGTCGCGCTGACGAGGCGATTAAACAGGCACAGACTGCGGTCGCAATGGACCCGTCGTTTGCGACAACGCACTTCATGTACGGTGCAGTTCTATTGTATGCGGGCAAGCCCAGGGAGGCACTGATCCCGCTTGGCGAAGCACTCCAGCTCGCGCCCGATTCGCGAACAGTGCTCGGCTTGCTTGGATATGCTCAAGCCCTGTCTGGAGATACACAGCTCGCCGAGCGGACGCTCAAGCGCATAGAGCAGTCGCCGCCGGTTTTTGGGACTGATCCGGCGATTGCGCGCATCCGCATCGCGATGGGCGACGCCGATGGTGGTATCAATGCACTACAAAAGGCGGCGGCCAAACATGATCCCTTCTTTGTATCGGAGCCGCTTACTTCCCCGCCTTTTGTCTCGCTCAAGTCAGATCCGCGATTCGCTGCGATCTCGAGGACTGTTCTAAGATAAGAGGATCCTCGTGGAGCATTTCATGCAAATACGACACACAAATGCTTACAAACTCTCAGCTTCTTCGTGCATCGCTGGTCGTCGTTCTGGCGGCGTCAGGCACCAGTCAAGTTGCTGCACAAGCGACGCAACCGGACACAACTCGTAATGCAGGAAAGCCTCTCTTTACTCGCGATGACGGATTTCTCGCACTCGCGTTTGCCGGACTGACCGTCGCGATGTTTCCCGCCGACAAAGCGCTCGCGCGCCATCTTCGCGAGCCGAGCTCGTCGGAAAACCAGTTCATAGCAAAGGTGACGACTGGATCGGAGACGCTTGCGCACCCCGGTGGTCTGATCGTTTCATCCGCTGCGTATGTAGTTGGCAAAGTGATTCATCGACGAACGCTTGCAGACGTCGGACTCCATAGTGCGGAGTCGATAGTGCTTGCCACTGGTATCACGGGAGTTGTGAAGGGTCTCGCTGGACGGTCGCGGCCGTTTGTGACGAACGGAACAGATCCAAAGGATTTCAGGTTTGGAGCCGGCTTCAATTCCGACGACAGAAAATCATTCCCTTCCGGACATTCGACTGCTGCATTTGCCGCAGCGTCTGCACTGACGAGCGAAGTGAAGCGCTGGTATCCCAACGCGACATGGATAGTTGGACCAGTGTTCTACACTGGCGCAACAGTTGTCGGTCTCTCACGCATGTATCACGACAGGCATTGGGCAAGCGATGTTGCCCTGGGTGCTGCTGTCGGAACTTTCAGCGGCATCAAGGTCGTGCGATACTCGCACAATCACCCCGACAATCCGGTCGATCGCCGACTACTCGGCGTAATTGCTGGGCCAAACGGAGAGGGCGGCGATTTCGTCGGACTTTCGGTGGCCTGGGGAGCGGGAAGTCACTGAGCCTGCAGTGAAAAGTGGACACTCGCTGTCCCCAACTTCGGACGAAAGTTTGGCGATTCGGCTCGGTTAAAGAAGCGAGTGCGTTGTCACTCAACAGCTTAGCACTTTTCCGGTCTTCGGGCGCGACGAATGCCATAAGCGGCAAACCCTTCTGGATCAGTCGATGCTGTCGCGCCTTGTCGTCAGTAGTGCTGTCGCATGTCTTGTTGCGCCCTTCCCGCTTCCCGGTCAAATCAGTCTTTCCAACATTTCGATACGTGACGTCGACCAGGCCGTAAGAATCGCAAGGGTTGTCCTGGAGACTCACGATGCAGTTTCTGCAACAAGGACTAGCTCTAGCGCATCGAGGACAGGTCGGCGCGCTGTCGCGACTGGAGACGAATACGTCGGCGTTCCCTATGTGTGGGGCGGAAGCACGCCGCGAGGCTTCGACTGTTCAGGCTTTGTGCAATACGTGTATCGCGAGCATGGCGTGAGACTTCCGCGCACCTCTCGCCAGATGGCGCATGCAGGTCGATCCGTTTCCGCTCGTGTCGCGAATCTGCGCGCAGGTGATCTGATGTTGTTCCGCGGAAAGAACGGAGCGATCAGTCATGTTGCGCTTTATGCCGGCAACAATGAGATCCTTCATTCGTCATCGAGCGGTCATGGCGTAAGATACGACAATCTCTCGAGTAAGCGTGGTCAGTACTTTGTCTCGCATTTTGTAAGAGCAAGACGAGTTACCGAGAATGGCCGCTCGCTGGTGGAAGCGCTCGCCGAGCTCTACAGGAAATATCCGTTCGATCATTTCGATCCGCCTGACGGAGCACCGCGCGCAAAAGATTAGAAGCGCGTCTCAACTCCCGGGACGAGAATTCGCGTTCGCTTCTCTCGGGCAAACGCTTTCCTTACTTGAGCCTCCGTCGCAAACGGTGGAGGCAGCGCACCCCAATGCATCGGTATCACAACATCCGGGTGAAAGTACATCTGAATTGCTTCGGCGGCCGTTGCAGGATCCTCTCCAGCACGCCCACCGCCTGATGCTATGAGAATGATCGACGGATGAAACATCTTCTCGATCAGCGACATGTCACCGAAAAGCCAGGTGTCGCCGGAATCATACAGCGTGCGTCCGCCCGCGAACCGCAGTACGTATCCGAGTGCGTGGCCAGGAGTGACCGAGTGCATCGCGGGCACAGCATAGATGTCTACATCTCCGACATGCTGCATTCCGCCGATGTTGATTGTGGCGTAATGACCATCCGGAATCTTCATTGCTTCGATGTGATCGCCCGTCGCAATAACTTTTGCGTTGCTGAATCTCGCTATGCGTGCAACGTCTGCGTCGTGATCCGCGTGAGCGTGAGTAACGAGAATGGCATCCGGTCGTATGCCCCGCGTGGAATAGTGCGTCGAATCCTTGAATGACGCGGGTATAGCGGGATTTTCCCCGATCCACGGATCGATGAGCAGGCGAGTCCCACCGGGCGAGACAATCTCGAACGCCGCGTGTCCCATCCATGTGATCCGAATCGTTGAAGCGGAACGTGCACTCTGGGCAATGAGAGCGGTCGGTAACAACAGAATTATTATCGCGATGTGTTTTCGCAGCATCAGCCTTCCTTAGCGTTTCTTTCCGGATGCTCGCAGCGGAAAAAAATAGCGCGATTCCATCACGATTACCGATCAGGTTTTCAGGCGAACCCAGTCCAGGAGCTTTTCAACAACCTGGTCCTCGCCAAAACTGGATCTGAAACGCGAGGGACTGACTCCGAAAACCTCATAAACGTGTTCAGCAAAGATTCGAGGGTTTCGGTATGCAAGCTTGGTTGATGCGCCTCCTACCGACTGACCTGGATCTGACAAGTGCGAATAGGCGCGCAACAGCTTCGCTGCCACGACAAATTTCTTGGGCGCAGAAAGGTCAGCTGCCTGAAATGATCGATAGAGACGAACGATAGAAACGCTCGCCACAGTCGCGATGTCCTGCGCATTTGGATATCGGTGTGGCTCGCCGAACATCTCCACTACGACTCGGGAAATTGGCATAGGAAGCCGATCGAGCCGAGGCTTCAATGCCGCGATAAAACGATCGGTCAGAGGGTTGGCGCGAACCCTATCTATAGTAGTGATCATCCGCTCCGGCGAGTCATCGTGCGAATAGAGAATTACGTGCTCGAGACCCAGCTTCGACAGCTGCGAGACCGCGCGAAAGGCAGACGGGGTCAGCTGGACATAAGCCACCAGCGGCAATGATGGATATGCGGCGCGGAGTCGTTCGAACTCGATAGTGCGGCTTGCGCCATCGGCCGACGGATCTATCAAGGCCAGTGTTACCGGGTGAACGTGCATGAGGTGCTCGAGCTCCGCCCAGCTCTTCGCCACGATTACCCGTTCGTGGGCGCCAATCACGTATTGGACGTGCCTAAGGAGAGGCGGAGGCAGGAGGGCGATGAGCAATTAAGCGGAGATATGAGGTTGGACCCATCATAACTCGCGGCATCGCTACCTGAAAGACTACCGCTGAAAAGAAACCTTACACTCTTGATAAGAAATAGACAGTTCTTGCTAAGAAACAGGTATTTTCTGCAGGGACGTGCTATGTACAGTTGGGCTTCTCCCATACCCAGAGGGCCCACATGTCTCTCCGCAAACAACTCGCGTTTGTCTCGCTTCTCGCCCTTGCAGTCCTTGCTGCGTGCTCGGACGTCACTGCCCCTGACTCCAGGAATTTCTGCCCCGTCACTGGCAGCTCGGGGACATGCGTAACGGCGAATCACTGACGCGAGGGTTCCTTTACGTCGATGCGGACTGGCGGAGGTGTTCCAACACCTCCGCTATCTGCGCAAGCTCTTCGTTCGGCTGAACTGTTCGTTGGGGGGATTCTTTCGACATAGCCGATTCGATCTCGAACGCAAGCTGATGAAGCTTATTTGTCTCGGCAAACGCTCGTGCCTGCTGGAAAAGTTGCGGTGAATCATCCCGACCGAACTGGCGGGTGCCCTTCGCCTTGAAGAACAGGTAGTAGGTTCTCAGCCTCGGCTCCAGAGCGGCATCATCCAGTTGATTGACATAATCATCAAATGCTGCCTCGTCGTCCTCATCGATTGCCAGCTCCATCAGGTTAAGGGTAGCCTGCCACCGAACCCACTGATGTGGCGATGTAATCGCTACTATAGAATAGGCATTGCGGGCTGGCTCCCTCATCCCGAGAGCCCCGTACGCAGCGGCTATGTCAGCGACCACCCTCTCGCGAGCGGTTGTGTTCGTCGTCAATTCCAGGCTGCGATACGCCAAATGGATCGCTCGCTGAAAGTCACCCTTCAAGTGAGCGGCTGACGCGCTCGCGTGGAGCGCGATTGCTTCGACGCTTTCAAATCCAAGAGCGTGAGCTTCGTCCACGATGGCCTGAAGTTCGGTTTCCGCAGATCGCAGATTCCCGCGAAACATCTCGGAGTTTGCCAGGCCCACCTTAACGGTGAGGCTTGCTGCGCGATCACCGATTGACTCGGCGAGGTACTCAGCCCTTGCATACGCTCGTTCAGAGGCTGCCCAATCCCCAATATTGCGCATCGCCGCGCCAAGCGCAGTGGATGACTCAATGACGAGGTCAGGGTTTTCGCGAGCGGAGAATTCTTCCACGACGGTTGAAAAAACGTCCGCTGCCAACCGCCACCTGGCAACAAGGTCGAGCGAGCGACCGTAGGAAACGAGATCTGATCCCAATTCTGAATCAGAAAGATTGCGTCGGAGTGCGTCGACAATCCTCAACAGGATTGCGCGGGC
The DNA here is from genome assembly GCA_046732835.1 of Gemmatimonadota bacterium. Taxonomy (GTDB): domain Bacteria; phylum Gemmatimonadota; class Gemmatimonadetes; order Gemmatimonadales; family Gemmatimonadaceae; genus UBA4720. Next base: position 1,766 of record JBKPNY010000219.1, on the reverse strand, counting down.
AGGGTCGCCTTCCGCTATGCTTTCAATTGCTCGTCTCGCTGCATCCAGCTGATGCGGATCCTGCGGTTGATTTAACTCTCGCAGATCCCTGGATCGATCGACGAGCCTGAGGACTGAGAGGCCGGCAAAGGTCGAATGCCATTCTGGCGTTTTTTCTTCAGTGTTGCCCAGCGCTTCGAAGAATGCATGGTGTTTGATCATCTGCACTGAAAAGTGCGTGACGACACGCGCCTTGGAAATGTCTTTTTCCTTTCATTGTTACTGCTGTTTCTTTGCAATTGTGGCGCGTTTGTGATGTTGAGCTGCAAACGGATTATTATTGCGCAAAATCGCCGGAGCTCGGTGATCAGAGCCCGAATGCCTTGCCAACGAACACTCTGACCTCCCAGTCTCTGGACTCAGATGCGTACTTTGGAGAGATGCCCCCGATGAGCGATCCCTTTCCGTCTGGAATGAAGTAGACAGGCATCTCCACTGTCCATTTTCCGTCATCAACGCTTTTGACATACTGAGGATTGACTGCCCAGCGCGGATTGAGGTAGCCGCGAAGCTCAGCGCTTAACAGTCCTCCTTCAGTTTTTTTTGGCCGGCCAATTATTGCCGAACGACATCGCAGTGCGCCTGTAGTTCCATACGGTGTGCAGATCTGGCTTGCCGCCGATTTTTTATAGTCGAGCTCGTATCGATAGCCTGCAGAAACGAGCGCTGTTCGAAACGGGCCGAGACCTGTGAAGAACATTCCAACGTCTGCGCCAACTGAGTGAGCGAGCTTGTCTATGCTGCCGCCTTTGAGCGTACCCTCTTCGAGATACGATGCTTTCGCGCGACCTACTTTCCATCCGACATCGAACAGGAGAGGATCGGACCATCCGGATGCATCGAGAAACTCAGCATAAAGAGAATCCGGAATTTGATTCGAACGAATGTGCACACAATCAGGCACCGCCTTTCGTCGGTTACACCAGTCGATTACTTCGGACGGCAGCTTGCCTGGTGCTTTCCACCAGTGGCCATGAAGCGCGAGCTCCGCTTCAGTCCCGTCGCCAAGTCCTTTCAGGTCAACCAGGCCCGTGCCGTCGTCGTCCTTACTCAGCGGGCCTGCTGCGCTTAGTCGCAGCTGCAGATTCCAGGGCGCTCCCTGAAGATCAAAGCCTGTAGTTGCGATGGCTTTCGTTTCCTTTGTCGACGCCTCCAGAAATCCAGATGTAAGAATGCTGCGCAGCGCTCCGGCAGGTGGAGATTTAGTAGTCTCGGTTTCCAGGAGTACGTCGCGTGATTGAGCGAGAGCGGATCTATTCACTCCGCAAACAAGTATCATTGCGATTGCGCGGCGCATTCTGCAGAGCGTTCTCATTTGTCGATGTCCACGGGTTCTATTCCGTATATGTTCGCAGCTGAATCGGAGGTTTCCGCAGGCTTCGGCTTCCACTTGGCTTCAGCAGGCGCGGTTATTTCAATATCGAATTCCTCATTAGGAGTTTCAGTTCTCCCACGGAACATCAGGTAATATTTGCCGGGTGCTACTCCAGCCTTCGCTTGATCACCATTGAGCCGAAGCTGTCCGAATTGCTGTGCGCCTCCGCGTTCTTCGAGCCAAAGCTCCGCGAGGCGTGACGTCGAGTACTTGACCTTGAGTGTCTTCGCGCCTGGTCCTGTATAGTCCTGCCAGTTGCCACCCTTTGGCTGCTTGACGAACGACGCAATCCGTGCGGATCCGTCTTTGAGACTGGGCGCGCCGCTTAACGTGAAAGGCCGGCTGTTGAGAA
>JBKPNY010000218.1:0-9089 GCA_046732835.1 Gemmatimonadota bacterium | reverse complement strand
TGGCTCGACTTCACAGGGCGGACTGAAGCGGAGGTGCTTGGTTACGGTTGGGCAAAGGATGTGCATCCTGACGATTACCTGCGCTGCATTAATGTTTACGAATCCAGCTTCGAGCGGCGAGAAGCGTTTACGGTTGAATACCGGTTGAGACACATCAGCGGCGATTACCACTGGGTCTTCGGTTCCGGCACTCCGCGATTCTCTGCAACTGGAGAATTCCTCGGCTACATCGGCACCTGCCTGGACATCACTGCGCGCAAGGAAGTTGAGGAGTCGTTGCACGCGGCAATCGAAGAGGTGAGCCGCCTGAAGAATCAACTACAGGAAGACAATATCTACCTGCAGCAGGAGATAAAGCTGGAGCAAAACTTCGACGAGATCATCGGCAAGAGTGATGAACTTAAATCCGTGCTCTTCAAGATAGAGCAGGTCGCGCCTACTGATTCGACCGTTCTCATTACCGGCGAGACGGGCACGGGCAAGGAGTTGATCGCGCGCGCTATCCATAACGCCAGCGCGCGCAAGGATCGCCCGCTGATAAAACTGAATTGCGCCGCTCTCTCTGCGTCGTTAATTGAAAGCGAATTGTTTGGTCATGAAAAAGGCGCGTTCACGGGAGCAGTCGGTCGCAAGGTCGGCCGTTTTGAGTTGGCAGACGGCGCGACGATCTTCCTCGACGAAATCGGCGAACTGCCGATGGAATTGCAGGTGAAGTTGTTGCGCGTGATTCAGGAAGGTGAGTTTGAGCGAATCGGAAGTTCAAAGACTATCAAAGTGGATGTGCGCATTATCGCGGCCACCAATCGCAATCTGCATAAGGCCGTTTCTGAGGGACGTTTCCGCGAAGACCTCTGGTATCGCTTAAATGTTTTCCCGATCATGATGCCGCCGTTGCGAGCGCGCAAACATGATATTCCGCTTTTGGTCGAACATTTCGTGCGTCGATTTTCAAAGGCGATGGGTAAGAAAGTCACCTCCGTTTCACCGTCAACTTTGAAGGCCCTATCGGAATATTCATGGCCCGGAAACATCAGGGAGCTGGGGAATGTTGTCGAACGCGGTGTGATTAATTCACGCGGGTCGGTGCTGCAGATCACCGACCATCTGGAGACCGTCGCGGTCGAACAAACCGAAGCAGCGCCCAAAACGCTCGAAGAAATGGAACGAGACTACATCACCCGTATCCTCGAACAACGAGGCTGGCGCATTGAAGGACGCAATGGCGCCGCGCGACTGCTGGGAATAAATCCGAGCACGTTGCGTACGCGCATGATCAAACTCGGGATTCAAAAGCCGCAATCGTTTACCGCCAACTCCTACTCGAATTAGAAAGTCGATCCCAGACATTTATTGGTCTCCGGATTCGGTTAGTTCAGATTTTCTCTGTCTGACCTCTGTGCTCCTCTGTGCCTCTATGGTAAACGTTTCCTGATTTTCACCACAGAGGCACAGAGAAGCACAGAGCGAGAGACGGATTGCTTCTATAATGTCGTAGTCGCTCAAGTGCAAATATGAAGCTGTACTTAAAACCAAGGGATTCGCTGCTCATGACATCAAAACTGTTGCTCGCCTTACTGCTCGCGACGATCTGCGCAGCCACGTGTGCAGCTCAGTTATCAAGCGGACCTGCTAAAGGCACATTGATTCTGACCGGTGGAGATCAGGAGACCGGCATCAAAGAATTTGTCACTCTAGCTGGAGGACCGGACGCAAATATCGTTTACATCCCGACGGCTGCCTCGAGCCTCCGACTTCCTTCCGGCCTCATCTGGGAGTGGTTGTACACTGACGAATTACCGGCCAACACACCTGAGTTTAAGCAGGAACTCTGCAAGATGTTCGGCGTAAAAAACATCACCATCCTGCATACGCGGAATCAAAAAACTGCGAACTCGAAAGAATTCGTTGAGCCGCTGCGGAAGGCACAGGGAGTTTGGCTAAGCGGCGGCAACCCCGGGCGTCTCTCGCAGGCTTATCTTGGTACTCGGACGCAACGGGAGATCGAAGCTGTGCTCGAGCGCGGTGGTGTTGTCAGCGGCAATTCGGCAGGCGCCATCATCCAGGGTTCTTATGTCATCAGAGGAAATCCGGATAAGCCGGTGCTAATGGTGAAAGGGCGCGAGCGCGGGTTTGCGCTGTTGAAGAACGTTGCGGTCAACCCTCATTTGTCGGAAGCGATGAGGCAGAGTGAGTTGATTACGATCGTTGACCTCCATCCGAAGCTTCTCGGTATCGGTATCGACGAGAAAGCGGCGATCCTCGTTAAAGGCGATCGCTTTGAAGTCTTCGGTCAGGGACGTGTGGCGATCTACGACAACCAGAAGCACGGCTCGAACTGGTACTACTGGCTCTCACCCGGCGATCGGTTTGACCTGCGGACTCGCACTGCCGAACGTGTGAGAAACTGATGCAGGCAACAAAAGACGTGCGACACCGATATCAGGAACTTACTGCGTATTAGGTGCAATCACAAGTATCGACACCCGCACTCCCTTTTCATATCTTCCTGCCATCACAAGCCGACGAAGCGGCTGACTCACCGGGCTGCAAACTCAGCGGTTCAGCCAAACTCATAACTCGTTTAAGTTCTCAGGTCGTCACCGGGCCAACAATCACCAGAGAAACCGAAAGCAGTAATACCCCTGACATCTCGTGTTTCTCCGCCTGGCCACCGTTGACTCAAACTTCACTCTTGAGGAGAAACGCACCATGTCCGAATCTGGAGACAACAAACTGCTTGGTAACTTTCGCAAGTTGATCGATGAAGTCTCAGCCCAACCCGAATACAACCCCGGCAGTAACAAGCTGAAGGTCACCGCGCTCAACGCGCAATTCATCGCTGCCGATGCGGCCGTCACCGCAGTCGAGGCGGCGCACGCGCCATACAAGCTGGCCATCACCGATCGCGAAAGCGCGTTCAAGGAGGTGCGGCCCATGGTGGTGCGCTCGCGCAACTACCTGAAAGCCTCGGGCGCGCCGAAGGGTGTGGTTGAAAGATGCGGAGACGTTTGTTCGCAAGTTAACCGGCAGTCGCAGGACGCCAAAGACCAGAACTGGACCAGTCACAGCGGGCGACGGTTCCAACCCGCCGCCGGCGCCGGAGGAGAAAAGCGGCTCTGCTTCGCAGCTGAGTTATGAAAACCAGATCCGCAACCTCGAGTCGTACATCGAGATACTTAAATACGTCCCGGCCTACAACCCGAACGAAGCCGATTTGAAAGTCACGGCGCTGACATCGCGCGCCGCTGCCCTCACCACCAAGAGCAATCTGGTCAGCACGTCTTCCGCAACCCTGAACCAGGCGCGCGGCGAACGGGATCAGTTGCTCTACCTCGCCGACGACTCCGTCGTCGCCACCGCCCAGCTGGTGAAGAGCTCGTACAGAGCGCATTCGGAGGGCAAGCCAGCTGTACAAGAAGATTAAGCCGTTGGAGTTTCAGAGGTCGAAGAAAGGCAGGTAGGAACCGCGGCTTTCCCGCGCGGAACGTCGTATCGCGCGTCTGGACGGCGACATCGTGAGTCCGGCCAGCGATATTGAAAGTTCGGCCAGCGACTTCACGCGACCGGAGAGTGATATCGCACGACCGGTCAGCGATAATGCGGGACCCGACAGCAATGTCGCGCTTTCGGCATGCGGTAATTGCCGAATCGGACAGCCGTATAACCGAACCGCGTTCATGATCTGCAAACCGAACCATCGGTTTGCAGAATCCGAACGCCGGTTTCGCATAAAACGCATGGCGGTCCGGAGAAAGCAGGTATAATCCGAGGGATCCGGCAATTCGATATCTATTCCCGTCTCACGCAAGGGAACAATGTACACACTAGTCACTTTCGCCACGCAATGGGGCACGCAACTGGGAGGAATTAACAGCTTCAACGCAGATTTTCTGAAAGCGTTCGGCGTGGCTTACCACCATAGTGTGAGAATTATTTGTGTCGTGAGTAGCCACACGGCGGAAGCTGAAGCAGAAGCCGCTGAGAATCATGTGCGTCTGATTGCTCTTCCGTATGATCCGAAGTCGAAGTTGTTCAATTCCTCAATTGGCGAATCCTCCGTCGAGCTCTTAAAAAACCTGAACCTAAATTTTGATCCAAAAACGACCGTTTGGCTTGGACATGACCTTATTACAGGTGAAGCTGCAATAGCCGCCGCAAGGATTGCGGGTGGGGCCTCCGCCGTAATTCATCACATGAGCTATAGCGACTATGAGTCCTATGCAGAAGAATCTCAGTCGGCTCTAACGAAAACTGCTAAGCAGACTTCGGTCCTCCAAGATGCTCACTTGGCGCTGGCCATCGGCCCCCTGCTGACTGAAGCTGCCAGCGATCGAATTAGCAACTCGAAACCAATTCACACATTGATCCCGGGTCTTGCTGAAGTTGATACGCAAGATGCCCCTAATACCTTCGTAGCATTTCTAAGCGGACGGCTTAGCGAGAACGCGGCACGCATCAAGCAAGCGCAGCTTGGTGTGGCAGCATTCGCACTAGCAGAGGCTCGGGCTCGTGATTACGGAATCCCGGAAGCACTTCGAAGACAGCCGAAACTCGTCTTACGCGGCGTGGACTTTGAAAATCAATTTGCAAGCACCTCACTATCGACGCCGCTTACCGCAGAGGCCGAATTGAAGAAGTTCGCTGAACAATATGGTAACGGCGTAATTAATCTTCACGCTTTGCCATACACGAATGACCGTTCAGCACTTTTTTCAGAGTTGAGTAAAGCTAGCGTGGCGTTGATGCCCTCATGGCACGAAGGGTTTGGACTTGTTGCTTGGGAGGCTATTGCGGCCGGAGTCCCGCTGATTATTGGCCGAAATACTGGCGTTTATCGCCTACTCGAAAGAGCACATCCCGGTATGGATACTGGCTTTGTTTACGCGCTAGATTTACGAGGTGCTACCGACTTTCCTTATTTTCGGATACCCGAAGATCTTGAAGCAACAGCCGATGCGTTAAAGACAATTGCGGCTGATCCCGGCACTGCCCGCAGGAAGGCGAGTACGCTAAGGAGCATGCTGCTTGACAAGTACTCTTGGGCTGCATGTGCTGAGCAGGCCGCGATTGCCTTCGGCTGGAGTCTACAAAAAGGCAGCGTACCTGATAAGACGTCCGCGTCCATTCCAATGGACACCGGTCAAAATGTTCCGTCGATTCCGATCGTCATAAATGAACCGCTTCGAATCCCAAAAGGGCACTGGCGCTCCGGTGCGGGTATGGCAGATAGCCAACTGCTACGTGCCGAAGAGGCGTTGGTTAGTTTCGATCCCGCTCGGGAGCCGGAGGTCAGTAAGTTACGCGAATGGCTTAACGAGCAAGTGTGGCCAATCTCAGTACGGTTATTGACTGGAGCTGGAGGGGAAGGCAAGACACGTTTAGCAATCCAGGTTTGTAATGAATTCAGCGCGGCAGGCTGGAATGCCGGTTTTCTGGATAGCAATCTCGAATCGAAGAGAATGAAAGCAATCTGGCAGGATTTGCGTGCAGTGAACCAACCCACCTTAGTCGTTGTAGATTACGCGGAAACCCGCCAGGAAGCGTTTCTTTCATTACTCAAAGCGGTTCAGCAGGAACCGTCGGAGCAACGCGTGCGGATGCTCCTACTAGCACGAGATGGTGGAGAGTGGTGGGAAAATCTCGCAAGCCAAGATGCGCAATGTGAGGCCTTACTAAGCGGTCGCGCTACCAGCGGTCCTTACCGACTACCGCCTTTGTACACCGCATCGCAAAGTCGTCAGGAGGCGTTTCGTAACGCGCTCCGAGCATTGGCTGAAGTTTTAGAAGTTGACAATCCCGACGTCACACTGACTTTGGTTGGAGCGCAGTTTGAGCGACCTTTGTTTGTGCAAATGGCCGCTCTTCTAGCTTTATATGGCGAAAGAGCTACGACTTCTCAGGGCTTAACAAAGGCGCTATTGAATCACGAAAGGCGTTATTGGCTCGGGTTGTTAGTTCCGTTCCACTGGCCCGACCCGGCGCGTCGTGCGGAGCAGTTGTTGGCGCTTGCAACCCTCGCTGGTGGGTTTGCCACGGCTAAAATTGCGGAAAAGTTCTGGACCCAAGCAAGAGGTGCCGTTGTCACGGCCAGCGAGTTCAATTCACTGTTCCGTCAGATGGTCAGCCTTTACCCTGGAACGCAAGGACTGGAAGCGCTGCGGCCCGACCTCTTAGGCGAGGCATTGGTAGCTCAGGCGCTCCTTCGCCCTGAAGGGGATGTGCTCTTAGACTCAGTCTTGGGTAGTTCCGCGACGCAAGCCGTGCGTCGAAATTCGTTGACAGTTCTCTCGCGTATCTCAGCTGAACGGTTTGACGTCGATGAGATATTGATAGCTGGCTTGTCACGGCAACTCGGCAACTGCGGAGTCGAGTTGGTGGCTGTAAGCGCTGAGACGGCGGGCCGTCTGCCGAAATTAGCGGAAATTACCTTTCAGGCGCTTCCCTCGGCGACAAAGAATCAGGTGGCGGGCTCTTTGAGGCAGTCATTAAAGGATGAATCGGTACAGTTGGCCGGATTAGGTTGCTTGATATTTGAACACCTAGCTGAGAAAGCTCGTGAGCGACTTGAAAAGAAACCAAAAGATGCCGTTCGAATGTTTCAGTACGCCGGGGCTGTAAACGTGTATGTAGTCCATCTGGATAGGGTTGGCGATTTTAAGCGAGCGATTGAATTCGCTCAAGCGGGCTTGGAGACTAGCCGCCGATTAATTGCGCTCGATCGGAATCGCTTTGAACCAATACATGCAGCACTATTGGGCAATTATGCTAACGCCTTGAGCCAATCCGGACATAACGACGAAAGCCGAGTGTATATGATCCAGGTACTTGAAATTTATAAACGGCTCGCGCAGGAAAATCCCGAGCGTTTTGAACCTCCGTATGCGGGGTCATTGAGTAATCTGGCTAACGACTTGAGTGATGTTGGCCAGGATGAAGAAGCGCTGACGCATGATCGCGAAGCCTTAGCGATTCGCAAACGGTTGGCGCAAAACAATCCTGATCGTTTTGAGCCTGACTATGCGACATCATTGAGTAACCTCGCCAGCCACTTGAGTGATGTTGGCCAGGATGAAGAAGCGTTGACGCATGATCGCGAAGCCTTAGCGATTCGCAAACGGTTGGTGCAAAACAATCCTGATCGTTTTGAGCCTGACTATGCGACATCATTGAGTAACCTCGCGAGTCACTTGAGTAATGTTGGCCAGGATGAAGAAGCCTTGGCGCACGCTCGCGAAGCCTTAGTGATCCGCAAACGGTTGGCGCAAAACAATCCTGAACGTTTTGAGCCGGACTATGCGACCTCATTGAGTAATCTGGCAAATCGCTTGGGTGATGTTGTCCAGGATGCAGAAGCGCTGACGCTAACTCGCGAAGCCTTAGCGATCCGCAAACGGTTGGCGCAAAACAATCCTGATCGTTTCGAGCCTGACTATGCGACATCATTGAGTAACCTCGCGAGTCACTTGAGTAATGTTGGCCAGGATGAAGAGGCCTTGGCGCACTCTCGCGAAGCCTTAGAGATCCGCAAACGGTTGGCGCAAAACAACCCGGACCGTTTTGAGTCTTACTACGCGCATTCATTGAGTAACCTCGCGCGTCACTTGCGTAATGTTGGCCAGGATGAAGAAGCCTTGGCGCACGTTCGCGAAGCCTTAGAGATTGGCAAGCGGTTAGCGCAAAACAATCCTGAACGTTTTGAGCCTGACTATGCGACATCATTGAGTGACCTCGCGAGTCACTTGAGTAATGCTGGCCAGGATGAGGAAGCTCTCGAGCACGATCGCGAAGCCTTAGAGATCAGCAAACGGTTGGCGCAAAACAACCGCGATCGCTTTGAACCTGACTATGCGCGGTCTTTAAGTAATCTGGCCAACGACTTGAGTGAGGTTGGCCAGGATGAGGAAGCTCTGACGCACATTCGCGAAGCCTTAGCGATCCGCAAACGGTTGGCGCAAAACAACCCTGATCGCTTTGAGCCTGACTATGCGACATCATTGAGCAATCTCGCTAGTCGCTTGAGTGATGTTGGCCAGGATTCAGAAGCCCTCACCTGCGCCCGCGAAGCCTTACGGATTCGCAAGCGATTATGGGACCGGGGCCCTGTCCGCTTCTCCAGGGCTCTCTTTAATACAATCACCTTCGTAGGCTTCCTTGGTTGGTTGACACGCGAGAGTTCGGATAATGAGAGTAGCTTGCCCAACAGAGTATTAACGTTTATTCCTTCTCATCAGCAAGATCTAGGTCTGCTCTACTTAGCCTTTTTAGAGGGGTGCAGAGCTCTCGACGACGGGGTACGGAAGAGCAATTTCCGTACAGTACTTTTGAACTGGCAGAACCTGTCCCAGGCGGATAAGCAAGCCGGCGCCCCCTATCGATTATGCGCCGTGGCTTGGTGTGCGAAGTTTGATTCATTACCAGAAACCGAATGGATAGCTTCATTCAAACAATACTCGAAGCGACGGCACGGGCGAACACCGCAATGGATGCTAGAAGTAGCTCAACGCCTTAAGATTCAATTTCCGGAGTGAGTGACTAACGAAAAGCTGCTTAGATTTTGGAGCGAGCCTCGCTATTGCTCAAGGGGATTTGGGGCGCAACGGGGTGAAGATAGCACTGGCGTCGGCCCAAATACCTTCGGGCGCATCTGCGGTGCGCCAATGTCCGACAAGTTCGCGGAAGAAGAAGTTCCGAACGTAGATTGTGTTCCCTCTCCCTCTGAGAGAGGGCCAGGGCGAAGGCTTACGGTTGGCCCACCTAGTTAATGCTCTGATACCCGTTCTTTGCCGCAGACGGGATACACCAAAGCGGGCGAGTCGTTGTGCACGCGTAGGCCCGCACCCTAACCCTCTCCCGGTGGGACAGGGGACGATGCTCGCCAGCTTAAGTTGTCTCAGACGTGAACCTCAATCTTCACGAACTCTCCTAACGTGTTTCAGAACGTTCTCAAATCCCACGGGATATCGCGGATTCCGCGCCATGCTACGGCGCCGTAAACCCATTATTTACTGACATTTTCTGTTACTCGCGAGTTAACTCGTAGACGGTCATAATCTTAATTCCTACCGCCTGCGCTTTACTCTCTGGGGCAC
>JBKPNY010000217.1:0-9271 GCA_046732835.1 Gemmatimonadota bacterium | reverse complement strand
GCCGCACCACCACGCTGCGTGCTTGTTGCAAGGGATGCAGCAAACAGCAGAATGATCACGCTCGTGATCGGAATTACGATCTTGAGCATTCGCTCAACCTTCAATCGATCCACATCCGCACCGGACCTTTCCATTGCTCGAATGAATTTCCCCAGATCCCCGAAATTCATATCCTCGGGAGCCTTGGGAGTGAGCATGAGGTCCTGCGGTCTTTCCGTGAATTTGTGGTCGTATGCAGAATCGAACTGAATTGTCATGTTGGTGAGAGAATCGAGCAGGATATGCATCGTTCCCTTTTCGATCTGCCATCCCTTGCGCGGTTTGTAGTTAGCCGTCTGTGAAACGAGAATGTACGACGGATACGCCGGGCCCTTTCCTTTTCGCTCGATTGTGATTCCGTCGATTGTATTTCGTCCCACGTAAAGTGTCTGCACCTTGTAGACGCGACCCGCATCGGCCGCATATGCGAAGTTGAATCGCTGGCTTGTATTACTGACCGTCTGTCTCTCGAGAAGCTCGAGACGCCGCCTGGTTGCAAGCGGAGCATATTCGCCGAGCACCAGTCCAAGACCTGCGGCGATGAGAGCGCCAAGAAAAATCGGCGCGATGAACCGGTAGAAACTCACTCCCGATGCTTTCGCTGCCGTGATCTCGGAATGACGCGTGAATGAACCAATCGAGAAAACCGTTGCGAAGAGCACCGCAGCCGGAAGGATCAGGAAGATCGAATCGGGCAGCCAGTACACATAGCTCAGCGCGATGTTGCCCGGCGGAAGCTTCTTCGCGAGATACTTGTCGAGATTGTCGGTTGCGTCGAAAAGAATCAGCAGCAGCGGAAATCCCAGCGTCGTCGCCAGGAAAATCTTGAACCACTCGGAGAATACGTACTTGTCGAGGGGGTGAACCAGTTTCACGATGTGCTGGCTCGAGGGTAGGTGCGCGCGGGCGGTGATCGACGCTTCAGCTTGTAGCGAAGATTCTCCATCATCTCGGAGAAATCACCACTGCGCGACGATCCTGCTTCCTTGCCCATGCGCGCCAGCAGGATGAGCGCAATGACAAGGAACAGCACATTCGCGATCCACATCGACACAAAGGGCGGCATGAGACCGCGGCGCGCAAGTGATTCACCAGCGATGAGTCCCACGTAATACAATCCGAATACAACAAGGCTTACACCTATTGTCAGTCCAACTCCTGCGCGAGGAAACCTGAGCGCAATGGGTGCGCCGAGCAGGACGAAGATGAAACATGCTGCCGCCAGCGCGAACTTTTTCTGAATCTCCACTTCATAACGATTGAGACTTCTCAGTGTCTCGATCACGCGAAGTCTCGCCCCTTCGGCCTGGGAAGGAATCACTTCGTCCGGAATGTTGTGTGGCGTCACCATTCCAGAGCTCGGAGGCGGACCTCCGGGTACCGGTGCGGATGCCGGTGGGGAAGAAGGCTGAACAATCACAGCACCCTTCGACGGCTTTGTCAAAACCGGCGAGGTGGTTGCTGGCGCGGGGACCGGAGCCGCCGGAGCCGGCGCTGAAGCGGCAGCCGCGACGGTATCGTTCTGCTTCTTCGATTCTGCTTCGATACTCCTCCGAATCGAATCAGTTCTCGCCTTAACACTGTCCTGCTGTACGGGCGTCTGCGCTTGGAGCTCCTTCACGCCTGTTTTGGTAAGCAGCGAACAGTACGCTTTCCCGATTCCAATTGTCAGCGGCTCGGTTCTCCGAGTCTCGAGAACCTGTTTGTCGAGCTTCACCTTCCGGCGCTTCGCGAGATCGATGTCGTTGGCCAGCTCCTTTTGAGCGAGCTTGAACGCCTTGCGCGCCGAATCTGCATTGCGCTCCATCTCGCAGATGGACATCTCGCGTTCACCCTTGTAGCTGTCGTTCTGCGTCTTCTGGAATTCGTTACCGACACCCCGCACTCGAATGAGCTGAGTCTTGAAATACAGTCGCTGCAGCTGCTGCGGCGTCTGTGCCGGAACATCCTCGACGGTGCCACTGTATAGGGTCAACATGAGGTCTGCCTGATCGGGCGACATGGCCATGTTCCCGGAATCAGCGTAGATCGTGCGCTTCCTCGTAAAATCGCCGACGTCGTAAATCGTTATGTCACGCATCGTGTTCGATGTCTGCGAGAGGCGGCCAGCGCGAAGATAAAGCTTTCCCGGGCTGACTTCGTTGATCACCTGCTCGCGCAGCGCGAAAGTGGGCTTCTTCTGCGCGATGTCACCCTGAAGAGTGCGCAGCTTATGGTTGGAACGGGGCAGAATCTGATCGTTGAATCCAACCATGAAAACCGTGACGCCGAGCGCTGCCACCAGTACCGGTGCGAGCAGGTTTCTGAGGCTGACTCCGCTCGCCTTCATTGCGGTGATCTCGTTTTCCGCAGCAAGTCGCGAGAACGCGTACAGCGTTGCGACGAGCACGGCCATCGGAAGCGAAAGGGCGATGGTCAGCGGCAGGGAGAGAACGAGAAACTCCATGATCACGCTCCACGGCAGTCCCTTGCCGACGAGCTCTCCGAACCGTTTGGCGATGTATTGCAGCAACAGCAGCGAAGTAAGCGCCGTCATTGCGAATACAAGGGGCCCGAAGTGCTCCTTGAGGACGTATTTGTGGAGTATCTTCACGGGGTGAAATATACGGGGGGCCGATTCTCCTGTGACCCCGCGCCGAAGGCGCGTCCGTCACAATCTCGACTCGTACACTTCAGAGCGTCTTTGTTCGCGCTCGTTGCGCTCGTATGTGCCTCGGTCCCGTTGCGCGCGCAGGTAGTCCCCCAGGATACGATTCCGACGATTCGCATCCCGATGCCGCGCGACACCGTACCCCTGAGGCTCCCCACCGTACTTTCGCGCGCCGAGCGCGACAGCTACCGCCGTGCATTGCAGCAGATCGAGGCAGCCCGCGCAACTGCGTTCCAGCAGAACATGCGATCGATCATCCAGGCAGTGTGGGGACAAGTCGCCGCTTCGACCTTCGCGACAGCAGAGAAGCCTCCGTCGTTTGCTGCCGAGCCGCCCGACAAAAGTCAGCGCACAGTTGCCGCGCGCGCTGGAGACATAATCGCTGAACATTCAGATCTCTCGCTCCAGCTGAATGCGCGAATGGAGCTGAGAGCTGAGCGCAACCTCAATGAGCGTTGCGCAGTGAGTGGATTCGTTCAGCCGGTGTTCGATTGTCAGAGCAGCTTTCTTCCGATCACCGATTTCCAGTTCAACGCCCGCTCAGGCGGAGTTGTTGCCGAGCGGGTTCACGTCGACGTGGATTACGACACGCAGCGTGAGTTCGATGGATCGAACAACATCTCCGTGAGCTATGAAGGAAAAGGGAACGAATTCCTTCAGCGAGTCGAGCTTGGCAACGTAACGTTCCAGCCGCCGGCATCACGCTATATCACCGCAGGAATTCCGAGCGGCAACTACGGACTTCAGGCGATTGCAAAAATCGGCTCTGCGCGGGTGCGCGGAATTATTGCGCAGCAGAAGGGAAATGTGGTTCGTGACCGCATCTTCACCGTTGGTGATCGTACTCTCGCAGCAGTGGATCGCCGAATCGAGGATTATCAATTCGAGCCGCGTCGATTTTTCTTCACCGTTTCCCCGCGCTTGTTCGGGTCGAGCTATCCGAACATCGATATCCTCGACAGTCGAAAGATGGAGCAGCTCGCGATGTCGCTCCCTGATACACTGCGACCGACCCGCGTCTTTCTGTATCGGCTGTTGATCGGCGGGCAACCGCCAAATCCAAGCGGACCGCAGTTCAGGATCCTCGGCGATCCGAGGTCGCGGCGCGGACCAGTGTATGAGCGACTTCGCGAGGGTATCGACTACTACGTCGATCCGTCGCAGCTGTGGGTTGCGCTGCTTCGACCGCTTTCACTCAACAACGAGCGGCTCGTAGTTGCGTACCGCGTTCGAATTAACGGTCAGGACACGATTCACGTTTCCACCGGCGGGACTCCCGATCTGGAATTCCGCTCTCAATCGGAACAGTTCGCGAATCTTCTCTGGGATCCGCAAGTGACTCCGCAGGATCCGGCGTTCGAGCGCGAGATCCGAAGTGTCTATCGAATCGGCGGTCCCGAAGTGCAGCGGCAGAGTGTGATCGTAAAAGTCGTGACGGGAACCAGTGACGACCAGGAAAAAGCTGTCGAGGCGCAGGGTTCGATGAATACCTACCTTCAGCTGTTCGGACTTGCGCAGCCAACGAATACCTCTACGTTCGATCTCGAGAACCGCCTTTGGCCTCGACCTTCTGATCCGAACTTCGAGCTGAGCCTGGGTGCATCTGCGGCGAAGGTCATACGGGATCAGTTCCTTGTCTTCCCATCGTTACGGCCTTTCGCGAAGAACGGGTTTGCACGCGGTGCGAATCCATCGAATGACACCATCTACACCACTCCATCTGAATACATAAAGTCTGCGCAGCGACCTCAATCCGTATATCACATCCGCGTTCGGTATCAGTCAGAAGGCAACGGTGAAGCTGGCGCGCTCATGCTTGGCGCAGTTCAGGTGCGGCAGAATTCTGAGCGACTTACGGTCGATGGAATACCACTCGTTCGCGGAACCGACTACTCCGTCGACTACGACCTTGGCCGTGTGACGTTCGCGCGACCTGACACGCTGTTTCCGCGACCCCGACAAGTCACGGTTTCATTCGAGGAGAATCCGGTATTTGCTGAGACACCGACGTCGATCTTTGGCGCGACGGCAGAATTTCCTCTGGCGAATGGCAGTGTCGCGTTCACCGCACTGTCTCAGCGTCAGACTACGACGTTCAATCGCCCACCGCTTGGACTCGAGCCCGCTGCCTCGCTCATGGCAGGCGTAACGACGCAGATGAGCTTCGATGCGTCGCCGCTGACATCGCTCGTATCGCGCCTGCCATTCGGTGAGACCACAGTTCCTTCGCGGATCAATCTCGCCGCGGAGTTCGCTGCGAGCCGACCCAAGCCGAATGCGGCAGGGCAGGCGTTTCTCGAATCGTTCGAGGGAGAGGGAGGATTGATTGTTCCTCTAGACGAATCGCAATGGTATTACAGCAGCCAGCCTGCGCTCGGCCGACAGATCCCGGCGCGGTTTGGTCCCCAGACTCTCGACATCGAGCGCGCGGCGACAATGGCGTGGCAGAGTGACGGGCTCGACGCGCAAGGTCAGGCAATTCGTCTGAGCATTGAAGACATCGATTCTCTGACGAATGTCATTGGCACCGGATTGTCGGCGCCTGAGCCTCTGCTCTGGATGACATTGTATCCGACAGCAATTGGTGGTCTTCGCAGTGAAGGTTTGTTTCGGTGGACAATTGCTGGAGCGCCGGCGGGAAGAAGGTGGAGATCGATTCGAACTCCACTCGGCCCGAGCGGATCGGATCTCTCGCACATCGAAAACATTGAATTCTGGGCGCAGATACCCATCACAGGCGCGAGACGGAGTCGAAATCCAATTCTTGTAATGGATTTCGGGGACATCTCGGAGAACTCGATCACGTTTTCTCCCGACACCATGCGCGTGAAGCTCGCTGCGGGAAATCCAGCGGGCCGCGACACGATTTACACGGGCCGCAAGCTCGAAGGGTTCGACAGACTCGACAGCGAGCGGGATCAATTCTCGCGCGCATTCAACGTGAACGTGAATGACAACGGACTCGCAGGCGACGTTGCAGGCGCCATCAACGTCATCAACGATACAATTCCAGGACGGCCCGCTCCTGTCGAAACGCTGGGAAACTTTCCCACGTGCCGCGGCGGCTATTCACTGATTCGGATTCTCGGTGATGCTACGACCGATTGCACAGTGGGAAACAATCGCCTCGATGAGGAGGACATTGACGGCGACCGCGTTCTCAATCTGACAAACGGCGAGCGCGATGCTGAGGAGCTGCGACGCTACATCGTGAATCTTGCAGACAGCAGCGGATACACCCGCGTTGGCCGGTGCGCGCCGAGTCCACGTACTGTTGTCGGTCCGGCTGCGGAGAAACGCTGCTGGGTATTGTTTCGAATTCCATTCAGAACGGCCGACGATTCACTCGGCGCGCCGCTCCTTCGAAGAATGCGCGCATTGCGCATGACGATGATCTCTGGAACAGGAGTTGGTGATGACGAATTCATTCAGGTTCCAATAGCGCGCTTGCGACTGACTGGCGCACCATGGCTCAAGCGCGCTGAAAGCGGGATTCGCGGAATCGGTGGTGAAACGCAGGGACAGGGATTCGTTAACGCAGGAGTCATCGGCACGCAGGATCGAAATCTTGCGAGCGGGATCAGCTACGAATCGCCTCCCGGCGTCATAGATGCTCCTGATACCAAGCGAAGCCAGTTCCAGACAGCGCGCCTGCAGATCAACGAGCGCTCGCTGAGACTAACCGCTGGAAATCTTGCTCAGTATGATCGCGCCGAAGCTTATGTGCGATTCCCGGAAGGTGAGAAGAACTTCATGGCATACAAGGAGCTTCGGCTCTGGGCGCGTGGTGTTCGCAACGGATGGGGACAGTCGGGAGATCTGCAATTCTATGTGAAGATTGGCCGCGATCCGAACAACTTTTACATGTATCGAACACCACTCAACGGAGGCAGCGGCGAAAGTGCGTGGCTTCCGGAAGTGAAGGTCGACTTCGACAAGCTCTTCAAGCTGCGCGCCGATATTCAGAACAACTACCTGCACGGTACGACTTCCAACGTATGTACCGGACTTGACTCGGTGCTCATCGACAAAACGCCGACTACGGCGGGAGGTACGCGCTACATTGCGTGCGACGACGGCTACATCGTTTACAGCAGCGATCCCGGAGTTACTCCTCCGAATCTCGCAGGAGTGCAGGAGCTCGCAGTTGGAATGATTCGCGTCGGTGCCGGCGGCTCTGCAAATCCAGTTGCGCCGGGTGATACACTCGAGCTGTGGGTCGATGACATCAGGCTTGGCGGAGTTGTCGATGCAGCGGGATTCGCCGGCCAAATGTCACTCACGGTTCTCGCGAGTGACTTTGCCGACATTCGTCTCAATGTCTCGAGACGCGATCCAAATTTCCGGCAGCTCGCAGAACAGCCGACATTCCTCACTGACAACTCACTGAACCTGAGCTCGGCATTTCATCTGGAGAAGATGCTGCCTCGCGGATTTGGCTGGTCGATACCGGTGAGCTTGAACTACGCCTCAGCATCGAGTGATCCCAGGTTCGTTTCACGAAGTGACATTCAGGGAGAGAGTGTTGACGGCTTGCGCACGCCGAAGTCTTCTGCGACGTCAGTCACGTTCGCAATGTCGCGCGCAACGCCAATCACTGATTCGAAGCTCGCGACGATACTCAACAACCTGTCGCTTCAAGGTTCCTACACGTCGGCCGACGCTCGCTCGGAATACGAGAATGGTCACGCGAGCAATTTCATCGTTGGACTCGACTACAATCTTTCGCGCGCGCTGATGCCCGAGCTTTCAAAGTGGGCGCCCGCCGAGCTGCACCTTACGAGCGTGTTCACGCGGGGGAGTGACAGCAGGCTGACGTATCTCAAGCCCGCAGACGCTCTCGACGACATTCCTCGACGGATTGACGGGGAGACAAGCACCTGGCGCAACGGCACTTCCCTTCAGCTCAAGCCGACGAGATCGCTTACGGGAAGACTCGACCTCAATTCCGTGCGCGATCTGCGCAACTATGGCAACGACAATCCTCTCGGCGTTGTAACGGGCAGCGATCGCGTGCGCCTTTTTGGCGCGGATGCGGGACTGGAGAGAGAGCGTGAGATGCAGGCCG
The DNA here is from genome assembly GCA_046732835.1 of Gemmatimonadota bacterium. GTDB lineage: Bacteria > Gemmatimonadota > Gemmatimonadetes > Gemmatimonadales > Gemmatimonadaceae > UBA4720. The sequence continues at coordinate 1,514 of JBKPNY010000217.1, read as the reverse complement.
GTATCAACTACACTCCGTCGACGACATCGTGGATCAGGCCTCGCATCGATTTCGGAAGCTCGTACAACATGCTGCGAGATCCGAATACGCTGAGCTTCATTCAGTTCCAGGATTCCGCAGGTCTCAAGCTTCCGCGCCGGCTTGGCAGCTCTCAGACAACAACTGCCGGCGTTACTCTCGATCTTCCTCGTGCGGCAGCGCTCTTCCTCGACAGTACTCGATTCCTGCACAGGCTTTTCGATGCATTGCAGCCGATCGATGTGAATTTCAATCGCAGCATCATCTCGGTCTTCGATCAGACACCGTCGCAGGCTCCGCTCTCCTATCAGCTCGCGTTTGGAGGGATCGGTCGTTTCCGTGAAATTGGCGACACGCCCGCGACAAGTGCCGGCCTCATCAATCAGCTCACAGCGAATCACACGATTGCGCTTCCATTTGGTGCGAGTCTCGCGAACAGATACCAGCTCATCAGTGCACGCAACTGGACGCGGCGTTTCGACGACTCGCAGGCAGTAACTGATGGAACACAGGTGGTATTCCCTGATCTCGCACTCCGCTGGAGCATGAAGCCGGATCGCCTGCGGCGCCTGATCTCGAGTATTGGCGGATCTGCGCGCGCGGTACAGACAAGGCAGATCAATGCGCGGCAGCCGGATCGGTTCACAACCAATCCGCCTCAGTCAGATGCGGCCAACGCTATCGCGGAGCCGACATTTGCTGTCGATCGTGCTGAGACGCTCGTGCGTTCGTATCCCGCAAGCGTGTCCATCGTATTTGCGGGTGAGCGACCCTTGTCAACGAACGTTGGTTACTCTTACTCGCAGCGCCGCGAGACGCGTCCAGGCTTGAGCTCAAAGAATCACAACAATGACGTGAGCTTCGAGATTGCGAAGCCGTGGGCTGTTCCGCCTGAATGGAAGCTCAAGAGCGATGTACGCACCCGAGTGAGCTATCAGGATACGCACGGTGACAACTTCGTGCTCAATCCGCTCACGCTGAGTCGTGAGAGCCGGTTGACTGATAATGGCCGCCGCGCATTCAGCTTCAGCGCTGATACTGATGTTGCAGAAAACCTTTCGTCGAGTTTTGTGTTCTCACGAGTGGAGAGCTTCGACAAGAATTTGAACCGGCGGTTCACTCAGACAGTTCTAAGTGCGGTGCTGCATCTTCAGTTCTTCGCCGGGGATCTCAAATAATTCCGAGACTATTCGCGTATTGCAGGTTAATAAAGTTTGGATGAGACAATGAGAACTACGGAAACCCATGGAACACGGACACGCACGGACACTACACGGACTAACTACGAAACACCACAATGTTTTTGTGGGTTCAAAATCAATGAAAGAGGTTTTTTCTGTATTTAGTCCGTGTAGTGTCCGTGCGTGTCCGTGTTCCATGGGTTTCCGTAGTTCTCATTGTCTCACCCAAACCTTCTCAACCTGCAATACGAGAATAGTCTCGGAATTATTTGAGATCCCCGGCGAAGAACTGAAGATGCAGCACCGCACTTAGAA
>JBKPNY010000216.1:0-15444 GCA_046732835.1 Gemmatimonadota bacterium | reverse complement strand
GGCTTCGCGGCTAAACTCTTCTTTGGCCAAAAAACCATAAAAAAATAACTTTAATCTTAACCCCGACCCTCAGTGGCTGCTTCGCAAGAAAGAACTAAAATGCAAGACATCACCCGGCTCAAAGTCATTCTCGCATCTCAATCTCCCAGGCGAAGACAGCTGCTGGAGCTTGTCGGCATCAAGCATGATGTAAGACCTGCCGATATCGACGAGACAGTGAGAGCAGGAGAGCTGCCGGAACAGTACGCAGAAAGAGTCGCGCGAGAGAAAGTCGAGCATGTCTCAAAGCAGAATGGCGATGCATTGGTGGTCGGCGCCGACACAATCGTCGTCATCGATGAGATCATTCTGGGAAAGCCGCGAGATGTAGCGGACGCCGCGCGCATGCTGAGAATGTTGAGCGGCAGGTCACACACGGTGATGACGGCTGTTGCTGCGAGGCATAACGGACGAACGGTTTCCGGCGTCGAGATCGTAGACGTGACATTCCTTCCAATCGACGACGACAGGATCTCCCGCTACATCGCTACAGGGGAGCCGATGGACAAGGCGGGCGCGTACGGAATTCAAGGTTATGGTGCGACGATCGTTCGCCGAATCGACGGGGATTATTTCGCAGTGATGGGACTGTCACTCGTGCGGCTTGTTGCAGTGCTGCGCGAGCTCGGCGTTGACTACGATTTTCCGCGGTAGTTAGCAGACCACACGTCGAGCTTGTCCTCGACATCCTGGACAGTGATCCGCGGCATTCGCCCCTGCTTCGTCGCCATCGTGACAGGACCTGCTTCATCATCAGCATCATGAAACGCGTCGATGATCAGATCGTGATAGTTGCGATATGGTCCAGTTCGGCGCGGATCAGTGTAGCCGATAAGCGAGATGACTGGCCGGCCCAGCGCGACGGAGATGTGAAGCGGGCCAGTGTCTGGTGCGAGAACAACTTCGGAAGCATCGAGAATAGAAACGAGTTTTCGGAGACCGCTTCCGAGCGCTGAAACAGGTTGCGCTTTGCTAAGTGAAATAATTCTTTCTGCAGCAGCTCGTTCTCGCTCAGTATCTCCTCCGACAAGTACGGGCTGCAGACCGTGCTTCTCGAAGAGAATGTCGCACACTTCGGCCCATCGTTCGGGAATCCAGTCCTTTTCGGGCTTGCTTGTCGCTACAACAATTGACGCGAGTGGACGATCGAACTGCGCCACAAACTCTTCCTGCCAACGTCGCTCTTCCGGAGTGGGACTGAGACACCATTCGATCGGCTCAGGATCGATTCCCAGGTGGCGGAGAAACTCGAAGTACTGATCCTGAACATGCTGAACGGGGTGCGCCGGAATTCTTTCGTTCGTGAAAAGCCAGTTCGCATCGCGTGCGCGCGAGCGGTCAAATCCAAGACGACGTCGCGCACCTGAAAGCGCGCTGATCAACCCCGCCTTGAAGTAAACCTGAAGATCGATCAGCAAATCGAACCTGCGCGCCCGCAGTGCGGCAATTACCTCCCGCATTGCGGTGATGCCCTTCTTTCGCTCGAACAGAATTATTTCATCGACTGAGCGATGATTCTTCACCAGCATCGACGGGCCTGGCTGAAGAACCCAGGTGATGTGAGTTGCCGGCCGGGCGCGCTTTATCGCATTGATCACAGGCAGCACGTGCACTACGTCCCCAACGGCGCTCATCATCACAATGCAAACGCGTTCCATCGAGCTCACCCGGCGTCCTTCGCCGACGCAGCGCGAATTACCCCTATGTCCGAATCGCTCACGGACAGCTGCTCGCGCTCGCGGAGTTTCTTAAGAGACCGCTCCAGCCGGTCGAGATTCGCGTTTGCCACCATTGGATCACTGGGAACATGGAACCGGATTCTGTCGACATCGAGCACATGAGCGCCTGCACCGTCGTTTGCATCCCATGTGATGAGAATATTTCGCGCATTGAGATCCGGGTGATGCGCACCTGCTCGAGTAAGTCTCGAAAGAAGCCTGCCTGCCGCTTGAAGACACGATTCGCGATGTCCGCTGTCGTTCATCTCACGGAGCACAACCGAAAGATCGTGGCTCTCGGGAATCTCACGCGTTGCAACATCGCTTCGTCTGAGGAGCTGCCCTGCCGGATAGCTGACGAATGCAACCACCTCCGGTGTCGGAACTCCAGCCAGTCTCAATCTCAGCGAGTTGATGAGCTCGCGAAGTCCGCGTGTAGGTGGAAAGAAAAGATCGGAACCGGTACGGCCGAGGAGTCCGCCGCGCATTGCATGCCGTACGACAACATTGCCGCATCCATTCGCAAGCGCTACCCCGTATGCAATTGCGCGGCCCCGGTAACTTCGAGCGTCAGGCTGCGCTGCGGCATATTCGTACAATGTAGAAACTGCGAGAATGCTCTCGAGCGCGCCCTTGCATGATTCGAGGACAAGACCGCGCGCCCCATTCACCTTGAAGCGCGCGTAGCCGGGGACAGAAACAGTTACAGCCACTACCTCGCTGACCTCGCTTGACCGATCGCCGATAGCAGCGCACGTGCTTTGCTTTCGGTTTCCTCCCATTCAGTTTCACCGACCGAGTCTGCGACGATGCCTGCGCCTGCCTGTACCGACGCGATTCCATCGGCGATCACGCACGTTCTGATCGTGATCGCGAGCTCCATCGTCTTCCCTCCGCCCGCGATGAACCCGATCGCTCCCGCATACGCACCGCGCGAAACAGGCTCGAGATCATCGATGATTTCCATCGCGCGGACTTTCGGTGCCCCGGTCATGGTGCCCGCCGGGAAAGTCGCGCGAAACACATCCATCGCGGTGCGTTCACGATCGAGCATTCCCTCGACCTGACTCACGATGTGAAGCACGTGAGAATATTTCTCGATTCGCATGAGCTCGCTGACTGTGACGGTTCCATACCGCGACACTCTCCCCACATCGTTGCGGCCGAGATCGACGAGCATGATGTGCTCGGCTCGTTCTTTCGGGTCGGCAAGCAGCTCTTTCGAGAGTGATTCATCACGCGCAGCGTCTGTTCCTCTCGGTCGCGTTCCTGCGATTGGTCGCACCGTGATGCGGTGATCCTCGAGGCGAACGAGCAGCTCCGGCGAGCTTCCGATTATCTCCACGCCGTCGAGCACGAGGTGATACATGTACGGCGACGGATTGAGTGCGCGCAGGCAGCGATAGAGCGTTGTTGGATCGAAATCCGCATCGAGCTCGATGCGCCGTGCAAGCAATGCCTGGAAGCAATCGCCTGCGCGTATGTGCTCCCGGATTACTTCGACCTTATCGATGAAGTCATCTCGACCGATGCTGGATCGACCAGTGGCGGATATCGACGGCTTGAGGGACAGACTTTCCAGTCTCGCTGGCGACCTGAGGCGTTCCTCAATCGAATCGATTTTGCGGTTTGCATCGTCGAAAAGTTCCTGCAAATCAGTGGACGACGATGACGTCTCGACTCCGACAACTATACGGGCATGCGATCTGAGATTGTCGATGATGACCATCGAGCTCGTGAATACGAACATCGCATCAGGAATCGATGACGATCCCGGCGGACGATTTGGTAGTCTCTCGATCAGTCGAACGATATCGTACCCGAAATAGCCGACAGCGCCGCTCCAGAATCTTCCGAGCTCCGGGACTTCACCGATCGACGTCCGCGCGATGATCGCGTCGAGGTCTGCGAGCGGATCCTCAGGTGTTCGCGCGGAGTGCCAGCCGCGGCTGGGATCCCAGTCTTCGACTGTGTCACCCACGAGTCTCCACGCCGAGCGTGGCTCGGTGCCGAGGAAAGTGTAGCGGGCCCATGTCTCGCCGCCAGCGGGTGCAGACTCGAGCAGAAACGCGAACGGCTCACGCCGGAGTTTTGCGTAGGCGGTGACGGGCGTGTCCGTATCGAGGAGCACGTCTCTCCACACGGGCACGATTTGAGCTCGGCCATCGGCTGAGCGTGCCAGCTCGGTGAACCGGTTGAATGAGGAGCCGCTCATTTGAACATCATGAGCTGAGCGGTGTTAATGAATTGATCCGGCACATCCCTCACGTAACTTTCCTTGATGATGCGACGGTCAATTGCGGTACTGCTCGCCGCTTGTGGAATTTCTCAAGTCGCGTCCGCTCCACGTCTATTTGGACAGACATGGAACGATCCGCGTTCCCGCGCGCTCGTAGAGCAGGCCACCGAGAGAAGAGCGAGACAGATCGCTGACACCGCGCTCGCCAGCTACAAGGCTGCCGCGCACGGCTATCTGACTTTCCTCGCGCAGGTAGGAGAAGGGTTCACCGAGCCGCCCCGAATCGTCAAGGCCGATGAGCTCGGTCTTTCGATCTACTGGCGCGCTCCGAACCAGAGCAAGCAGCTGATTGCCGCCCGCCGCGATACGCTTCTCCTGCCGACCGACATCAATTATCACCGCGATCACCTCGGAATTGTCCAGAACAATTTCCCCAACATTATCCGGCTTGGTGAGGGCGACGAAGTGCGCGACGTTCCTCATCCGCTCTCTGCTGAAGGCCTGAACGAGTACGACTACGCAATTCGAGATTCCCTGCAGATACGGCTTGGTCCCAGGACGCTGGATGTTTACGAGGTTCGCGTTCGACCGAAGAACGATCGAGAGCCGCGCGCTGTTGGCGCTGTGTACATCGATAGAGAGAGCGGGGAAGTCGTGCGAATGGCGTTCAGCTTCACTCGCGCGGCACTCAAGGACAAGGAGCTCGAAGATGTAAGCGTTGTTCTGGAGAACGGCTTGATCGAAGGTCGTTTCTGGCTGCCTCGGCGACAGGAGATCGAGATAAGGCGTACAGGGACATGGCTCGATTATCCCGCGCGCGGAATCATAAGAGGCAGGTGGGAGATCTGCTGTTATGAAGTGAATGTCCCGATGAATCCTGGTCTGTTCGTCGGTCCGGAAATTCAGCTTGCTCCTCGCGGAACACCGTCACCAGTTCCATTTGCGGGCAATGTTCTGGACTCACTCCCCCCGGATGTGCGTGCCGTTACTGATGCCGATGTAGCGAAGGTGCAGGAAGAAGCGCGCGCCCTCGTGCGAAGCCAGGCGCTGGCGCGCACACGAAGCACATCCTTGTCGGCGAGAGGTGTATCCGATTTCGTTCGCGCAGATCGTGTCGAGGGACTCGCGCTTGGGGCAGGAATAAATCGTCGGCTTGGCGAGGGGTTTTCGGTAACAGCTCGCGGACGATATGGCCTGTCGGATGAAAAAGTAAAAGCACGCGGCGGAATTTCATTCAGGCGTGCGAGCGGTGCCGGCTTCGATATGGCCGGGTACGATGACTTCGCGGATGCGGGCGATATTCGCGAGACATCGCAGCTTGTGAGCAGCATTGCAGCGCAGGAGTTCGGCAGTGATTTCACCGAACCATACGGAGCGCGGGGGGGAAGTCTCAGTGTGCGAACGCGTCCGCTGCTCGGATGGACTCTTTCGCTCGAAGGTGCGATCGAAAGACAGCGATCTCTCCCTGTAAACGCGACACCTGCTTCAGGCAGGTACGAGCCGACTATTCCTGCTGCACATATGCGCGAACGGCGCGCGACATTGTCGCTCGATCGTCCGACACGCCTGGGACCATGGGGCTTCGAGACGCAGCTTCACGCTGACGGATCGCTGATTCAGTTCAAGGAATCCGATGACGACTATCGAGACCTGTCGCGCGTCAGTATTCGCGGAAACTTCGAGAGACCTGTCGGCACTTCGCGAATTGTCTTTCGCTCTTTTGCAGGATGGATAGCGGCCGGAGATTCCGCGCCGGCACAGCATCTGGTGTATCTGGGCGGCCCGATGTCGGCACCAGGGTATCTCTATCATCAGTTCGCGTCACGAGCCGCCGTTTCGCAGCGAGCTGAGATTCAATTTCCGGTACCGTTTCCATCATTCTCTCTCGGACGATATGGAAAGACTCCTGCCGCGATGACTCTGGCGCCGTTTGCAAATGCCGCGTGGATCGATAGGGATGGCTGGCATCCATCAGTCGGAATCGGTGCGCTCACGATTTTCGATTTGCTCCGATTCGATGTCGCTCGCGGATTGCGTGATGGCCGCTGGACCTTCTCTGTCGATGTATCGCGCGATCTCTGGTCAATTCTCTAGTTCTGCAATCGAACGATAAGACCAGCGCAGTGACGGTGAGGTAATCGCCGCGAATCCTGGAAAGATTCGCTGATGCCTCCAATTGATCAGTGAAAACCACGCTTCGTGATGAGTGGGTGATTCCAGTTATCGCCGAGCTTACGTCTATCGAGGTTGCCGAGCGCGCGAGAGAGGCTGCGAGCATCAGTGTTTGGGACGCCGCGCTCAGGCTCAAGCTTGTCGATCGCGACGCATTGATCGACGCGATATCGGTCAAGCTCAGCACTCCTGTTGCGCCGTCGCTCGAGGTCAGCGCCGACGCAATCGCGCTGGTCCCGGAGCGAATCGCTCGCCGATGTCAGATCCTTCCTCTGGCCGCGGCCGCGCATATGCTCGACATAGCGACAGCAAATCCGTGGGACCTGGATGCCGAGCGCTCGATTGCATTTGTAAGCGGTCGCTCACTCCGGATGTGGCTGGCGTCGCCTGATCAAATCGCAGAACGGCTCGACGACGCCTACTCGACTCGACAGTCAGGATTGTCTGGAAGCAAACCAACATTTGCTGCGCTCGCGGGCGAGCCGGTTGTGAGGCTCGTCGACCGGGTCGTGTCGTCAGGCATCGAGCAGGGCGCCAGCGACATTCATCTCGAGCCCGAGGAAGACGGTATCGCCGTGCGCTATCGCGTAGACGGAATTCTGCGGCATGTGATGCTTCTTCCCAAGGCGGTGGGCATTCCGCTCGTCTCGAGAATCAAGATCATGGCTAAGCTCGACATCGCCGACCGGCTTCGGCCGCAGGGCGGTCATGCATCAGTTGGAGCGGGGCACAAGCGAATCGATCTGCGAGTATCGACGCTCCCTGCGTCCCACGGAGAGAAGGTGGTGATTCGAATTCTCGACCCAGCCACCACGATCAGGTCCGTCGACTCGCTTGGACTCGATGCGCTCGACGCGCGACAGATCCAGCGACTGCTCGATATGCGCGAAGGTCTCGTGCTGGTAACGGGACCAACTGGCTCAGGAAAAACCACGACACTCTATGCGGTGCTCCGACAAATTCAGCAGCGCGGTCTCAACATCATCACCGTCGAAGATCCGGTCGAATACCGCATTCCTGGAATTGTGCAGGTTCAGATCAACGAAAAAGCAGGACTCAGCTTTGCATCCGCTTTGCGATCGATACTGCGACAGGATCCGGACGTTGTTCTGATCGGAGAGATTCGTGACAGGGAAACGGCCGCGATTGCAATACAGGCCTCACTGACCGGCCATCTTGTCTTTGCAACACTGCACACCAATGACGCATGCAGCTCCATCACTCGACTCACCGATCTTGGCGTCGATACTGCACGTCTCGCTGCTGCTCTCAAGGGAGTCGTCGCGCAGCGACTTATCCGCAAGCTTTGTCCCCAATGCAGAATCGTAGCTAACGACGGCGTACCGTCGCAGCTTCGAGCGAGTCTTCCTGACGGGATGATGGTTTACACTCCCGTGGGCTGCGACGACTGTTCGATGTCGGGATACCGCGGGCGCCTGGCGGTCACGGAAATAGTCGTAGCCGACTCCGAGCTGGAGCGTGGAATTGCCGCAGGTGCATCGGTCGACGTCCTTACGGCGACCGCCCGTCGGTCCGGTTGCCGGTCGTTATGGGAATCCGGAGTGCAGCACCTTCGCTCTGGCCAGACCAGCGGTGACGAGCTGCTGCGTGTTCTCGACCAGCATATCGCGGTTGACCAGGTCGAGGATACTCGCGTCGGAGGCGCCGATGAGTTTGATTCACCGGAACTTTCGTATCCGGAGAGTGAGCCCAGGGTGACTCAGGTTGTTGCAGGCGTCGTCGATGTCTATGTCATTCGTCCTCTGCCCGAGGGATGGAAAGTTCTCGTCGTTCAGCGCGCCGAGAACACCCGCTGCCCCGGTGCGTGGGAAACGGTTCACGGGCGATTAAGTCCGAGCGAGCATCCCGAAGACGGCGCAGTACGCGAGGTACGCGAAGAAACGGGACTCGATGTCGCCAGACTTTACAACGTGACAGTGCAGCCGTTTTACCTGCACATGTTCGGAACCGTTCAGCTTGCTGTCGTGTTCGCTGCATTCGTCGACGAGCCTGCTGACGTCAAGCTGAGCGAGGAACATCAGCATTATGAATGGCTCTCGCCGCACGAGGCCTCGTCGCGGTTCATCTGGCCGCGTGAGCGCGAAGCGCTGTCGCACATTCTGCATCTTCTCGCTGGAGGGAATGCAGGACCTGTCGAGGATGTACTGAGAGTTATCTAGCTGACGTTCAGGCGATATCCGGTTTTGCGAACCGTCAGGATATACCGTGGCTGCGCCGGATCCTGCTCGAGCTTTCGTCTCAGCTCGCCCACATGCGTGTCAACTGTGCGGCTTACGACGTCTGAGCCGTATCCCCAAACTTCCCGCAAAAGCTCCAGGCGTCCAACAACATTTCCGCGGCGCCGCACGAGCGCCATCAGCAGCTCGAATTCTTTTGGCCGGAGCAAAACCGGTTTTCCATCTTTGATCACGTCGTGAGTGCCCGGAATGATCTCCACGTCGCCAAACCGGAATGACACTGCCTGATCGCGCCCATTTGATTTCGCTGCGCGTCTGAGCAGTGCGTTGACACGACCAATCAGCTCGAGCAAGCCAAAGGGCTTCGTGACGTAATCGTCGCATCCCTCTCTGAATCCGCGGACTTTGTCGTGCTCAGCAGTTCGCGCAGTGAGAACGAGCACCGGAACAGTGTCACCTTCATCGCGAAGAGTACTGAGCACCCGATATCCATCCATTCCCGGCAGCATCAGGTCGAGTATGACTAGATCGGGCGAAGATTCCTTCGCACGTGCTAAGCCGGTTGCACCGTCGGATGAAATCTCAGTCTCGAAACCTTCGATCTCGAGATTGTTGGCGAGGCCTCGAGCGAGATCTTCGTTGTCCTCGACAATCAGAATACGCGTCATCCTGCGATCAGACTTTCGCTGACTTCTACACGCGAGGGCGCAACCGAAGGAGTTTCCTCTCTAACGGCAACGTCGGGCAGCTCGATGACAAATCGCGATCCACTCCCTCCGGGCGCCGTCTCAACCCAAGTCGATCCATTATGACGCTCGGCGAGCTCCCTCACTACGGCCAGACCGAGACCGCATCCGGTACCAACTGCGGGCTCGCCGTTCATTCCACGCGCGAACGGAACCCAGATCTCATCACGCGCGCGCCCAGTTACGCCGGGACCTTGATCATCGATCGTAAGCCGGACTGTGAAGCGACGAACGACGTGCTTCTGTTTCTGTGCGGCCTCCAGGCCAAGGCGCGTGTGTCCTTTAGTGAGCGCGACATTAACGCGCCCACCTGCAGGCCCGTATTTCACAGCATTGTCGAGAAGATTCAGCGCAACCTGGCGAAATGCTTCACCATCTACGAATCCTTCGACGCTCTCGTCGAGATTCTGATGGATTGTGACATTCTTTGCTGCTGCCAGCGGACCGAATCCGGCGATTACTTCTCGAACGAGTGGCGCGAGTGCCTGTCTGCGTGGGGAAAGACTGACAACGGGCCTTTCCGCTCTCGAGAATGTCAAAGTGTTGTCGACGAGATGCATGAGCCGCCTCGCCTCACGCACGATGACATTCGCTGCATCGCGCCGCTCGTTATCGGAGCGAGTGCGCCCGAGAGTCAGCGTTTCGCCGAAAAGAAGTATCTGAGCCAGCGGCGTCCTGAGCTCGTGCGACACACTGGCGCTGAACTCTAGTCGCAGGCGAGCGAGCTCATGTTCACGCTGAATGTTTCGCACGATGATGACAGTGAGTAACCCAGTCAGCATCAGCAGTCCGACCCACACCGGAACTCTCGAGACGGGGACAACTCCTCCCTGCAGCCTGATTGTCGCATCAGGACGCAGTGCAACCTTCATTTTCATTCCGCCGCCGAACGATCCAAGAGAGGCAGTGTCAGAGCGCAGTCCGTCGATCCATCCGCGGGATCGATAGATCTCCGTACCCGACGGTGTCGTGACAACCGCTGCGAGCAGGGAGTCCATCGGGATCCCGTGCGTAATTGCGCCGGGGAGAATTTTCGGATTACGCCACAGATGAGTGAACGTGATGTCGGCAAATCGCTTTGACGGAGTGACGAAGCCGAGCGCGCCGATCACTTTTCCGGCGGAATCCCGCTGAGGTGCAATTCCAACGACTCGCGATTCGCCGTTCTGCGAGGCGAAATACAATCCGAAGTTCGGCAGCGACTCCAACGGCACGTCGTGCAGCGCAGTCCTGAGCCAGTCGTTGTCGGGCTTTATGAGAGAGAGCGGGGAAGTCTGAACAGTGTATGAGCCTACTTTTGCGGCGGCCCATCCGCTTTCCATTTTCAGGTCAGGCGCGGGTGCAACATAAGGCTCAGTTTTTACCTCATTCTTCGAGGCGTCGAAGCGAAAGTAGTAATCCGCCGGAAGATCCATCGCGCAATCGCACTGCGCGAGATAGCGTGCGCCCGCTATGAGTGTCGCAAGCGGTGCGATTTCTTCGGCACTGCTCACGCGGTTGCCGGCGATTCCACGGAATATCGTCGAGAGGCTTGCAGTGAGAACGTTCTCGCCCGCTCGCGCCGTGCTCCACGACGCATACGCAGCGTAATCCTGCAGGCCGCGCTCGGCGATCTCGCGCCGGGAGCGGCCCGTGTTCCACGCTTCGTAGACCAGAAGTCCCGCGATGGCGAAGACCACAAGCAGCAGTCCGACCAGCGCGGGCATTCCAGTGCGGCTTGGATTACGCGGCATGCCGGAATATTACAGCCATGCTCAGAAATTCACGACGCTAATCGCGCCTCCGTCACGTTCCGTTCGACCGACCGCTGAGCTCTCCTCCTTTCGGCGTTGCGTCGTCCATAGGCAAAGTAGACAACCATTCCGAGCGCCAGCCAGATGACGAGACGCTCCCATGTTGTCCCCGGAAGAGCGACCATCTGAAGGAAGCAGAACAGCGCTCCGAGAATCGGAACCACCGGCACCCAGGGAGTCCTGAACGGGCGCGGAAGGTCAGGCGCGGTCTTTCGCAGAATTATCACGCCGAAGCACACGAGAACGAACGCCAGCAATGTCCCCATGCTCACAAGCACGCTGAGAACACGAATGGGCGTGAGCCCCGCTGCGATTGCGACAACAGTACCGGTGAGCATCGTGCTGACGTGCGGTGTTCGAAAGCTCGGATGAACCTTTTGAAACACCGAAGGCAGGAGACCATCGCGGCTCATAGTGAAGAAGATTCTGGTTTGGCCGAGCAGCGTGACGAGCATGGTAGAGAACAATCCGAACAGCGCGCTGACTTTGAGAATTGGACTGAACCATGTCAGTCCAGTCGCATCGATGCCAACTGCGAGAGGATCCGCGACATTGAGCTTCGAGTAGTGCACGATCCCTAGAAGCACGATAGCGACTGCGATGTAGATGACCGTGCAGATTGCCAGCGATGCCAGAATACCAATCGGCATGTCGCGCTGCGGATTCTTTGCTTCCTGCGCGGCAGTGGAGACCGCATCGAAGCCGATGTACGCAAAGAAAATCACGCCGGCTCCGCGAAGAATGCCGCTCCACCCGAACGCTCCGAACTTTCCTGCGTTTGGTGGAATGAACGGGTGAAGATTGTCGCTGTTGATGTACGCTGCGCCCGCGACGATGAAGACGACCAGCACCATCGACTTGATGATGACGAGTGCAGTGTTCGTGTTTGCTGACTGTCGAATCCCGATCACAAGGAGAGCCGAAACAAGACCGACTATCAGTGCGGCGGGAAGATTGAATATTCCCGGTACTGTCGTAGCTCCCATCGCGACCGTTTCTCCAGGCGCGCCGGAAAGCGCGGCGGGAATGTGGAGGCCCGCATCGGCAAGCAGACTGGTGAAATAACCTGACCATCCCACAGCGACAGTGGCCGTGCTGAGCGCGTACTCCAGCACGAGATCCCAGCCGATGATCCACGCCATCAGCTCGCCCATAGTTGCGTACGCGTACGTGTATGCACTTCCCGCTACGGGAATCATCGAGGCAAACTCTGCATAACAGAGCCCGGCAAATCCGCACGCGATGCCCGCAATGATCATCGAGATTACTAACGCCGGTCCCGCATTTTGCGATGCAGCGGTGCCAGTCAGCACGAAGATTCCGGTGCCGATGATCGAGCCGATTCCGAGCGTCGTCAGGTTGAGCGGACCGAGCGCGCGACGAAGTGTGTTGCTCTCGGCGTCAGCTCGCAGATCGCCCATCGATTTTTTCGTGAAGAGAGTCATGATTCACGATGACTCTCTCACCTCACGCTTTGCTATATCGGCTGTGTCAGAGAAGCGTCAGACAATTGCTGATAAATCAGCGGGGCTTGACAGTAGTGACATTCACCGGACCGTGCGGTGCATTCGGCTTAACGCGAACGCTTTTCGCGGGAATGCCAACGTTGACGTGATACGGCCGCACATCCTTGGTTGCAACAGCGACGGCGCCGACCATTCCTTCTTCATTCACGTGAACTCCGGCAAGCACAGTGGCGTGATATGTGATGCGAACTCCGTCGTCGAGTCGCGTAACTGCGTCAGTGACATCCTTCTGGTCGACGATGCTGTGCGTGTGACTGTAGATGTTGGCATAATCGCTGATGGATACGCGGTCACCCATCACAATCCCACCGCGATCGTCGAGTAGAACATGCCGATGCACAACGCAGTCGTCACCGACTTCCATGTTGTATCCGAACGAAAACTCAACGTGCTGAAACGCTTTGAAATTCCTGCCGACGCGCTTGAAGATTTTCTGGGCAAGAATTCTTCGAAGCTGAACGCCAATCTCGACATTCTGCGCGCCCAGGATGGTTCGGTCGAATGAATACCAGAGCCAGAGCAGGGGCTTCACGCGCTGGAATTTTTCGTCGTCGCATTCGGCGTAGTACTCGGGCTCGAGTGTGATGTTGCGCGGATCGAGAGCGTCGAGTGCGAGCCGGGTTCCCGCGGGTACTGACGAATCGTTGACTGCCGTTTCCCAATTCGAGGCATACTCGGGGTACGTAATCTCACACAACACGCGTCGACACAGATCAGCGCGATTTGTCGAATCGTCTTCCAGCTCCGACTCGATCATGTGAAGCCAGTCATGTACGACCGCCGCATTCGGGCGGTCGGCGAGTTTTCTCAGCGGATATATCGGCATTTCGGAGCTACTCCACCGTGCGAGTGACAGGGTTTCGTGAGACGATGAGACAATGAGGAACTACGGGAACCCATGGAACACGGACACTCACGGACACTACACGGACTAAGAACACGAACGACAATATTTCTTTTGTGGTTCAAAACCAATGAAAGAGGTTTTTCCGTATTTGGTCCGTGTCGTGTCCGTGAGTGTCCGTGTTCCCGGAATTTCCCGCAGTTCTCATTGTCTCACCCAAAACCTATCACTCTCAGTGGGGAGTAGCTTGTCAGGACGATTAAGGTCCGCCGCGTGTAGCTCTTGCCTTCACCAGAGCTCGCTCACGCTCGATACGCTGGAGCACCTGCTCCCAAAGCACGCTCTGCTGACCCTGGAAAGTGACAGTGAGCGGATGGTCGACGTCGATGTCGCCGGGATACACGTAGACAGCACTTTGCGTTTCGCGCTGACGCAAGCGCTGCTCGCCGAAACCTGTGCTCAACGGAATGACGTCGATCGGCCTGAAGTCCTGACCACCACTCGTGATGACGAGCTCCATTGGACTGAAGCGCGCATTCTCCTCGAGCCCGTAAAACGAGACGTACCACAAATCGGGTGATCGGCCGCCTGAACGACGCGCGATCCCGTCAATTATCCGGCGATTGCTCTCCTCGAGGTCACGCAGGGCGCGATAAGAATCCGGCGTGAGCAGTCGAATCACAGTTTCATCGAGAGGAATCGCGCGCACAATCAATCCCTGCGGCTCGAGACGAATTGCAATATCGTCCTGTCTTAGAGAGCCATAGCCCGCAGGAATTCCTGCTCGTGCCGTCGTGTCTTCGATAACTGGTGCGACGGGAGGACCGCCGGCAGCGCTTGGGGGAGAGCACGCCGCGACTGCGGCGGCCACGAAAATCACTGCTGTCGCACGAATCACTGCGATGGATTCCTCGTCACATCCACGAGTGAAGCGACAGCTTCCGCGAGCTCATCGCGTCCTTCGCCCGTGACTGCGCTGAATAGAATCACCTGCTCTTTCGACAACGACAGGCTTCCCATGATCTCACCGGCCCTCCTGTCGGCCTCGAGGCGCGAAAGCTTGTCCTTCTTGGTAAAGACAACAACTGTCGGCAGCTCCAGCTCGGCCAGATAGTCAAGCATCTGGATATCGTCGTCACTTGGATCGCGTCTAATATCCAGAAGCTGTACTACACCTGCCAGAGTCGAAGTATGCCGCAGATATCCTTCGATCAGAGGCTTCCAGTCAGCTTTCTTTTCCTTCGAGATTCTCGCGTAGCCATACCCCGGCAGGTCGGCGAGGACGAAATGCGAGTTTACTCGAAAGAAATTGATCTCGCGCGTGCGCCCAGGCGTTCGGCTCACGCGGGCAAACGATTTTCTGCGAACAAGAGTGTTGAGAAGGGAAGACTTCCCGACGTTCGATCTTCCCGCGAACGCAACCTCAGGAAGCTCCGACTCGGGACGCCATCCATCGGCTGCTGCCATTCCGCCAATGAACTCGAGCTTCCGGATTACGAGGGGATCAGATCCGGAGTCGGGCATCTCAGTGCGCCGTTACGCTATCCTGCAGTCCCTGACCGCCGGCGCGCCTGTGTCGCGCAATTCGTGCTTCCCGTTTTTCCGCGGCTTTTCTGAGTGAATCACCACGCATCGCAATCGCCAGAACCTCGTCCATCGTCTTCACAGGATGGAACCGGACTGCAGCAAGCACTTCCTCAGGCAGCTCCTCCACGTCGCGCGTGTTGCCGTGCGGAATGATTACGTCCGAAACCTTGTTGCGATGGGCAGCTACAGCTTTTTCCTTGAGACCGCCAATCGGAAGAACACGCCCGCGCAATGTGATCTCGCCGGTCATCGCAACATCACCGCGCACGGGAACTCCTGTCAGCGCACTGATGACACTCGTCGCAATCGCAATTCCGGCCGATGGTCCATCCTTCGGAGTCGCGCCCGCAGGCATGTGAATGTGAATGTCGCGATTACGATAGAAGTCTGGATCCAGGCCGAGCTCTTTCACGCGCGTGCGTGCATAGCTCAACGCTGCGCTTGCAGACTCCTTCATCACGTCTCCAAGCGTACCCGTGAGCTGAACTTTTCCTCTTCCTTTCACCACGCTCACTTCGATCTCGAGTACCTCGCCGCCAACGCTGGTGTAAGCGAGTCCCGATGCGACGCCGACTTTGTCCT